>NZ_JBFRXP010000014.1:0-76598 GCF_041146875.1 Acidithiobacillus sp. IBUN Pt1247-S3 | reverse complement strand
CACCACAGACGTTTTCGAAAATAGGCGCTGAAACCCCTATGAATGCTGGGGTGGCATTACGAATTTGACGATTTTTGCCGTTGAACTGTCGAACTCGGGAGACCCGGCTGATAAAGTCGTCGCGTATCCTCCTCTACGGCACGCCGTGGGAAAAACTTGAATCGCCGTTTTCTTCGAAGATGTGATCAAACCCGGAGGAACCGAGAAAAGTATTCAGGATTACATCACGATGCCTACCCTGCAGTTGATGCTTGGCGCTGGATGTATACCGGGGCGATCTTCCTGGCATTTCCTGTTGGGCCGTTCTTTTGTCCGGGATAGTCCGCGCTGGTTGGCCAGCCGGCGGTGCATTCCTTTCGCCGCCATTGCTGGTCGAGGCTACCTCATGTTGACAGGTATAGCGCGAATCGCTTTAATGTGCAGCCTGCCATGGCGCTTTAGCTCAGTCGGTTAGAGCAGCGGAATCATAATCCGCGTGTCCGGGGTTCGAGTCCCTGAAGCGCCACCAGTTAAAACAAGGACTTGGGAGGATTCTCCTGAGTCCTTTCGATTTTTGGGGACACCCCCCCCCGGCACCTGGAAGGTTTCGTCCGCAACGGCCTGACTGACCCGCCCCCTATCAGCGGTGAAGGAGCTGGAGCAGGGCCAAAATCCACAAGGTGGTCCCGAGCGCCATAAAGAGCAGACCCGTGCCAGCGCGCAGATAGAGGGTGGAACGCGCGCCCCGCAGCCAGCGTGCTAGCCGGGCACCAAATGCCGAGTAGGTGGAATACCAGGAAAACTCAATCACGGTAAAGGTCAGCACCAATTCCCAAAATTGCCCTTGGACCGGTGCCTGACTGCGCATAAATTGGGGGACCAGGGCAACGGTGAAGAGCAGTGCCTTCGGGTTGCTGGCCGACACCCAAAAGCCCGTCAAAAAGCGATTCAGAGGCCGATCTTTGCGCCCGTCGCCGGAAGCGCTGTGTAGGGCGTTATCGCGACATCGCCGTGTCCGCCAGGACTTCCAGCCCAGATAAAACAGGTAGATGGCCCCCAGCACCCGAATACCATCAAAGAGCTTTGGCCACGCCGCAAAGAATAGCCCTAGTCCGCCAACGGAGACACTGATCATCATCAGCAAAGCCGTCAGACAACCCAGCATGGTCGGCGTGGACCGCCGCCAGCCGTAGAGGGCCCCATGGCTCATGACCAGCAGCATGTTGGGCCCAGGCAGCGCCGAGATCACAAAAACCGTGGCCGCATACAAAAGCCACAAATGGAGCGACATGGGGAGATCCTCCGTCCCAAAAAAGGGCGCCTAGGGTGCTTGCGCATTCTGTTGATCGTCGGCACTCCCGAAGAGCGAACTTTCTGGCCGGCGATATTGTATGTCTGGGTGCCCTCGATGGGTCAAATTTGGGTGGCCGTGGTGCCCAGGGGCGTAATTACTATTACCGTGTAAATGGTGTGGCTGTCACGACGACGGCGCAAAGACTCTCCCTTTAGCTCCCGCCGGTGTGCACTTTGCAGGAGACGATCGAGGACGGCAAATGGCGCCATATTGCCGGTCAGTGACGGGGCATATCCCGCGTCGAAATCGGCCAGATCTCGTGGGCATCCAGGGATGGCGTCACCAGTCGGAGTATGGATCTGGCGCTTACGACCGGTGCCACCAACCCAAGTGCCAAAGGTGATAGACGCATACATGACGCATACATGCAATTGACGATTGGTCGATTACTCGCTACCCTACGCAGCGCAATTGGGGGATCGTCTAGCGGTAGGACAGCGGACTCTGACTCCGCTAACCGTGGTTCGAATCCACGTCCCCCAGCCAAATCGATGCTCGGTAGCTCCGGGCTTTTTTATGCTCGCGAATCGGAGCTGCTGTCGCAATATACTGTGCAGCGCCCTTCCCGAACGAAGCCAACGAGTTGCACATGATTCTGTTGTGCGATTTGCAGTGCCATGCTGCTGATACCTGATATTGCCGCCACTAGAGGGATGCGCCAGGATAGCGCCTTGCGCACAATCTCAAAGGGCAGACGCGAGGAAACCGCCAGTACATCTGCCGAACCTGGCAACTCGCCTAGCATCAGGGCGGCACCAATCACCTTGTCGACGGCATTGTGGCGGCCGATGTCTTCGCGCACGAGAATCCTGCCGCTACGAAAACGCAAGGCTGCTGCGTGGGTATTGCCATTCTCGTGGTGAAAGCATTGCTGCGCCACGAGTTCTGCCATGGTCGCGCGAATCCGTTCCAAATCCGGGGGGCTTTGGGGCGGTGATAGCGGGGTAAAAGGCTGTAACCCGCTAAAGTCAGGGCGACCGCAAAGCCCGCAAGCACTGGCTCCGGGGAGCTTCCGTCTCTGTTTTTCTGCCCGCGCTGCTGCCTCTGCCGTCAACTGCAGGAAGATGGCAACGCCTTCGGACGTACTCTCCATCTCCAATGCCAGAACTTCTTCTCGCGCAAACAGAACGGCCTCGGTCCACAAAAATCCCCAAGCGAAATCCTGTAAGTCATGCGGTGTTGCTAACATAACGGCATACGTCACGCCGTTAATCAAAACCGAGACAGGCAACTCCTCGACAAGATTCTCTTCTTGCTCTCGCCAATGCGCGCCATCCCAACAACGGGACTTGCTGACGATTGCTCGCCGCTTCTGATCTTCCACGGTGCCTCGTTCTTCAGCTTTTGCCCGCAGCGGAGTGCAGGCCTGCCACCCGCGCTGCCTCGACGCCCACGGCTGCCCAGTCGACATCATTCTCGCCGCGCGCGGCAAGACCAAGGAAACGTTCCCGCAATGCGCTAGCAAAAGGCATGGGCACCGCCAATTTCTCTGCGGCTTCCCCAACCAGGCGTAGATCTTTCTGCCCAAGCGGCGCGGCAACGCCTGCTGGGCGTACGGCGCGGTCAGCAATGAGCCTGCCATAATTGCGATGAATTGGCGACGTGAAGAGCGAATGGGTAAGAAAATCGAGATAGGCATGGCGGTCCACACCACCTTTCTCGACTAGGGCCATCGCCTCGCCCATGGATTCTATGGTTGCGGCAATGAGGAAGTTACCGCTCAGTTTCACCAGATTGGCGAGCTCTGCCTGCGGTGCGATCCACCAAAGATCTTGACCCATGCGCAGAAAAATCGGGCGTAATTGTTCCACCAGATCTTGTGGGCCAGCAGCGACAAGAAACAGCTTGCCAGCCGCAGCGGCATCCGGTCGCCCGAATACCGGCATGGAAATAAAGTTTTGCCCGGCGGCGGCATGACGCTCGGCAAGCTCCGCAGCAAGAGCGACACTAATGGTACTACAGGACACGTGAGTAGCGCCTTTTGGCAAGTTATCCAACAAAGCCCCTGGCGCAAGCACTACGTCGCGTAGCGCTTGATCGTTGGCCAACATCGTAAAGACGAGATCGCGATCCGCCATCGCCCCAGGGCGAGCGACTGCCTTGGCACCAGCGGCTACCAGCGCTTCTGAAGCTGCCGTGCTGCGGTTATAGACCTTCAACTCGTCTTGCGGATTCAGAAGGCGGCGAGCCATACCAATACCCATATGTCCCAGACCCAAAAATCCAATCTTCATCTTGCCTCCAAATCATTCCTACCAGTTGGTTTAAAACTAGGCCCTCCCGCAACGTTGGTCAAGAAATCCAATTGCACCCTGGTCGGCAGACTCTATGCAGGCTGCGACAACCTGCTACACTGGCACAATGACGCAAAAAGCAGATCAAAAACAAACACTGGCCCAAGCTTGGGCCTTTACCAAAATGCACGGCCTCGGCAACGACTTTGTGGTCCTGGATGGCGTACGCCAGTCCTTCTCTTTGCAGCCGCAGGATTGTCGGCAGATTGCCGACCGGCACTTTGGCGTTGGCTGTGATCAGATCCTTCTGGTGGAACCCGCCGAACATCCCGACTGTGATTTTCGGTATCGCATCTTTAATGCCGATGGCAGCGAGGTGAACCAGTGCGGCAATGGTGCCCGCTGCTTTGCCGTTTTCGTACGGCGCGCGGGTCTCAGCAATAAGGGTCAAATTCGCGTGGAAACCCGGGCCGGACAGATGCTGCTCGCCATTCGTCCGGACGGTTTGGTAGAAGTAGACATGGGGGTGCCCATTCTGGAGCCCGCCGCAATTCCGTTTCGTGCGAGCGCGCCGGCCATCCACTACGAGCTGCCCTTTCGCGGGAAAAGCCTCGATATAGCGGCGGTGAGCATGGGCAATCCACATCTCTTATTGGCGGTGGAAGATTGTGTCAGCGCCCCGGTGGGAGACTGGGGGCCGGAACTGGAATGCCACCCTGCCTTTCCCGAGCGTTGCAATGTCGGTTTTCTCGAAATTCAGGACCGCGCGCACTTGCGCCTGCGTACCTGGGAGCGTGGCGCCGGTGAGACCCTCGCCTGCGGCAGCAATGCCTGTGCTGCAGTGGTGGCAGGACAGCTCTGGGGCCAGTTGGCGGAGGCGGTGCAAGTCACCCTCCCTGGGGGTACACTAGAGATTCACTGGGCGGGGCCGGGGCAAAATCTGCGCATGATTGGCCCCGCTCAGGTGGTCTTCGACGGTACCTGGATTCCCCAAGGAGAAAGCGCATGAGCCAGCAAATTTTGGATGCCATTGCCCACAATCTGCAAACACCGGCAAAAGAGATCTCCTTCCTTGGAAAACTTGCGCCCGAGGAATTAGAAAAACTGGCGACTCTCATTGCCAAACTGGAGATCCACGCAGGGGCAGAGCAGTACGTAGACACGCATTGGGAGGACGACTGAAGGATGCAGGACGAGGCAGCCGCACAGTGCCGCACCTATTTGCAGGCGCACCCAGAATTTTTAGTACACGAACCGGATTTGCTGCAAGAGCTGACGCTACCGCATTTAGGCGTTGGCTCTGCTAGCTCGCTACTCGAACGCCAGGTGCAGCGCCTACGCGACGAGCGCGATCATTTGCAGCGTTGCGTCGACAATCTCCTTGACCAGGCGCGGCGACAATCCGATCTCGGGCGCCACCTGAGCCGCTTGGCGGTCGAGTTGTTGTTGGCAGTGAATCCTGATGCTTGTGTGGCTGCCTTGTACCGCAGTCTTGACGAAGACTTTGCCGTGGAATCCTCTGCCTTGTTGGCTTGTCCCGAATCTGGTTTGCTTGACGCCATTGCCATTGACGAAAGCACTTGGCAACGCCTGGTCGGCGACCGGGAGGCGCAAGCTGGAGTGCAACTCAGTGAGGACGATCTCCGCCAATATTTTCCCGCGGCAGAGCACGCCCCCAGCTCGGTCGCGAGTATCAGCGTGCAGGCTCAGGACTGCCGCGGGGTGATTCTTTTGGCAAGTCAGGATCCTGAGCGCTATAGCGCGGACATGGCGACGGATCTGCTCGAACAAATCTCCCGCCTGTTTTCCGCCGCCCTGCATCGCTGTTCTGCCAGCAGTAGTAATGCCTAGCGACATCGACCTGCAGATCGAGGCATTTTTGCGCAGTGCGCCGGCACGGCTGGCGGCTCATTCCGTCGCAGCCTACCGTGAAGATCTCGCGCTCTGGCAGTCCTTTTTTACAGCAGAAAACATCGATTCTTTCGCTGCCATCCAGGCCCCACAGCTGCGGCTATTTCTGATTCGCGAACGCCAACGCGGCGTATCCGTGCGTAGCCTGCGGCGCCGCTTTGCCGCCTTGCGCGCCTGGTACCGCTGGTTACGACTGCAAAACCCCCGCCTGGAAGACCCCAGTCGTGGTCTACCCATGCCCAAGGGCGAGCAACACTTTCCCGACTGGCTAGGGGTCGATACGGCGCAAGAGCTGCTCGACAAAGGCGCTAAGGCGGGCGACAATCTCTTGCAAGTGCGTGATCAAGCCATCCTCGAATTGCTCTATTCCAGCGCTCTGCGCGTGTCGGAGCTGGTACAATTGCAGCGCAGCGATTTGCATCTGGAGGCGGGCCTCCTGCGCGTTGTGGGCAAAGGCAAGAAGGAGCGCATCGTGCCCGTAGGCAAGGTCGCGCGGCAAGCCATACAGCGCTATTTACAACAGCGCCCGGAAAGCACCGCGAACGCCCTTTTCCTCAATCGTCTGGGGCGCCCGTTGGGAGTGCGCGGCGTGCAGTATCTGGTCGACAAGGCGGGACGCGAGCGCCTGGGGCAGCATCTGCACCCGCACAGCCTGCGCCATAGCGCCGCCAGTCATTTATTACAATCTTCCGGTGATCTGCGCGCCATCCAGGAATTTTTGGGCCATGCACAGATTGATACCACCGCCATCTATACCCATCTGGATTATCAACATCTGGCCCAGGTCTATGACGAGGCGCATCCGCACGCCAAGAACAAGGAGCAGTCGCATGAGTGAAGCAATGACCCTGCACGGTACCACCATCCTCTCGGTGCGCCGCGGAGAGAATGTGGTGATGGCAGGGGACGGACAGGTCACCTTTGGCAACACCGTGATGAAGGGCAACGCGCGCAAGGTACGGCGCATCGAACCCGACGTGCTTACCGGCTTTGCCGGTGCCACCGCCGATGCCTTCACCTTGCTCGAGCGCTTCGAGGCCAAGCTCAAGGCGCACCCAGGGCAACTGGCCAAGGCGGCAGTGGAATTGGCCAAGGAGTGGCGCACCGACCGGGTACTGCGGCGCCTGGAGGCGATGCTCGCGGTGGCCGATCGCAGCCAGAGTTTGATCATCACCGGGCAGGGCGATGTCCTCGAGCCAGAACACGGCATCATTGCCATCGGTTCTGGCGGACCCTACGCCCTTGCTGCTGCCCGCGCCCTGCTCGAAAACAGTAATCTGCCCGCCCGCGCCATTGCCGAGCACGCGCTGGGCATTGCCGGTGATATTTGCATCTACACCAATCAACAGCGTACCGTGGAAGAATTGCCATGAAAATGAGTGAGATGACCCCGCGCGAGATCGTTCAGGAGCTCGACAAATACATCATCGGTCAGGCCGAGGCCAAGCGCGCCGTTGCCGTTGCCTTGCGTAACCGCTGGCGTCGCGCCCAAGTGGAAGGCCCGTTGCGCAAGGAGATTACGCCCAAAAACATCCTCATGATCGGCCCGACCGGGGTCGGCAAGACCGAGATCGCCCGCCGCCTGGCCCAGCTCGCCAGTGCCCCCTTCCTTAAGGTGGAGGCGACCAAGTTCACCGAAGTGGGCTATGTCGGCAAGGATGTGGAATCCATCATTCGCGATCTGGTAGAGATCTCCGTCAATATGTTGCGTGCCGAACGTCAGTCTGCCAATAGCCAACGGGCCGAAGAGCTGGCTGAGGACCGCCTGCTCGACATCCTTGTCCCCGGACCGCGCGACAGCAGTGTGCCACGGCAGGACGAGGGCACACGGCAGAAATTCCGTAAGATGCTGCGCGAGGGGCGCCTGGATCAGCAGGAGATAGAAATCGAGCTGGCGGCACCCAAGGCCAATGTTGAGATCATGACCCCGCCGGGCATGGAAGAGATGAGTGCGCAACTACGCGACTTGTTTAGCAATATGGCGCCACAAAAGACTGCCAAGCGCAAGATTCCCATTGCCGAGGCACGCAAGCTCTTATGTGAGGAAGAGGCCGCCAAGCTAGTCAATGAAGACGAGGTGCGCAGCTTGGCCCTGGAACGCATTCAGGAAGACGGAATCGTCTTTATTGACGAAATTGACAAGGTTACCTCACGCGGTGGCGGGCATAGCAATGCGGAAGTCTCCCGCGAAGGGGTGCAGCGCGACCTCCTGCCGCTGATCGAGGGGGCGAGCGTCAGCACCCGCTACGGGGTGGTCAAGACTGATCATATCCTCTTTATTGCTTCGGGTGCCTTCCACCTCAGCAAGCCCGCCGACCTGATCCCCGAGCTGCAAGGGCGTTTGCCCATCCGCGTCGAGTTGCAGGCCCTGCAGGCCGCCGACCTGGAACGTATTCTGCGCGAACCGGAAAATGCCCTGATTCGTCAGTACAGCGCCCTACTCGCTGCCGATGGTGTTACCCTGGAGTTCGATGATTCTGGTATCCGCCGCATTGCCGAGATCGCCCAGCAGGTGAATGAGCGGGTGGAGAACATCGGCGCCCGTCGCTTGCATACCGTAATGGAACGCCTGCTGGAAGAGATTGCCTTTCAGGCGCCCGACCACGATGGCCAACCCCTGCACATTGATGCGGAATATGTCGACGGCCGCTTGAACGAGCTGGCCGCAGACGAAGATCTATCCCGCTATATTCTTTAAGCCTCGGCGTCTGCTACCAGACGCAGGGGCTCGAAGTGGCTGTTGAGAATGCGTACATCTTGCTGCTGGCGCGCGACGGGGACGCCATTGCTGAGCAAGGCCTCCATCACGCCAGCGCGCAGGTCGGTCTGCACGTTGAAGGCGAGGTTGCAGTCGCTGATATACACGCGCAGGTAGACCACGACGCCGTTGGTGTTTACGTCGAGAATCAGGGCCGAGGGGGGAATGATACTTGGGTCGTCCTGCATGACGTCGGGATGCTGCTGCCCCACCTTCACCATCACCTCTTTTACGTGTTGCAAGTCCGCTTCATGCTCGACCGTGAAGGGCAGCATCAAACGTAATACATTGTTGGAATACATCCAGTTGGTCACCTGCCCAGAGATGATCTCGGAATTCGGTATAAAAACTTCCGTACGATCGAAGGTTAAGATCAGGGTGTAGCGGATACTGATGCGTTTGACGTAACCCTCAGTACTGCCCACCGCAATCCAGTCACCGACTTTGATTGGCCGCTCGAAGATCAAAATAATGCCAGAGACGAAGTTGTTCACCATAGTCTGCAGGCCAAAACCAACGCCCACCGACAGCGCGCTGGCGATCAGCGCAAACTTGCCGAGCGGCACACCGGCCAAGCTCAGACCAATAGCCAGGCTAAGAATAATGGCAACATATTTGCTCAGGGTAACCAGGGAGTAACGCGCCCCACTATCCAGAGAAAACATGCCGAGAAAATGGTCCAGACGCTGGGTGACGAACTCCACCAAGCGCAACAATAGCGCCAAGATAATGATGGCAGCGACGATGTGCGCCGGGTTGATCTTCACCCCACTAATCGTGAAGCCATCCAAAAAGTAGTGCCCAGCAAGTCGCAAACCCGCCTTGGGCATGCCCCACTCGATCGCCAGCGCCAAAACTATGCTCAGCAAAATGCCGAGCTGCGCAAGCACCCGCAGCAGGTAAAAAGGTAACGATCCCTTGTGCGGGTAATGACGAAAATAACTGCGCTGCAGCCACCACAACAGGCCAGCAACAACAATAATGACAGCGCTTATCCACAAATGATGGACTAGCAAAGGAACCCTCCCATGACTCTGCCTAAGAAAAGGGAGAAGGGAGCAGAAACTAGGGCTTGATGTAGGCGAAACCCTGCTGCTGTGCCTCGGCTAAGGCGAGGACTCCAGCAGGTGCCAAATGGCTCCCCTCCGGGCGGTCTGCGGCATCGAGCTCGTAGGCCACCAAACTATTCTGACAAAAGAAAAACTCTACCCCTTGGGCGATCAAGGCCGCAGTTTCGCGCCGCCAGAGGCCGTTGGCCCACAGGGGGATGGGTGCCGCTCCGTTAGCGATTACGCGCAATTTCGTCGCTGGGTCGGCACGCAAGGCGTTGCGCAAATTACCCAAAAGCAAAGGCCAACGCCCTGCCTCATCGATGTGAAAAACCAGCGCAGTGACTGATGGCATCAAGCCGCAACATTTTCGAGAAGACGTTGCCGCAGTTTGTTCATGCTGCTCTTTTCCAGTTGCCGCACGCGCTCGGCGGAGACCCCAAGCTCATCACCCAGAGACTGCAAGGTTTTGGGCTCGTCACTCAACCAGCGGTTTTCGATGATGTAGCGATCGCGCGCCGGGAGGGCCGCAAGCGCACTACGCAAACCCCGTTCGCGTGAACGATCCCAGTCGCTATCGATGACCTGATCGACGGAAGAATCGGCCGGATCCGCAAGCTCAAAGCTACGGGCGTGGCCCTCTTCATCTTCACTCGATTGGTCGAGGGAATAATCGTAGCCCGCCATGCGACCTTCCATCTCCAGCACTTCGTGTTGGGTTACCCCCAACTCCTCGGCGATGGCCGCGCTTTCCGCCTGGTTCATCCAGCCCGTATCCGTGCGGCTGGAGCGCAGGTTGAAGAATAGTTTTCGCTGCGCCTTGGTGGTGGCAACCTTAACGATGCGCCAGTTGCGCAGGATGAATTCGTGCATTTCGGCTTTGATCCAGTGCACGGCAAAGGACACCAAGCGCACCCCGTGATCGGGATCGTAGCGTTTGACCGCCTTCATTAAACCAATGTTGCCTTCCTGGATCAGGTCCGCTTCCTGCAAGCCATAGCCGCGGTAGGCGCGCGCGACACGCACGACAAAACGCAGGTGACTCAGCACCAGTGCCTTGGCTGCCTCCATGTCGTCCTGTTCGCGCAGACGCTGGGCGTAATCCCGCTCTTCCTCGGCGCTCAGGAGCGACTGCGCATTGACGAAGCGCAGATATGCCGCCATTCCGTCAACACTCGCCAAATCCCTGTTCATGACCGCCAATTCGTTCATTGCCTGTCTCCCGTTTCCGTCCTCAGTATAGACCAGCGCCAGGGGCAAAGGTTTACTCGAACAATCTTCTTTCATATTGGGACGAGCTTTGCAGATTTCAAGAGACGGTATTGTCGAGGTGTCTGCCAACCGCCACCAGCGAGCCTAACCAGCCCAGTGCAGCACTGATGAAGACCAAGAGAAGCCCCTCGCCTGGGGTCAAGGCGTGTAAGGGGAAGTTCGTACCGTAGAGACTGGCCAAGTGGCTGACCGGCGCCTGTAACACAGCAAAGGCAATGGCCACAATCAACCAGGCGAGGAAACCAGCGAGGATACCCTGAATCAAGCCCTGGTACAGAAAGGGGCGGCGAATGAAGCCTTTCGTTGCGCCAACCAGCGAGCTGATCTCAATTTCATCACGACGCTGCTCGATATGCAGACGGATGGTGTTACCCATCACCAAGACCGCGCCCAGTGCCAACAAAATGGCCAAAATGTAAACCGCACGGGTGCCGAGGGCGACGATCGCCTGTAGCCGCGCGACCCATTTCAAGTCTGATTGGGCACTGCGCACAATGGGCTCGTGACTCCATTGCTGTACCTGTGCCTCCAGAGTGCCAGGGCTTTGGGCCAGGGGATTTAGCTCAACAATCAGGGAGGCCGGCAACGGATTGGCGCCCAGGGTATGGATGGCGGCGGTCATTCCTGCATAGTGCTGAAAGTCGGTTAGGGCCTGGTCTTTGTCGATGAAGCGTACAGCCACCACGCCAGGGCTTTGCCGTAACTGGCTGCGGAGTTGCGCAATGGCTTGCGGGCTCGCGTCATCATGCAGATACAGAGAAATTTGCGCCTGGTTGTGCCAACTGGCGAGGAGCTGTTGCAGGTTGCTCAACGCCGTAAACAAACCGACCGGCAAAGCAAACACTACTGCTAGGGCGATGATGGTGAGCGCAGTGGCGATGGGCTGACGCAGGAGGGTATCACGGGCATTGCCGAGGGCCTGCAAGCGGACGTGGAAGCTCATGTTTTCTCCTGCAATTGTCCATGGGCAAGGTGCAGGGTACGCAATCCCATGCGTTCGACCTGACCTTGGTCGTGGGTAGCCACCAGCACCGTAGTGCCGTGCCGGTAAAAATCGCGAAACATATCTAAAATTTCGTTACTCAATTCGGGATCGAGGTTGCCGGTTGGCTCATCAGCAAGGAGGATCTCGGGCGTGTGCACGATGGCCCGGGCGATCCCCACCCGCTGCTGTTCTCCTCCAGAGAGGGTTTCCGGAAATTCGCGCCAGTGTTCTCCCAAGCCGACCTTATCTAACGCGGCACGCACCCGATGGTCGAGCTGCCGCGCCGACATGCCGGCAACCTGTAGGGTAAGGGCGACATTGGCGTAGACCGTGCGGTCCATGAGCAATTTGTGGTCCTGAAAGACGACCCCAACTCGCCGCCGGTAGGCTGGGATATGGCGGCGGCGCAGGGTGGCTAGATCTACCCCGGCGACGCGCAAGGTACCGTGGCTAACCGCCTCCAAGCGTGTGAGCAGTTTCAGCAAGGTGCTCTTGCCCGCGCCAGAGGGGCCGGTAAGCAGGATCATCTCGCCTTTTCCGAGCTGCAGATTGAGCTCGCGCAAAACGTGGCGACGCCCCGGGTAGTGCTTGGTAACATTGATAAACTCAATCATGCGGGCTCCCGCGCAAACAAGGCATCGACAAAGGCCTCGGCATCGAAAGGTCGGAGGTCTTCCACCCCTTCGCCAACACCAATGAACCGGATAGGAATGGGCAGCGCCTGGGCGATGGCGGCAACGACGCCGCCCTTGGCGGTGCCGTCCAATTTGGTGATACAGATACCAGTCAGGCCGACCGCAGCGTGAAATTGCTGGGCCTGCTGCAGCGCATTTTGTCCGGTGCCGGCATCCAGCACCAGCCAGATCTGTTGGGGTGCGGTGGCGTCTTGTTTGCCCAAGACGCGCTTCACCTTTTTCAGCTCTTCCATGAGGTGGCCTTGGGTGTGTAGTCGCCCGGCGGTATCGGCAATTAGGAGATCGGCACCGCGCGAACGTGCCGCAGCAAAGGCATCAAAGATCACCGAGGCGCTATCGGCACCACTGCCCTGGGCAATCACTGGCACCTGCACCCGCTCGCCCCAGCCTTGCAACTGTTCGACCGCCGCCGCGCGGAAGGTATCACCAGCCCCGAGCAAAACCTGAAAACCAGTAGCCTTCCAGCGTGCCGCCAATTTGCCAATGGTAGTGGTCTTGCCAGCCCCATTGATGCCCACCATCATCAACACTTGGGTTTCCCCTTTTCTCGGCGCCCAAGCCTCACAACGTGGCTGTAGTAGGTCAAGGAGGGACTGGCGGATGGCCTGCTGTAACGCCGCCGGGTCGGTTAGCTCTTTGCGCCGTACCTTTTGGGTGACGGCATCCATGATGCTGCGGGTAGCCGGCACACCAACATCCGACTGCAAGAGGATGGCCTCCAGCTCCTCCAACAACTCGTCATCGATTTCTTTTTTACCCAGGACGAGGCGTGCAACGCCTTCGCTGAGTTGCGCACGCGAACGGCTGAGCCCCGATGTAAGACGGGCAAAGAAGCTTTTTTTGGGGGCTTCCTCCGCGGACGCCAAGTCAGCAGAGTCGGATTCCGCCAGCTCCTCCACTTGGTCGGGGGCTGAGAGCGGAGTGGGGTTTTCCACTTCTTCCATGATCTCAGGGATGGATGGGTTCGCTTGCGTGCCTGGCGGGGCAGCGGCATCTTCCGTGCCTGCTGGCTCATCTCTGCTGTCCTGCGTAGAGTCTGCGAGAGGCATTTCCCCTACAGATTCTTCCTGGCTCAGTTCTTCCGTTTGGGTTGCGGGGGGCGTTTCCTCTTCGGGAGCGCTTTTGTTACGCTTGAACCAAGCAAAAACCATGATCTTTGGGTCAACCTCACTGTCTCTGTTGGCCCGCATTATCTCGCGAAGGGCGAGATCTAACAATCTCTTGGGGATTTGATGACGGTTGCCATCATTGCCGGAAAATTCCGCGGCAAGAAATTACAGACAGCAAGTGGCGCGGGTATGCGTCCAACACCTGGGGTGGTGCGCGAGCGTCTGTTCAACTGGCTGGCGACGGAAATTGCCGGTGCCGTAGTGCTCGACCTCTTCGCCGGTAGTGGCGCCCTGGGCTTGGAGGCCTGGTCGCGCGGCGCGGCGCGCGTGGACTTTGTCGAGAACTCGCCGGCACACCAGCGCATCCTGGCGCAAAACCTTGCCCATTGTGGTCTGGAAGCCCAGAAGAATCTGCTCGCTCAGGATGCCTTAGTGGCCCTACCCAGGCTTGTGCATGGCTATGATATCGTCTTTGCCGATCCCCCTTTTGCAAATGGCTGGCCAGAGCGTTTGCGCCCACTCTTGTTGGGCGAAAATAGTGCGTTGCGCCTGGGTGGATGGCTATATCTGGAGGCATGTGCCGCGGAGCTTTGGCAGCAAAGTGACCTGCCGCCAGCCTGGCAGTTGTATCGCGAGGGTCGTTGTGGCGATAGTCACTATCTCCTGTTACATCAGCAGAGGAGTGCAGTATGAGTCAGGTCACTAGCCCGCGTCGCATCGTCTACCCTGGCACCTTCGATCCCATCACTTTGGGGCATGAGGACCTAGTGCGCCGAGCCGTAGGGCTTTTCGACGAGGTCGTTGTAGCGGTGGCGGCCGAAACTCCCAAGCAGACCATCTTTCCCCTCGCCGAGCGGGTGGCACTGGCCGAGGCGTGTCTGGCAGGGATTGCGGGGGTGCGAGTGCGCCCCTTTGAGGGCCTTCTCCTGCATCTTCTGCAAGCCGAAGGGGTGCGGGTCATTCTGCGTGGCCTGCGTGCAGTTTCGGATTTTGAGCACGAATTTCAGTTGGCCTCGATCCAGCGGCGCATGGATCTGCAAGTCGAGACACTATTTTTGATGACCTCAGATGCCCATACCTTCTTGTCATCGAGTCTAGTGCGTGAAATCAGTCGCCTAGGCGGGGACGTGGGCGCCTTTGTCCAGCCCGTTGTCGCTGATGCCCTTCGCCAGCGTTTTGCCCCCTAACGCCAGAAAAGAGTAGAATCAGTCCAACTTCGTTATTGGATCGCCCTCATGTCTTTGCATATTCTCGACAATTGCATCAATTGTGATGTCTGCGAACCGGAATGCCCCAATGGTGCCATCCATATGGGGCCGCAAATCTACGTCATAGAGGCTGGTCTCTGTACCCAGTGCGTCGGCCATTACGACACCCCACAATGCCAGGAGGTCTGTCCGGTGGACTGCATTGAACTCGACCCCGCCAACCCGGAATCCCCTGACTCCTTGCAAGAAAAATTTCTGCTCCTGACCGGACAGATTTGATTTCCTCTGGTGGGAAGAGAATGGTATTGACAACCACTCTCATTCTCATGCAATCTGATCAGGAGATGCTGAGAGGATCGCAAAGATGTACGTCTGTGTGTGCAATGGGATTACCGATTCGCAGTCCGAGCTTCCACAGCGCCTGCTCAATGTGTGTATTGACCATACACCCGTCCGATTGACGGCTAAGAATGGCTGAGAGGAATGTACTTGTATTATAAAACTAGGGCCGCAGCGCTTCACTCAGATAATCTCCGAAATGTGCTCAGCGAAATCTAACAACTCCCAATCCCTATACTTGCGAGCAATTACCTGGATGCCCACGGACAACATCTTATCAGATCTCTTGAGGGGGATATTAATCGCGGGACAGCCAGCGTAGTTGAATAATGGCGTGAAAGCCGCGTGGTCCCTGAGAGAAGCTAGTTCCCCCCCAATGTAACGGGGGGAAAGATCCGCATGCTCCCAGGCCGTAACGGGATTGCTAAGGGTAAACAAAAAATCATACTGATCAAACACCCTGTCAACCATAGCAGATAAAGCTTGAAACTTGAGAAGGGACAAAAAGATTTGCTCTGGCGTCACTGACTTACCCAACTCAATCTGCTCTTGTAGGTTGGGATGAAGAATTTCAGAATGCTGAGAATAAAATGCAGCGAGAGCCGCATTTTGAAGTGATAGCAATTCATATGGCTCGACTTTACGCCCTAACAGGTTATCATTCTCTACAATGTCTAGTCCATGACCACGAAGTAAATCGACAGCAGCTGACACGTTCTTCGAGACGTGTTGGTCAACTTTGAAACCGCCAAGCGTTGGTATATACACCGCCCTAACACACCCTGGATTGAACTTCTTCCGAATGTCGGCAGAGAGAATGGGCACGCTCAGTGGATCGTCGCAACAGACAGACACTGAATGTTCGAAAAGCCTCTTGACAAGATGAACTTCCCTAGTGATGAAGCCGATTGTGTTTAACAGAAAATTGGGATCTTTGAACCCTCTAGGATTCGGAATTGCTCCCAAGGTAGGTTTGAAACCAACCACGCCACATAAACCCGCTGGCCGCCGAATCGACCCGCCCGCATCCGTTGCAACCGCGAAGTCGCCGATGTTACGAGCGACTGCAGTAACAGCGCCGCCAGAGGAACCGCCCGGAGTTTTGCTGAGATCCGCCGGATGGGCGGTAATGCCATGCAACGGGGTGTTCGTCACACCCATACATGCAAGCTCAGAGCACGCAGTTATACCTATGGGTATAGCGCCGCTCTGGATCAGGCGGTCAACAATCCATGAAGACTCTTCGGCTATAAAATCTTTATATAGAATAGAGCCGAATGTTGACTTCCAACCTTTAATCCATAAATTATCTTTAACAGTAAAGGTAAGCCCATCAAGCGGCCTTATCTCTCCTCTAGCATTTCTACTATCGGCTTCGCGCGCCAGCTCTAGAGAGACACTCTGATCAACATAAATAACTGAATTAAACCTCGCATCGCGCTTGATCCTCTCTAACTCATAGATGACTTTTTCAACCATTGTCCCACAACATGATTGTCCATTTTCCTGCGATAACGACTGCATAACACGCCTCCAATGGCTACCATTTGGCCGCGTTTATGAAATTTGCGACTGCAGGCAACAGCCCAGACACATTTTTAACACCCTGTACGACCTTTTTATTGGGTTCCACTTTATTGCGAGATGAATAAAGTGCATTGCAAAACAACAACGACGATTCAACGCCATCAAATACTGGATTGGGTATCTGGCCTGCGATCATGTTCGCGATCCCGGCCCAGGGCGCACCCGCGAGAACGACAGCATTTTGCCTGGGAACATTACTCAATATTATATCCACTGCGGCCCGTGCCAACTTAATCCGATCTCTATTTACTGCGATCTCCATATCAACCTCGGCGGACAGGTATTGAGAAACCAACGAGTTATAACCTAGCGAAGAAATAACATCGGAATACCACTCGCGAAAAGCCGAGGTTAATGAAATAAGGCTCACACGATCACGTAGCATTTTCGCGTGTGCCAGAGAGCTACCGGTAAGACCAATGATTGGAATTTCAAGATATCTCCTGATTTGTTGAACACCAGGGTCGCCAAACGCTCCTACAATTATGCAATCAAATCTCTCGTGATTATCAGCGATGTATTGCAACATATAATTAGTCGCAACTATAGACTCCAGTGGAGTGCTAATGTATTCTACTCCACCCGTCACGTTGGCGACTTTTAGGCACCTGGAATCCGTTACGTAGCAGCGTGCCTCGTCGTGCAGGATCTGACTGATGCGAAGAGACGTATTCGGATTAAGAATCAATGTATTCAATATCAAATCTCCTAGGAAAAACTGTTATAGGCAGAGACCAGAAAGATTGTCTCTGCGTATTTATCACCAAAATGGGTGCGAACGTTAACGTTAAATGCGGCACTTCAGCTTTGTTGCCCTAACGTGGCAGCTGACGATTTCGTAGCGAACATAAGAGGCCCATAGTTAACATAGTGTTTCATTTCACTCGCATCCATCTTTCGTGAAATCAAGCCTTGCTGAAACATATTGACTCCTATCACGCCAATTTTTCCTAATGGCATCTTGTAGTCAGGGACAAGAGTTGCCATCGCGTGTTTGACGACCGCAGAGCTGAAGTCTGTATACTTTTCAATTTTCAACTCCCACGCGCGTCTCCCGCTTGGAGTTTTGATATACTCTACCAAATGAACCATAGCGGAGCCAATATGATCTACTAACGCCGGGTGCGCCTTATAAAATGTCCTAGTGACGATAACTACGTTAGTCAGGTTTCCAGCTGGTTGATTCTCAAGATAGGAAAAATGGTCCGCGATATGAGACATTGTTATTTGCGCCGCAACAGGTTGAACCGGAACCGCAGCGTCTACTTCATAGCTCTGGAGTGCACCTGCCATACCTTGAAATGGAACGTTAATAAATTTAACATCTTCAAGAGGAATCCCGTGTTTGACTAGGGCTAGACGGATGTCGACATTTTGAACCGTACCGTATTGTGATGCTATCGAAAAAGTTTTCCCTCCGGTAACGAGTTTCTGAATTGCCTGTCGTAACCTATTCCAATCGTTGGGTGTAATCTTTATTCGCGAGTTGAGTACAAAGTCTGATCCTCCGTTCACCTCGCCGCTTATCGCTACAATTGGTACATCTTTCGAGGCCAGCGACACCAAGCTTGGATAATCAACTTGTGCGATTTGAATACGGCCAGTTATCAATGACGAAACGAGGGGGCTAAGAGCACTAAAGGGATGAAAACTAACTTTATGCCCATCAATTATCGGCCCTAAAAGCGCCATAGCGAGACAATGTGCACACTCCGGAGCGCCAACGTTCAAATCCCCGTGCCACTTGGCGTAAGCCACCGACGCGTCTGCCAGTCCAAATGCCGCCGAGAAAGAGAAGATGCTGAAAATAGAGAATATTAGCCATTTTACAATACATCTCTTCATGATTTTGACCTCCATGTCGGTTCAGAATAGATATTGAACATCAAACTGCTCGAAATAAGCATCCCGACCACCTGGTGCTGCAGCTCCAGTATCAAAGCTCAGCAAGTTGGTTATGGAGAAGTTCTTAAGAACCTTGCTCAGATCTAAGTTCAGAATCCAATCAAGCTCCGTACTGTGCCCAACTACGGTATGGTAATCCGCGTAGCTCAAGTTGGTCGAAACATTCCACGGAGTTTGGTACGATGCGGCGACCTGATATGCGTGCCCGCCTCCTAGCTGTACTAAACCCACGATAACTGAGTTTGTATAGAGTGCGCCGATATTGTATGGGCTGACCACACCGCCGTTTAGGAACGAGCCAGGTTTTGGACTATTTTGGTTATAAGCCAACCCAATGCCTACTGGACCATACGCTAAGCCGGCTTTTGCGCCATACGTCACTGAGTCCACGTTCCCGAGAAATGAATGGCTACCATACTCGCGCAAGAACTGAGCATGCAGGTTTCCCTTCACATCACCAAAGCTATCGCTCGCGCCACCGCTAGCATAAAACATTTTTGCGAATCCATAAAAATCGTAGTACCAGAGGTTTGCATCGTAATCCCTTTTGTTATAAGTCGCGCCGAAAGCTAGAGTACCCGCTGTTGAAGGCGCGTAAGTTGGAAGTTTTCCGAACCCGCCATATAAAGAATCACCATCGTAAGTATTTGGGTAGTAATAGTTATCCGGGTAATACTGATTTGACGTTCGGCTCTGCCATTTAAACTCGCGCAACCCAATTAATCTTACACCTTTGTATGGCTGAATACGGGCGTAGACTGCCTGGTACGAGTCTGGGAGCAACATCGGATCATGACTGTGTAACCAGGGCATATTGTGTAGCATCTGGTCACCCGCACGAACTACGACTTTGTTGTGATAGTCAAACTGAACATAAGCTTGTCCTAACGAATTTATCGACGACTTGTCGCCCATCAATAGGGGATCATACGAGTTAGCTGTTTGGTTATATATTCCCAGATTGTGTGCCGTAAAAAAACTTAAGCCACCGGAAAAATAATTTAATAATGTCGGCGTTGTGACATTCAAAATCCCACCGACCGCAAATGCTCGCTGGTTTTCCGAGTCATTGTAAGCGTTGTAGAAATAAAACGATCGAAGAAAGCCATTGAATTTAAAACCGTCTACGACAGTGGGAGATGCACCGTAAATAGCACCGGTGAACGCGGATGCGTAGCAAGAGTAAGTGAGCAGCGCTAACGCGGACAGGGACAACACTGACTTTTTCATCTAGTTTTCCTCAACAGTTGGTGGTCTGACCCAATGGAAAGCAGGATCCGTGCCAACTATCGTCACCACCGGAGGCTGCACGCGCCAACCTTCGTAATGGCGGGATCCTGGATCGCACCTATCGCATTGTTTATAAGTGTGTTATGTCTGGAACAGCCACGACGACAAAAAGATTATGCGCTCTCTAGCGGTTTTTAAATTTTGCCATTATGACAGCTCCATAAATTTATATGTTGACCTAGCGTCACACCCTGTATTTTGGCCAGGTAGTGGCCGAAGAGGTTTGCACAACAACCACCGCACGATCGTATACTATCTTGTATACAATATGCACTATTATTGTACACTACTGCTCTTGGTTGGTGCGCCCTGCACTCTTGTAGTGCTGATTAATATATCCAAGCTAGTCGTTTTCTGACGTGCACAGCCTTCCGGGTTGAACTGGCGATCTGGCCATAGGAGCCCATGCTCCTCCGGCTCCAATCTGCGATGTGTAGGCCAAAACAACTCCCGTAGGACGGACATCGGATCTATGGGAAGAGAGTGAAATCGTTGCTTTTGTGAGCTCTCGCTGTAGTGTGAGTATGCACGTGACAACTCGACCGTGGCGGCCGAAACCCATCAAATCCGCTCTTGCAATATCTTCTTTACCTGTTGGGCGCGGCTTGGCCAGCGCATTTCAAATTCCAGTTATTGAACTGCTGACGTACCGCATCAGCTAATGGCATAGAATGTGCTTGTAGGGTTTCGAGACCTGACTATTAATTGGAGAGCACTTCGTGAATATCTCAAGACGAACCTTTATAACCAACATAGCTATCGCTGGTGTATCGCTTGCCTTACCGCCAATCGTATATGGTGCCACTCCGAAACCTAAGCTCACCGTTGGATTTCTGCAGGGCGCGAATTCTGTGGCGATCACCCTCCTAGGCCGGTTTATGCCAAACTACCAAGTTAGTTACAGGTCGTTTAGCGATATCTCAACAATCACAGCTGCGCTTACGGAGAATGATATTCAGGTGGCGCAGAACATATATACGGCGTTCCTTGGCATGGTTAGCAAGGGTCTCCCGGTCTCAGCCGTGTCCGGGCAATGCAACGGGGGTTCGGACCTCGTAGTCAGAAAGGATTTACTGATACCTCCCGGCTCTTGGCAAGACCTCAAGAAAGTGATTACAGAATATAAGGCAAAAGGAAAGCATTTTCGCATTGCCTCATTTTTTGGATCAGTTCAAGACATCGAGTTACGGCTATTGCTGGAAAAAATGGGAATAACAGTAAACGCCGATGTTCATTTGATTAACGTACCATATCCCGGTATGTCGCAAGCGATGGCGTCGGGTGCGGCCGAAGCTGCTGCTCCTGTCCAGCCGTTTGGCGTCGAAATGGAGCTATCAGGTTTAGCTTCCCATTTCGTTTATCCCTATGACCAGCCGGCCGGTGATTTAACCAATCTCGTACTTATGGCAGATCCATACATAAGTTCTTCACCCGCCGTCTTCAAGGACGTCGGTACCGGAATGATAGCGCTAACCGAATATCTTAAAACAACAGAAGGACAACACTTGTGGGGTCAAGTGGTGGCAAAATATTCTAACGTGTCTTCGAAAGCTATAGATCTAACATTGGAACAGTTAACCCCATCATACACTCTTCCTATCCAGAAGATGCTGAGCATGGGTGACGCTATGGCAAAATATGGATTTCTCGACAAGCCAATTAGTAAAGAGCAACTGCTCCAGCACATTCACTATGCCCCAGCATAACAATGGAAAGCGCGACCTTCGGAGGGATCGACTACGTGAACAGCGTTAACGTACAAGATGAAAAATTTTACAGTGGAAAGAGCATGTCTAAATGGTGGAGGCGGGCAGGACTCCGGGCTGCCAATGTCTCTCTAGGGCTAATTATTCCGAGCGTAATCTTAACAGTTTGGTTGCTCGATGGCTTTTTTCATTGGCTTCCTTCTGCACTGATCCCGACACCGCGTGAAATATTTATAGCCCTTGAAGTTTGGAGTGGTCACGGTGCGGAGCGGTATCATCAGCTTTTCTACTGGAATATGCTTGCGTCAGATACAAGTATAACTCTAATTCGGTTGAGTATCGGTTTCGTTCTGGCAGTGTTTATTGGAGTCGGCAGTGGCATAGCAATCGGCATGAGTCCGTTTGCCGACAATTTATTAACGCCGACATTTCGTGTTCTTGGACCAATTCCACCAATAACGATTTTCCCGCTAGCGATTATCTTGCTTGGGTTGGGATCACAAACCAATATTTTCTTAACTTTTTATGGTGCGTTTTTCCCAATTATGGCTGCGAGCGCCACAGCAGTCGCCAGCGTTCCTAGAGATTTTTTACGTGCAGGTAGAATGTTGGGATATAGTGGTTTTCATCGCATCATCTTAGTGGTCTTACCCAGCGCGCTTCCCGCAATCATTGGGAGTATTAGGCTAGGCTTAGGCTTGGCATGGATGATGGAGGTTACCTCTGAGATGATGGGTGTACACAGTGGTCTTGGCTATACGATGTGGAACGCGTATAATTATTTCGACTATTCAGAGGTTTATGCAGCCATGTTAGTGATTGGGTCTTGTGGCTTCGCAAGTGATTATATTGTAAGGCTAATTACCAAAAAGTCAGTCGCCTGGCATGAGCAGACAGGTGTAAGGGGTTCTTGATCAGTTAGTCAATGGCTAAAGCAGGCAGTCAAAATATAATTTATCTTAAATGCCGCAGAAGTCATCGTGAATGATATGCCATACATTGTACCACCCTGCCATCACGAGGGAATATGAGTTATATAGAGGTTAAAAATCTCAGCAAGCATTATCACAATGAAACTGAAAATATAATTTTTTCCAATCTTTCCATGTCGTTCGCGGAGAATAGGATAATTGTAGTGCTCGGAAAAAGCGGAGCTGGTAAAACAACACTCCTAAATTTGTTTGCGGGCTTTGAAAAACCGTCGTATGGTGAGATAAACGTCGCCGGGGAAACGGTTCTAAAGCCGTCTCCCAGTCGGGCGGTAGTATTTCAACAGCCTACACTTTTCCCCTGGAAATCTGTTCGTGACAACATTCTCACGGGGCTCCATCATAAATCGTTTGCGATGGCACGGAAACTGGATATTGTTATGTCAGCACTCGATGAAGTTGATTTGCGAAGCAGCGTTAATAATTATCCTCATCAATTATCCGGCGGCATGCAACAGCGCGTCGGCATCGCTCGCGCTCTCGTAATGTTACCTCAGCTACTATTAATGGATGAACCATTTTCTGCTCTAGATACAAGCGTAAGAAATAGTATGCAAGCGCTTGTAATTTCTCTTTGGAAAAAATATAAGCTTTCTATCCTTTTTATCACCCATTCAATTACAGAGGCAGTATCTATTTCGACAGATATCGTGATTATTAGAAAAGGTGCTAGCCCGGTGATATTGCAGAATTCACTCCCATATCCCAGGAATGAGTCGGATGGCGCGTTTGTAAGTTTGGAGCGGCACGTTTCGAGCTTGTTAGCACAGCAAATTGATCCGTGATTGTAAACATATTCATATGGGTCATATCCACGCCGACAAGACAGCTCTCATTATTCCGGGTGCGCTCAAGTATGAATTGCAACACTTCGCCCCGTGTCAGGCTATCCGGCCTTTTCTGTTGGTGTAAAGTGATAGTATCTGAGGGGCGCGTAGGAGAGATGAGGATGCGGTACGGTCGAGAGCCGAGAGGAGCCATTCTGAAGAAGGAAAAGCGAGGTAGGATAAGAGAGGCATGGGATTGCAGCGGGTAACAAAGGACTATACTGGCGAACATAGTTCCATAGGGCAGTTCACGTCCCACTGCACCTAGAGGTGAATCATGGAACTGGGTGCTATGTGTTTGGAGAATCACGCGACCGGGCAGCAAAGGTGGAGGCCTGCGATACAACACGTATGGAAGCGATTACACCTCAGTCTGGTTTTTACATGGCACCAGAGCCGGGGTCGAACATAGTAGATGTGCCAACAGGAATGGCACATTAGAATATTTATTTGAGAGGGACTAAAGAATTGATTGTTTCTAATATAACTAGCAACCAGAGTGAAACCGTTAAATCAAACGAATGGCGCGAAAATCTGGATCAGATAGAACGTACTAATGATATATGTTTCGATTATTTCGGCGTCCACTATTTGCGAAATCTCACGTACATGATATTTCGATTATCCGAAGGTAGGATACCGTCTTGTGAGCAACGTCGAACAGATTTATCGGCAATGCCGTCTGCTCATCGATGAACAAGTCCAAGGAGTTAGCCATATGGATACGAAGCGTCTCGATACACGATTGGAAGGTCTGCCTAGGTATATCGTAATAATTCCAACCACAAATATTTGGGTCGAACGATATATTCAAACGAGTGGAATTTCTACCAGAATTGATGTTCATATATTTAGGCTCCCGGTGTTATCCATATCTGATGAGGGTAGTGGATCAGATACATTCTCCCTCATTAACTTTGAAAATATATTAGACCACGCCTCCCTTATAAAACCGGACGTAGTCATATGGGCTGGGACATCGGGAAGCTGGCTAGGCTCAGATTTTGAGGAAGAACTACTCAAAAAAATAAGCGTCCGAGCCGGCGCACCAGCGATTGGCTGCTTCACTTCGCTGATCGCGGAATTAAAAGAGAAGGAGCTTGACAACATAGGATTATTTACCCCTTACATTACGCCTATACATAACCGTATAATTAAAAATATTAGCGCTCATGGCTTTGAAGTAACGGATTTAGGACATCTAGCTATTGAAGACAATTATAGTTTCAGTAACGTAACTTGCGAGCGCATATTAAGCGCGGCAAAGTCTAAGTTGTCAACATCGTTGCGATTAATTATTCCAATGTGTACGAATATGGTATCATGCGTAATGGATGAATATTTGGCAAGCCACCTCGCCTGTCATGTTTTAGACCCAACCGTCTGTGTTTTTGAAAGAGCGGCCAGATTTATCGCTAGGAGGTAACATGTCGTCGGGTAATGACAGGACTTTCGTGCTAAAGAATTGCACGTGTGTTACCGCTACTGATACCTTCCTATCAGATTTATGTATCCGAGGTGGTCTAATCACGGGAATCGGAACTGATCTCACCGGAGACGACGTATATGATGTGAACTATCGTGTGGTTACCCCAGGGGGAGTAGACGCCCACTGCCATATCGAGCAACCAGCAGATGATGGTGGCCGCCAAACGGTGGATGATTTCCCTTCAGCCACGGCTGCGGCCGCTCATGGCGGCACCACGACAATTATCCCGTTCGCCCTGCAACAACGCGGGCAGCGACTTCTTGACGCAATACGTCGGTATACGACACAGGTAGAATCTAGAAGCTACGTAGACTATGGGATACATTCTATCATTACTGATACTTGCAATGGTAATACGGTGAAAGATATTCCTGAGGCAATTAAGATGGGATATCCGTCATTCAAGATATATATGACTTACGATAGCTTGCGTATGAATGACTATGATATATTATCGTTAATAGAGGTTATCTCTGAGCACGGCGGATTGGCTATGATACACGCGGAAAATGCTGACTGCATAAGCTGGATGACTGATAGGTTGTTATCTCGTGGACTTAAGGCGCCGATATGTCATGCGCTCTCTCGCCCACCTCTTGTAGAGAGAGAAGCTGCCTATCGTGCGATTGTCTTAAGTGAGTTGGCTATGGCGCCAATTCTCCTTGTTCATGTGTCCGGCGGTAAAACGATTGATGTGATACGTGATGCAAAGCTTTCCGGAAAGCCGGTGTTTTCGGAGACCTGTCCTCAGTATCTTTTATTAACGTCAGCTGATCTCGGTAATGAGACTGAGCATAACGGAGGGGAGAAGTATGTGTGCAGTCCGCCTCCTCGTGACAAGGAATCTCAGGAATCACTATGGAATGCCATGCGCACCGGAGACATAAATATTGTTTCGTCAGACCATGTCGCATTCAATTACGAAAAGGGGGATAAAATTCAGGACGATTTCTCTACCGTTCCGAATGGCGTGCCTGGGCTTGAAACACGGTTGCCATTACTATACACGTATGGTGTCCAGGCAAACAAGATAACCCTCAACAAATTCGTCGATCTTACAGCCACTACACCAGCCAAAATCTACGGTTTATATCCCAAGAAAGGAACAATAGCTATTGGATCTGACGCAGATTTAGTCGTCTGGGATGAAAGAAATAGCGTTATCTCGTTCGCGGATCTTCACCAAAAAGTAAACTACACTCCGTATGAGGGGGTTCCGCTAAGAGTTTGGCCGGCAATTGTGATTTTGCGAGGGAAAATAATTATTTCGGATCGCTCCATTCGGAAAACTTATGGTGGCGCTTTCGTTCAGAGAAAGGGACTGGTGCTACCTTCTTACTAAGTCCAGGCTTATATGTCACGGTGTCTGTTTACCGTAACGCAGATCTGCATCGTTTTTACTTAAGAGGCGTTTCACGTAGCGTATGGCGATATTAAAAATTTTGGCCGCGTGTTTTCGATCCCGCGAGTGTTGTAATTGTAATGTCTATTGTATATATTTGTGCCATGGCAAACTCGCGAAATCACCGACTACTTGATAGACCCGAGCTCGATAGTGGGGCCGGAGACCGCGTCTATAACGAAATTGTGGATGCGATAGTTAGTCGCAAGGCATCCCCTGGCTACCCACTGCGTGAGGAGAAGCTTGCTGCCGTTTTCCAGGTCAGCAGGACCATTGTCCGCTCAGCTCTGCAACGACTCAGCATAGAGGGGTTGGTTGAAATCACGCGTTACGTTGGAGCGAAAGTTGCAGCTCCGGACCCTCTTGAAGCCAGGGACGTGTTTTTTGCGAGAAAAATGATTGAATCCTACTGTATCCCTACGGTTATATCCCGTATAACTCCTGAAGACATGACCGCTCTTAGGGAGATTGTTACGCACGAGACTTCCATTCAGCTAAGTGAGGAATTAAATCGTGATTCTATATCTCACTCTATTCACTTTCACCATGCGTTAATTGGGATCCTTAATAATCAGTCAATTTCATACTATTTATCCCAATTACTTGCGCGAACATCGCTAATTCTCTCTCTGTACGGTACAAGAGATAGCGTGGCATGCAGCCATCATGATCACTTGTTGAATCTGATTTCTGATAAAGAGGTATCCTCTGCGACACGCTGGGTTGAGGAACATCTCGATCATATTGAGAATTCGCTAGTTTTTATATCGGATTCTGACGGTCAAGAGGACTTGTACGAAATTTTTAGTAGGAGATTAAAATGAAGATTAATGTCATTAATCCTAATACCAGCAAACAGATGACTCGTTTAATTGGCGATATAGTTAATAAGTTTGCATCCCACGATACTATTGTGGAGGTCGTGTCCCCGACCGACGGGCCTATTTCGATCGAATCACATTTGGATGACGCGATTGCCGCTGCAAGTATTTTGGAACTCGTCGCGGTCGGTGAACAGCAGCGCGCAGACGGGCAGGTGATAGCATGTTTTGGCGATCCGGGTCTTCTCGCGGCGAGAGAGATATCATCAGGTCCAGTAGTTGGTATCGCTGAAGCAGCAATGCATGCTGCAACCCTTGTTGCGACACGATTTTCAATCGTCACGTCTATGGCTCGTACGGCTATACAGTCCGAGGAGCTCTTGGTCCGATATGGGTTTGAAAGACATTGCCGTAATATCCGATCCGTAAATGTTCCCGTCCTCGGGATTGCGCAAAATGGTTGTGATATCGTTGATCTGATCACACACGAATGCTATCGGTCTCGGGATGAGGATAATATTGGAGCGATTGTGCTCGGATGTTCGGCGCTGGGCCTGCACGCGGAGCGATTAACTATTGAGCTTGGAATTCCCGTCATAGACGGTGTACGTACAGCAATTTGTCTCATTGAAGCGATGGTGAAGTCGGGCTTAAAGACGAGTAAACATGGAGATTTAGCTCGTCCAACAAAGAAGGAGTTTTCCGGCCGTTATTCAGTATGGAATAGCATGTTATGAAGATTACGATTGAGGGAGAAAGAAATTTTATCGGTTATGGCTCGACGCCACCGCATGCCGACTGGCCGGGCAGGGCGCGCGTCGCTCTCCAGTTCGTCTTAAATTATGAAGAGGGTAGCGAACACTGTGTATTAGATGGGGATTCTAGGTCAGAGACTTTTCTATCGGAGGTTAGTCAAGCTCAGCCGTACAGCAGCCGTCATATGAGCGTCGAATCATCATTTGAGTATGGCTCTAGAGTTGGTATCTGGCGCGTATTGCGGGAATTTGAAAAGAGAAAATTGCCGCTAACAATATTTGCGGTTGCGCAAGCGTTAGCTCGCAACCAAGAAGTTGCGTCTGCACTCCGTACATCTATCCATGAAGTGGCATGCCATGGTTTGCGTTGGATAAGTTATCAAGAATTGCATAGTAGTGAAGAACGTTTACACATGCAGAAAGCTATTGGTATTTTTCAGGACTTACTAGGTTCCCGTCCTCTCGGCTGGTATACCGGTAGGGATAGCCCTAATACCAGAAAGTTAGTAATAGAAGAAGGCGGATTTGAATATGACTCTGATTACTATGGAGACGAACTGCCATTTTGGGTAATCGGTAACGGAGGAACGGAACAGAAACATTTGATAATCCCCTATACATTAGATGTAAACGATATGCGGTTTCTTCTGCCCAACGGGTTTGTTACTTCGGAGGAGTTTTTTCTCTATTTACGTGATACCTTTGATACGCTGTACGAAGAAGGAGGGGAATCTCCTAAACTAATGTCTGTGGGACTGCATGGTCGTATCATTGGCAAACCAGGTAGATTTATTGCATTAAAGAAATTCCTTGATTACATCGAAAAGAAGGATCGAGTATGGATTGCAAGACGCATTGATATCGCGAGACACTGGCGAGAATTTCATCCATAAGGCAAGTTATTTGTTATTTAGCATGAACGTGAGAGATTATCATATGGACGATGATGCAATTATATCGCGCGAATTTGAGCGCTTTTACAACGTCGCGGACTCGTCTCTTGGTGCGGCAGTCGTCGAGGTGACTGACGAGTTCTTTGGACGTTGCGAGAACCTTATTGCGCACGCACCACCGAAATTTGATCCTGATTTGTACGATGACCACGGTAAAGTCGTGGATGGGTGGGAGACTCGTCGCCGACGTGGCCCCGGTCATGATTATTGCGAAGTGAAATTGGCTGCGCTTACCTCCATCAAGTTTGTTGAAGTGGACACTCGGTTTTTCACTGGAAACTCCCCTCGCGGTATTATGATCGAGGGTAATATGTTTGGCTCAGAAGTTAATGCCTATGAATATAGCAATTGGTTTCCTATTGTCGATTATATGGAGATAGAACCAAATACAGTCGCCATCATCCCAGTGGACAAAGAAAGTATCTGTTCTCATGTCAAGTTGAATATTTTCCCAGACGGTGGCGTTGCTCGTTTGCGTGTTTATGGAGAAGTCAAGCGCTTTGCATTATCAGACTCTGCTGGCTCGACGGAGACGGATTTGGCATCCATGTTGAACGGCGCACAAGTTTTGGCGTGGAGCGACGCTCATTATGGACACCCGCGCAACATGTTGCTTCAGACAAAGCCAAGAAGTATGGCGGATGGATGGGAAACTAGACGACGTAGAGAGCCGGGATTTGATTGGTGTATCATTAAGCTAGGGCAAGCCGGATGCGTTGAGCGTATTGAGTTGGATACCACGCACTTTAAAGGTAATTATCCTGAGTCGTTCGAAGTATTGGGGGCTTACATAGATGTGCATAAAGGCAACAATGTTAGGTCGGATAGCATGTTTTGGACAACCCTGCTTCCACGGCAAGTGTTAGGTCCGGATCAAAAGCATTGTTACTGTAGTGAGGTAAAAGACCTTGGCACTTTGTCCCATGTGCGTTTGAACATTTTTCCAGATGGTGGCGTTAGCAGATTTCGCGCATACCAACTAAATCCATAGTTTCGATACGATATAGCATGTTTTCTATCTTAGCTGATCCGGTTACTGAAAAAATGTTCGCCCCGTATGGGCATATCATCGACATTGCTGGTCAAGACGCGCGTGAGATCAATCACGGATGTGCGTTACGAATTGGTTCCATCACCCGCATTGACGCAGAGGATGCTTGTGTCAACATTTATCGTACAAAAGCTAGTAGTTCAACTATACATGTAGAGGAATTGGAACGTCACCCGCGCGGCAGTCAATTATTTATGCCTTTGTTCAGACAGACGTTTATAGTCGTAGTTGCAGGGACAGAAGAGTATCCTAGTCGAGAATGCTTGCGTGCTTTTGTGTTTAGCGGTGGGAAAGGAGTTAATTTATTTCGCGGTGTGTGGCATCATTCATTAATTTCCTCCGATGGAGGGGATTTTCTCGTTGTGGAACATTGTAAGCCACAAACAAATATTGAGACTTTCGAGTTCTCCGAAACGCTGGAAGTCACTTGGTGAATAGGTATTTTATATTTCTGTGTTCCGCTAGGTAGTTGTTTTTTTGGGAGTCCGCGTATGGTAAGAAATTATGTTGCTGACACTTTTCTCCCCGATTTGTGCCAGGGCGGGTTTTGCTTTGGCACGCTGTGGCCGGATTGTGATCGCCATGGGAGTCAGTCAGCAATTCGGGAGCGCGCCGCCGCCCGTGTTGGAGGAACTAAAAACACTTCGGGTGCACGGGATTCGTGCAGTTTTTTGAGTTTGGGAAAGTACTAATGTTGGAGTTCTTACTATGAAGAAAAGTGGCACCTATAATGAACCTTCGGAAGACTATTTTTGTATATCAGTCGTTGTCAACTTTGAGGAAGGAGCAGAACTCTCTATTCTTAATGGAGACAGCGAAAATAATGCCAGCTATGACGGTATTGACAATATACCGGGAGAAGATCTATGTTTGCAATCCCACTATAATTATACCATAAATACCGGCATGGAACGTCTGATGAACGTTTTAGATGAGTTTAATATTTTCGCCACGATTAGCTCTTGCGGACTTGCAGTTGAAAAATATCCGGACATGGTCAACAACTGTTTCGTGAAAGGACACGAAATATCTGGCCATGGTTGGAGATGGGAGAGCCATTCCAATATGGATTATAATACAGAATTAACCAAAGTAGCGCGGACAAAAGACGCGATATTTAATGCCATAGGTTCTTATCCTTTAGGCTGGCACACCAGAAGCAGCTCGTCTACCAATACCAGAAGGATCCTTATGAACTCGGGCTTTCTCTATGATAGCGACGACTACTCTTCTGAAATACCATACAGGATTCAGGCGCCAGTTAAGTTCGTCGTCATACCGTACTCTTTTGAATGTAACGACATGCAATTTAAAGCAGGGATATTTTCATCTGGAAAATCGTTTTCTGAATACATAATACCCGCAATAAAGTATTTGCGAGATGAAGCTAACTCCAAAAGGCAGAGAAGACTTCTAACAATTGGATTGCATCCAAGAATTATTTCTCGACCCGGCAGGATTTATGGGTTAGTGGAAATCTTATCGTACATTAATAATAACAATATAAAAACTGCGCGTCGCGTAGATATAGCATCAGAGTTGCTAGCAGAGTTGAACGAAGGAGAGGGTTAAAATCTAGAGTAACTGCTGTAGAATCGCTTCTTTACCTTTCCGGACTGAACTGCATCATCCTCTCCAGTTTCCCCTCTATACTCTTGCTCTACATCGGTCGGGGGGAACAGATGGCCTGACAACAGGGGTGTCCATCTGAATCAAGTGAAAGTCGCGTCGAGGGCGTTATGCACCTGCGCGCCGACTCTCTCGAGTTCTACTAATTGGTCCTGCGTCGCAGCCCGCTGCGTCTGTAAGCGCAGTACCCGACTATCAATGCTATCCATGGCCTGAGAGATTCGTTCCAAGGCTTCAAGTTCCTCTGCCGCTTTTTGATGGTGAGTCTCGAGGTACTGATTCATGACCGCCATGACCTCGTCTACCCAGTTTTGCGCATCGCGACGAGTCTCAACAATATAGTCGCGTACTTTTCCTGCCACCGTCAAAAAAGCCTTGCGTACTACGGCACTTTGGGTATTTACGGCAATTTCCAACATCATGCCAAAGCGTTCGTAGTCTTCTGCCATGGCTAGTAATTCTGCGCGTCGCGGAAGAATGGCATAAGGAATGGTTCCCAGCGGCGGTAAAGAATAACGCTTCTGTAGCGCCGCATATTCTCTGGCAATTTCGCCATTGACCGTTTCGGCGCCAGCCAGTGCTATGTCAAATTGCCGCGTTGCTTCGGCGAAGAAGTTGCGAAAGCGATCGACGATTCCCGCAGTCGTCCAGGCCGAAAGCATCTCACCCTTGGCGTTGCTAATGATCAGATCAAAGGTGGCCGTGGAGAGGGGGGAGAGAAGGTGTTTTTGCACGGAATTCTGAAAGGCTAGTTTCTGCCCTTCGAAGGCTGCGCGATCGTGGTCGAACTGTGTCAAACGCTGTTGATGTTGTCGAATCAGCTTTGGAACTTTCTCGCCAGTACGCTCCTTGAGGTCGTGCAGACTTTGTATTTGTGTGACGAGTCGCTGGTCCTGCTCGGATAATAATGCTTGTTGATCTGCTAGGATGCGTTTTGCGAGAGGCCGACTTTTCTTTTCTAGCGATTCTCGGCGGCCGGGGATGATTAGTTCGGCGATGGCTTTTTCCAATTCCAGAATACCACTTCGCTGCAGCAGCTCCTCATTTCCTCGGATACGTCCTAGCAGGGCCTTCTGCCCACTAATCGGGATAATCTGTTGCCGCGAGATCCCCAGACGTTCGGCCGTGCGCTGCGCCTGGACTTCGATTTCTTCCTCGATCTCAAAGGGATCGCGCAACTCGTCCCACAGCGTGTCAACTTTATTCAGAAGAACGAGCTGACGCTGGTTCTGGTTGCGCTTGAGATACTGTTCCCAAATCACCATGTCGCTTTGCGTTACCCCAGTATCGATGCCCAGAATAAATAGCAGTGCATCGGCACCAGCGAGCATACTGAACGTCAATTCAGGCTCCGCACCGATGGCATTTAATCCTGGCGTATCCAGTACGGTCAGACCAGCATCGAGAATCGGATGGGGGAGAAAGAGCATGGAGTGTCGCCAACGCGGAATCAAAACTTTGCCTAGGCCACAGGATGGGCATACGGTGTTTTCACGACTTTTGGCGACCCGATTGAGTGGCGGGCAGAGACCAAGGCGCCTGGCTTCTTCGATAGTGACGCAAATGGTTTCTGTCAAAACTTTCAAGCGTTGGCCTCGGTTCGCCTCCTCCCCAAAATCCACACGCACCCAAGCGCTTCCTGCACGCTTAAGTTTCTCGATGCTGATGTCCATGCTGCGGCTCGCTATAGGCAACAGTTGAAGCCCAGGACGCCCTTGGGGTGCACCTCTGATTTCCACTGGGCACATGGTTGTTTGGCCCGTACTGGAGGGCAAAAAACGCTGCCCGAGATCGGCGAAAAGGAGGGCGTTGATCAGTTCGGTTTTGCCACGAGAAAACTCTCCCACCACCGCCAAGCGCAAATTGTCCTGTTCGACTTCAAAGGCGAGATTCTCAATGTGGAGAATGCTCCCGCCAGGAACTAGACCGAGATCTCCGGTGAGCTCAGCCATTTGATGCAGCGATTGCGCTACTTTCTCCCGCCAAAGGTGAAAAGATCGCAGACTTTGCAGGATCGGCGAACTGTTCAGTGAATTCGGCATATCGCTCCCTTTTGCTGCTTCTAGCGCTGACACTGCCCACAAAAAAATGACGAGCGTCCCCCGATACGTAAGCTCCGCAGCGGATTCCCGCAGCGCACACAGGGTTCATTCTCGCGTCCGTACACCGAGAGAGATAGTCGAAAATACCCCTTTTCGCCATCGGGGTGGGTAAAATCCCGCAGGGTAGTGCCGCCCTCGGCAATGGCCTTCTGCAATATCTCTACAATGGCTTCTGCCAGTCGTCGATAGCGGGGGAGAGCGACGCGCCCGGCCGTCCGGCGTGGGTCGATTCCAGCACGAAACAGAGATTCATTGGCGTAGATGTTGCCGACGCCAACCACAACATGCGAGTCCATCAGGAAGCTCTTGATGGCCTGATGGTGCCCACGACTGCGCGCGAAGAGATAATCGCCATCAAACCCGCTTCCCAGCGGTTCAGGTCCGAGACTTCGGAGCAACGGGTCGCTTGCCCAGTCCTCGCCCCATAGAAGCAGGCCAAAACGGCGGGGATCATGAAAGCGCAGGCAGTTGCCATCGTCCAGCACTAGGTCGATATGGTCATGACGTTGTACGGCAGTACCTTGCGGGAGAATGCGCAGGTGCCCGGACATGCCCAAGTGCAGCAAGATCTGCCCCTGATCGAGCTCGGCCACGAGATATTTTCCGCGCCGGCGCAGCTGGCGGATGCTTTGTCCCTGCAGGCGCGTTGCGAGATCACTATTCACCGGGCGGCGCAAACGCGACTCGCGCACCATCACCGCCACGATGCGTCGACCCACGAGATGTGGCTCGATACCTAGGCGCGTTACCTCTACCTCGGGTAATTCAGGCACAGTCCTTGCTCCAAACGGCGGTACTGACTCGCTTTCGGCCGGCAAGATCAGTCAAGGTGTCCACCTCTTGCCAGGCATGGCGCTGCAAGAGCCCGCGTACGGCTTGCGCTTGCTCGTGGCCATGCTCGAATCCTATGCGGGCACCCGGCTCCAGGTGTGGCGCAAGCCCGGCAAGAATGGCCTGATACGCTTCGAGTCCAGTTTCTCCTGCCACCAGGGCGGCGATGGGCTCTGCCGCAAGCTCCATCAGGTGCGGATCATTTGCCGCCAGGTAGGGCGGATTGCTTACGATCAAAGAAAAACGCTGTCCTGCGGGTAACGCGGTACACCAGTCCCCCGCGCACCAATGGATGTTTTGACCCAAGGCCGCGCCATTTTTATGAGCGAGGGCCAAGGCCGCGTTGCTACAATCCACGGCCCAATAGTCCAGGTCTGGCCGTGCCTGCGCCAAGGCGAGAATGATGGCGCCGGAACCGGTACCCAGATCGAGTACCGCGCCCTCCACAGGCAAATGCGCCAGGGCCCAGCGTACCAAGGTTTCGGTATCCGGGCGGGGGATCAGCACGCGTGGATCAACGCGCAAGTCGAGTTCCATAAAAGACCAGTGACCGAGGCAATAGGGGAGTGGTTCGCCGTCAAGACGACGCGCGAGCAGGGACAACAAGCGTGCCCGGCGCGCCTCCCCCAGGGGAGCCTGTGGGCTGCGCCATAGCTCCATGCTGCTTTCCAAGACATCTTCGAGAATCCAGCGTGCTTCCTGCGCCGGGGCGTCACCTTGCTGTGCCAGCTGGTCGGTAAGCCAAAGTAGCCAGTGCCGCAGGGAATCCTCGGCGGCCGGTATTTCAGGCATCATCACCCAGGTTTTGCAGGAGGTCGGCCTGGTGCTCACGCAGCAGAGCCTCGTAGAGAGGGTCCAGATCTCCGGCAAGAATGGCCTCCAGGCGATAGAGGGTAAGGTTGATGCGGTGATCGGTTACCCGCCCCTGGGGGAAATTGTACGTGCGAATACGCTCCGAGCGGTCGCCAGAGCCAACTAAGGAACGCCGCGCCGCAGCCGTAGCGCTCTGCTGCTTTTCCTGCGCCATCTCCATCAAGCGCGCTTGCAAGAGGGACATGGCCTTGGCGCGATTCTTGTGTTGCGAGCGATCTTCCTGACAGGTTACCACCAGTCCTGAGGGAAGATGGGTGATGCGTACGGCCGAGTCGGTCTTGTTGATGTGCTGCCCACCGGCGCCACTGGCGCGGTAGGTATCAATGCGCAACTCGCTGTTTTGGATCTCTATTCCTTCGATCTCGTCCACTTCGGGCAAGACCGCCACGGTGCACGCGGAGGTGTGGATGCGCCCCTGGGCTTCGGTATCCGGCACCCGCTGCACCCGATGTCCGCCGGACTCAAATTTGAAGCGGGAATAGGCCCCGTGCCCGGAAATTTCCAATACCACCTCGCGGTACCCACCGCGCTCAGATTCCGAGGCTGAGAGAATCGTTACGCCAAAGCCCTTGCTCTCCGCGTAACGGGTGTACATGCGCGCTAGGTCACCGGCAAACAGCGCCGCTTCGTCGCCACCGGTGCCGGCCCGGACCTCCAGAAAGACATTGCGCTCGTCCTGCGGGTCCTTGGGTAGTAGGCGCAGGCGCAATTCCGCTTCCAGTTCAGCAAGTTCGCTTTCCGCCGCAGTCAGCTCCTCGCTGGCCATGGCGCGCAGCTCCGCGTCGCTTTCCTCCCGCAAAATGCTCTGGGCATCCTCATATTCTGTCTGCCGCCGCTCCTGGCGGGCGAGAAGGTCCCGCAGGGGCTGAACCTCGCCCAACTCGCGTGACAAGCTTTGATACTGCTGTGGGTCCTGAAGAATCTCGGGACTCGCCAGGCGATGTTCAAGTTCTTCGGCACGCAGGCGCAACTGCTCGAGTTGGCCCGCCAGACGGGGGCTGAGAGTCATCCTTCGGCGTCGCTGAGATGGAAAAGGATGTCGAGGGAGGCGACCAAGGCCTCACTGGTTGCCTCTTGGCAGGGTTGGCGCAAGGTAGAAATGGGGTCATGCAGCACTTTGTTCATAAGCGCCTTGGAAAAGGCATCGAGTACCGACTCAGGATCCTGCCCTTGCTGCAGATAGTGAAGAAAACGCTGCAACTCCAATTGCCGTGCCTGCTCTACGTGCTCGCGCAGGCGACGAATGGCAGGGACTACCTCCAGACTATCGCGCCAGTGTTGGAAGCCTTCTGCCTCTTGCGCGATGATCTGTTCCGCCTCCTTTGCCGCTTCCCGCCGCGCCTGCACTCCGGCCTGCGCGATGTCATTGAGATCATCGATGGTATAGAGGTAACAATCGTCGAGATCGCCAATGCCAGGATCAATGTCGCGGGGTACAGCGAGATCGAGCAGAAGCAAGCCGCCGCGCTCGCGTGGCAGGCCTTGTTGTACCTCTGCGGAACGCAGAATTGCCTGCGGGCTGGCAGTACAGCTTAGTACCAGATCTACGTGTGGCAGCAGGGCCGCCGCCTCTTCCAGGGGGTAAGCTTGTCCATCCAGCCGATTGGCCAGCACGCGCGCGCGCTCGGGGCTACGATTGGCGACGTGAAAGCCATCCAGCTCATGCTCGCGCAGATGGGTGGCCACTAGTTCGATGGTTTCTCCGGCGCCGATCAGCAATACCCGTTTACCCTGCAACGAGCCTAATAATTGACGCGCCAGGGTTACGGCGGCGTAAGCGACACTCACCGGCGCCGAGCCAATGGCGGTTTCGGTGCGTACTTGTTTGGCAACGCGGAAGGCCCAGTGCAACAGACGATTGAGGACGGGGCCGGTGCTGTCGATGTCTGCCGCAACCTGGTAGGCGTCTTTCACCTGCCCGAGGATCTGTGGTTCGCCAATGATCATGGAATCCAGGCCGCAAACCACACGAAACAGGTGCTGCACTGCAGCGGCATCCTGAAAGGCAAAGCTGTTCCCGGTCAGGAGCTCCGCATCGATGCCATGAAACTTGGCCAACCAGTGTTGTAAGCGACTCTCTTGTGGTCCCGGACCGCCATAGGTGTAAATTTCTGTGCGGTTACAGGTAGAAATGATCAGGGCTTCCTTGGCCAGGTTTTGGGCAAGGAGATCCCGGTGTGCCGCCGCCAGTTGGTCTGGCGCAAATGCGACTTTTTCACGCACCTCGATGGGCGCGCTGTAATGACTCAAACCGTAGCAAAAAATGGCGGCACCATCCGTAACATTGGGGCACTGACTTCACCGGCGCATTGTCCGCAAGGCTTGCCTGGATTGCAAGCCGCCGAGGCTGGCGCTATTGTCAGCGCATTGCATAGGACAGGGAATTGCATGGGCGGGAAGGCTTGGAGGTGTTGGGCAGGTTTGATCTTGCTCGGTTTGGCATCCATGGCCGAGGCCAGCGTCCAGTTGACAGGAGAAGATCTGTACTATCTCCTCAGCGCGGAATTTGCCACGCAGAAGCATGACCCCGAAATCGCCATTCCGGCCTGGAAACATAGCGTCGATCAGCTCCCCACGGCAGCGGTGCTCGCGGCAGCAAGCAAGGCCGCCGCCCAGCTTGGTGACCTCTCCCAAGCCCTGCGTTGGGCTAAACGCTGGCATGAGCTGGCGCCGGAAGATAGCGAATCGGCCCGCTTCGAAGCGGGACTACTCCTTGCCGATGGCCAGGAACCGGCCGCTATCGATCTGCTGCAGGCCACACTGGCACGCTTTCCCGAGGACGAGCGCGTCAGCAGCGAGTTGGCGGAGCTGCTGGCGCAACATGGCCGCTTTGGTGATGCCGAGCGCCTCCTCCATACGGTGATACAAAACCATCCAGATTCTGCCGCGGCGCAGCTCACCCTGGGTCGGCTCGCACTCTTGCAAAAACACCCGCGCCGCGCTGCAGAAGCCTTTGCCAAGGCGCTACAACTTCGCCCAGACTGGGAAGAGGCGGTCGTCCTCTATGCCGAAAGCCTACGCCAGCAGGGCAGCTCCTTGGCTGCCTTACAAACGGTGCAAGACTTTTGTGCCGCCCATCCTAGTGCCACAGATGCGCGCGCTTATCTTGCCAAGCTCTACCTCAATTTGGGCGGGCAGACCCAAGCCTACCGCGTTTTGCAACAACTGAGTCTGTTGCGCCCGGACGAACCGAAGATCTGGGATCAACTTCTGCTGCTGGCGATTGGCGAAAGCGATTGGACGGGCGCGCAACAGGCGCTGGAGCATTTGCGCGAGTTGAGCCCGCATTCGCCGCTGAACTCTTACTACCAGGGGCGTATTGCCGAAGCTCGCAAAGACTGGCCAAAGGCCCGGGAGGCTTACGAAAAGCTGGCCGGTACGCCGTTGGCAGATGAGGCACAGTTACGCATGGCGCAAACCTACTACGCCCAGGGACACAAGAACCAGGCCCTGTTGGAACTGCAGAAGCTGCAGGCGCGACATCCTGATGATGCACAAATCCCTCTCTTGCGTGCGCAATTGCTGCAAGAGGAGGCCGAATATGGCATGGCCGCACAGATACTCGATCAAGCCCTGGAACAGCACCCCCGCGATCCCGCCCTGTGGTATGCGCGGGGCATCGTAGCTGAGCAGCAGAAGGATTATGCAGGGATGGACAAAGCCATGCGTATCGTCATCGATCTGCGTCCGGACGATGCGCAAGCTTACAACTTTCTCGGCTATAGCCTGCTCGAACGCCACAAACAGCTGCCCGAAGCGGGGGCATATCTCGAAAAAGCTATCCAAATCGCGCCGGAAGACCCCAATATTCAGGACAGCATAGGCTGGTATTACCACCTGCAGGGCGACCAGAAGAAGGCCCTATACTATCTGCAAAAGGCGCATGCACAGATGGGGGACGAGCCAGAGCTGCTCAACCACCTGGGCCGCGTCCTTTGGCAAATGGGGCAGCAGAAGGAGGCACGCGCCCTCTGGCAGCGCGGTCTTAAAAAACATCCCGACAGTCGCCAGTTGCAAGAGGCCTTGCTGCACCCATGAAAACGATGATTGTGCGTGCTTGGGCTGCTTTGGTAGTTCCCGCACTGCTCCTGCTGAGCGCCTGCGCCCAGCTGCCGCCGCCGAGCAATGTGCATCTCCTGCTTCCGGCTGAGCAGCGGGCACAGGTGCTTGCCTCCGTACAACGGTGGACGGCCACCGGGCAGGCCTCCTTACGCAGCCCACGCGGTAGCCAGAGTTTTGGCTTTGTCTGGCAGCAACAGCCACACGGGGAACGGCTTAGCATCCTTGGCCCCCTTGGCAACACCGTTGCCGAGCTGCGGGATACGGGTCAGCAGGCATCGTTGTTGGAGGCCAATGGCAAGAAACTGACGGCGAGTAACATGAGCGTCTTGCTTGAACGCGTACTGGGCGTCGCATTGCCGGTGCAGGAGCTCCCCGGCTGGCTGCTGGGCATTCCCCCAGCCGGGCAAGTCAGCAGCTATGATGCCGCAGGTTGGCCCGATCGGGTACACTGGGGCGCTTGGCAACTGCAGTACTTGCGCTACGAGGCCGTGGGTGGTCTGCGCATGCCAGCGCTATTGCAAGCCACCGGGCCGAGCGGCATACAATTGCGTATCGCGGTCAGCAACTGGCAGTTGGGGCAATCATGACCGAGATCTGGTACCCCGCTCCAGCCAAACTCAATCTCATGTTGCGTATCGTCGGCCAACGCGCCGACGGCTATCACCTGCTGCAAAGCGTCTTTCAGTTTCTCGATCTGCAGGATGAGCTGCATTTTACCTCCGCCCCCGCGGGCGTGTTTCGCTCTTTTGGTGGGCCAGAGGGTCTGGCGCCAGAGAGGGAGCTGACCCTGCGCGCTGCGCGTCTCCTGGCCGAGCACTGTGGTATCCGCGAAGGCGTCGAGATCACCTTGCGCAAGCGTTTGCCCGAAGGCGGCGGCGTGGGTGGAGGGTCTTCCGACGCCGCCAGTACCCTGCTGGTGCTCAATCATCTCTGGAGTTGCGCCTTGTCACGTGCGGAGTTGCTCGCTCTCGGCACTACCTTGGGCGCCGATGTTCCGATTTTTTTATTTGGCCAGAGCGCCTGGGCGGAAGGCATTGGCGAGCTACTGCAGCCGATGCCGCCGATCCCGGAGCGCCGCTATCTGCTCGTGCATCCTGGCGTCTCCGTCGCCACAGCAGAAATTTTTCGTGCCCCTGAATTGACACGCCAACACCCGCCCAGCACAATAACGGCGTTTTTGGGGGGGGAGCAGGAGAATACCCTGGAGCCCCTGGTTCGGCATCGTTATCCAGTCATTGCAGAATGCATTGATTGGTTGCGCGTGCAGGGCCTGCGGAATGCAAAGTTGACGGGCAGTGGTGCCTGTTGCTTCGCCGAGCTTCCAGAAGAGATGGCCAGTGATGTCCTTCTCGCCCGACTACCGTCCCAATGGCGCGGCTGGTCGGTGCGTGGGCGCAATCGCCACCCGCTTCTCGACCTCCTCCCGGAAATCCCTGCTGGGGCGTAGCCAAGCGGTAAGGCACCGGATTTTGATTCCGGCATTCCCAGGTTCGAATCCTGGCGCCCCAGCCATTTTATTTTTGCGGACAGTGCAGAGGGACCCATCCTTTCATGTCTCACGGTAACCTGATGGTATTTAGCGGGAATGCCAACCCCGCCCTGGCAGCACAAATCGTAAAATTCCTCCAGATCCCTCTGGGACGCGCCGAAGTCAGCCGCTTTAGCGACGGAGAGGTCTTCGTCGAGATCCTGGAGAACGTCCGCGGTCATGACGTCTTCGTCCTGCAGCCGACCTGTGCCCCCACGAATGATCATCTCATGGAATTGTTGACCATGATCGATGCCCTGAAGCGCGCTTCCGCCAACCGCATTACCGCGGTGATGCCTTACTTTGGCTATGCGCGGCAGGATCGCAAATCCCGTGCGCGTACCGCCATCACGGCCAAGCTGGTAGCCGATCTGGTCACTACGGCCGGTGCACACCGCGTCCTGACCATGGACCTGCATGCCGATCAAATTCAGGGCTTTTTTGACGTTCCCGTCGACAATATCTACGCCTCGCCCATTTTGCTCGGCGACATCTGGCGGCAGAATCCAGAAAATCTCATGGTGGTGTCGCCCGACGTTGGTGGTGTGGTGCGCGCGCGCGCCATCGCCAAGCGTCTGGAAGTCGACCTCGCCATCATCGACAAGCGACGTCCGCGACCCAACGAATCGGTGGTCATGAACATCATCGGTGAGGTGGAGGGGCGCAGTTGCGTGCTGGTGGACGACATGGTGGATACCGCCAATACCCTCTGTGAGGCGGCCCATGCCCTAAAGAAGCGCGGGGCGCTGCGGGTGAGTGCCTACTGCACGCATCCAGTCCTTTCGGGCAAGGCCATTGAGCGCATCAGCGGCTCTGCGCTGGATGAACTGGTGGTAACAGATACCATCCCTCTCAGCAGTGAGGGCAAAGCCTGTGACAAGATTCGCGTGCTCTCGGTTGCCGAACTCTTCGCCGAAACCATCCGCCGCATTGCCGAGGAAGATTCCGTCAGCTCCCTTTTTATGGACTGACGATGTGGACTGAAGTCAGGAATACGGTGCCGCTTGACCATCTATGGTCTTGCGCTCGGGCAACTGCGGTACGGGCTGTGTGGCTTGGCCATCGATCACCGTCAACGGGTGCGGGTCGGGTTGGTCAACACCATTCACTAGCCAGGCATGCACAAAAAAATAGGCAATGACTGCCAAAATAATGATCGACAGCGCCCAAACCCAGGCATGGCCGCTATTACCTTCGCCACTCTCTTCACTCATTCCCACTCCTAAAAAATCTTCATCAGTGCGTGCACGAAGCTCTGCTCTTCGCTCTGCTGCTGCGTTTTGGCCTTGGGCGGTAGATAACCCGCCAGAAAGTACCCTAATTTGCTGGTGGAGCCTGCATCTGGACCCGGATCCGCCAGGGTGCCAGTGCGCGGATTATAGTTTGCGGTGACCACATCTGGCGGCATAAAAAAGCCATTGTCCGGCATGCCTTTCAATGCCGTTCCCATGTAACGTATCCAGATGGGCAAGGCCTCGCGCGCGCCCGCTGCCCAAGTTCCCATCGTGTGGTTATCGTCGTAGCCCACCCATACCGAGGTCGTGATCTGCGGGTTGAAACCATTGAACCAGGCATTTTCCTCGGCATTGGTGGTGCCCGTTTTGCCCGCCAGATCGTGCCGGTGCAGGATCTGCGCCGCGACGCCGGTGCCCACGCGAATCACCTTTTCCATCATCCGCGTCATCAGGTAAGCAACCCCCGGGGGAATGATCGTCTGCTTGGCGGGTGCTTGATAGGCCAAGGGGCAGTGCAAGAGCGCTACTTGCGTGCCAGTCGCGGTGACGACCTTACGAATGAGGTAGGGGTGGGGCAAGAAACCGCCGCTGGAGAAGGTGGCATAGGCGCGGGCCATTTGCAGGGGGCTGAAGTCGCCAGCACCAAGGACCATGGACGGGGTCGCGGGTACTTGTGTGGCCGGAAAGCCAAAGCGCTGCACATAGGTTTTCGCATAGGGAATGCCAACATCCATGAGCAAGCGCACGCTCGGCACGTTATGCGAATCGGCGAGGTCTTCCCAGATGGGAAAGGGCACGTTGGAAAAGGTACGGCTGTAGTTGGTGGGTGCGTAGATTTGCCCGTCCGCCAGATGGATGACGAGCGGGGTGTCGGCAATCAACGACACTGGGGTGTAGTAGCCTTTATGGCCACTGGCGAGCAGGGTGGAGGCGTCGATGGCTGAGGAATAGACAAAAGGTTTGAACCCGGACCCCGGTTGTCGAAAGGAGTACAGGGCGCGGTCAAAATGACTGAGCTCATAACTGAAGCCACCCACTAGGGCGAGGATGGCGCCGCTATGGCTATTTAGGGAAACCAGTGCCCCTTGCACGTGGGGAATCTGCGCCAACTGCCAGCCGCCGTGGGTGACGTCGTGCCACACCTTGGTACCCCAGACGGGGTTTCCCGTTCCCTCGGTAGCCGCCGATACGTAATGCCGCACCCAGATGAGGTCGCCCGGCGCCACGACTTGATCCACAGCGGTCGGGCGTTGACCGTTGGGGCGCAAGCGCGCCCAGGCAATCGCCTTGAGGGTTAGATGGCCCTGGCGTTGCCCCTCGATTTTGATCTGCGCCTGTTGTGCATCTACTTTTTCCACCACCGCCCAACGGAGATTGGCAGGGTCATAGTCCGGCAACATGGGTGGACGCTGCCCCTGAAGGGCGGCCTGGAGCATCTGGCCACGTAGTTGGGCGATAGGACCGCGCCAGGCCTTGGGATCCATGCTATCGAGACCCATTCCGTAGTTTTCCAGGCCCACGGCCATGTCTTGGCTGGCCGCACGTTGGTCGCGGGGGTCGATACTGGTGTAGACGCGCAAGCCACTGCGATAGGTGAAGTCTGGCCCGAAGTGCTTCTCTAGCCAAGTGCGGATCCAGTCGGTGACATAGGGCGCCAAATTGCTCGCCGGGGCGTGGTAGCGGGCGCGAATGGGCTCAGCAATGGCCCGTTGCGCGGCAGCCTCACTGACGAACCCAAGCTTCGCCATGCGCCGCAGCACATAGTCACGGCGGGTTTTGGCGGAGGCTGGCGAGGCAATAGGGTTGAAGGCCGATGGTGCAGCGGGCAAGCCCGCTAATGTTGCCATCTCTCCCAGGCTGAGTTGCCCAACGGGTTTGCCATAATAGGTCTCCGCCGCCGCCTGCACGCCATAGGCACCTTCGCCCAGATAAATCTTGTTGACGTAGAGATCCAGGATCTGCGCACGATCTAGGTGATTCGCCAATTTGTAAGCAAGCAGTATCTCCGCCACCTTACGGGTGATGGTCTTTTTGGGGGTAAGATAAAAATTGCGCGCCACCTGTTCGGTGATGGTGCTCGCCCCTTGTACCGGCCCCCAATGGATCAGATCCACCCAGGCGGCGCGGATGATTCCGGGAAAACTGACCGGATAGTAGATCGGGTTATGGCTATAAAAATTGGAATTTTCAGCAGCGATGAAGGCCTCTTGCAAGTGCTTGGGTACTTGTTGCAAAGGTAGCGCATAGCGCAATTGTGGGCCGATCACCTGCAGCAGCTCACCGTTGTTGGCATATATGCGCAGGGGTTCGGCGGGATGCCAGTGTTGCAGCTCATGCACCGGTGGCAGTTCTTCCCAGATGCGCCAGGTCCAGAAACCGATGGCGACGGTGGCATCCAACAGCACGAAGAGGACAACAAAGGCCAGCCAAAACCGCCAGCTGCGATGGCGGAAAGAGGTAGACATCGACATCGATCAGGCCGTGTAGCAGCGTAAAATGGGAAGCCAGCGGATCATAATGCCCCCTGCGCACGATGCCAGAGACGACTAAACCAACCGGCCTTGGCCACGGCATTTTTTGCGACTACCGGCTCCGTTTTTAATACCTTACCCTGCCAAAGCAAGTCGAGAGTTCCCACCTGCGCACCGGCTTTCAGTGGTACCTGCAATTTGGGGTCGGCGACGAAGCGACCCTCCACTTTCCCCTGACTCGGCCGGGGAATGGCTACCGTGATTGCCGTAGGGGTGATGACCGAGAGCGTCTCTGGACTCCAATCGATTCGTTTCACCTGTGCCACAACCGCGCCGGCAGGATAGACCTGTTGCTGTTGCCAACCGTGGAATCCGTAATGCAGCATAGCGGAGGCATCGGTACCCGCCACCGCACGCGAGCTGGCCCCAAATATCACCGCCACCAAGGCGCGGCCATCTTTGCTGGCACTGACCGCTAGATCCCAATTGTTGCCGGATGCCAGACCTACTCCAAGCCCGGTGATGCCGTTCTGTCCTGCCAGGGGATTGTAGTTGTACTGGGTAATGTGGTTGTACTGATAGCTCGCCAGGCCTGCGATCTGTGCTACCTGCGGAAATTTCACCAACAGGGCACGCGCCAAGCGCGCCATGCCCAACGCCGTGCTGCGCTGCCCTGGGGTCGGCATACCATCGGGATTCACGAAATGGGTCTGGTGCAGCCCCATCGCCGCCGCCTCGCGGTTCATCAGATCGACAAAGCCACCGACACTGCCGGCCACCGACTGCGCAATGGCAATAGCGGCGTCATTACCGCCATCGATGAGCAGGCCGTGGGTGAGCTGATCCACGGTCACGGGCAGACCTGGCTGAATGAACATGCGTGAGCCCGGTGCATGCCAGGCGTCCACCGACACCGTGATGTGCTCATTCGGCTGCAACATTTTCTGACCCTCTGCCTGATAGAGCAGATAGGCGGTCATCAGTTTCACCAGGCCCGAGGGGTCATAACTGGTTTTGCCATTTTGGTCGAGGAGGACTTGATCGGTATTGACGTCGAGCAACACCGCCGCCTTGACGCCGGAAATCTGCGGCGCCGGCATGGGCGGGGGTGCAGGCAAGGTGGGTGTTGGCACGACGGCATAGGCGCTGCCGGAGACCAACAAAACGGCAAAAAATGTGGCTGTTTTTTTCATAGTGGCGGCAGATCTCGCAGGTGAAAGATTTCCCTTTGGAAAAACTGCCGCCGGGAAAAGTTCCCGCCGCCTAGCTGCGGCTGGCGCGATAACGCTCAATCAAGGCCTGTGTCGAGCTATCGTGAGCATGCTGCGTTGTGCCTTTCAGGTCGGATTCCACGCGCGCCGCCAGCACCTTTCCGAGCTCTACGCCCCATTGGTCAAAAGAGTCGATGCCCCAGATCACCCCCTGGGTGAAGACACTGTGCTCGTAGAGGGCTACCAGGGCACCGAGCGAGAAAGGTGTGAGGGCATCAACGAGGAGCAGGTTGCTGGGCCGATTGCCGGGAGAGACGCGATGGGGGATCTGCGCCTCGGTTACCCCCAGGGAGCGCAACTCCTCCGCCGAACGGCCGAAGGCCAGCGCCTCGCTTTGGGCAAAGAGGTTAGCCATAAGCAGGTCGTGTTGGTCGGCAAACGCACTCATGGGCGCCAGGAAACCCAGAAAATCACAAGGCACCAGACGCGTGCCCTGATGCAATAGCTGATAAAAGGAGTGCTGTCCATCTGTGCCTGGCTCACCCCAGATGATCGGCCCGCTATCTACCGCCAAGGGTGTCCCACTCAGATCGACGCGCTTGCCGTTGCTCTCCATCTGCAGTTGCTGCATATAGGCCGGAAAGCGCGCCAGATCATGGGCATAGGGCAGTATGGCCTGGCTTTGCGCCCCCCAGAAATTGTTGTACCAAACCGAGATCAGTCCGAGCAGGACGGGAAGATTCTGCTCCAGTTCGGCATGTAGAAAGTGCTCGTCCATGGCATGAAAGCCTTGCAGCATCTCGGCAAAGCCGGCCGAGCCAATCGCCAGCATGGTCGCCAGACCGATAGCGGAGTCCATGGAATAGCGTCCGCCCACCCAGTCCCAGAAGCCGAAGCTGTGCTCCGGATTCATGCCAAAGGCGGCGACGGCTTCACTGTTGGTGGAAACGGCGACAAAGTGGCGCTCTACCGCCTGTTCTCCCAAGGCCGCGACCAGCCAGCGCCGCGCCGCATGGGCGTTGGTCATGGTTTCCAGGGTAGTAAAGGTCTTGGAGGCGACGATGAACAAGGTTTGCGCCGGGTCGAGATCGGCCAGTACCGCCGCCAGAGCCGCACCATCCACATTGGCGACGAAGTGCTCGCGCACGCCAGCAATCCGCTGCGAACGCAGCGCATGATAGGCCATCTCCGGCCCCAAGTACGAGCCGCCAATGCCAATATTGACGATCTGGCGCAGGGGTTTTCCCGTCGCCCCCAACCATTCGCCTTGGTGTACCTTATCGCAAAAGGCCATCATACGCTGGAGGACAGCGTGTACTTCTGGCATGACGTTGGCACCCTGATCGCAAATTTTGGCGCTGGCCGGGGCACGCAGGGCCGTATGCAGAACAGCGCGATCTTCGGTGCTGTTGATATGTTCGCCGGTGAACATCGCGGCGCGACGCGTTTCCAGACCACGTTCCCGCGCCAGATCGAACAGCGCCACCAAGGTCTCTTCCCGCAGCCAGTTTTTCGAGTAGTCCAGATAGATGCCGCAGGCTTGCGCCGTCATCTTGCTGCCACGCTCTGGTCCCGCAGCAAACAGCTTGGCGATTGTTGTCGCGCCCCAATCGTTGCACAGTTTCTGCAATTGTTGCCACGCTGGGGAGTCCTGCAATTTCGCTGCGCTCATGCCATATCTCCTAGGGCTGGGAAATCCGTTTTGCGAGTACTAGCAAAAGAGTAGGAGAAGGCAGGAGCCTGCGCAAGGATAAAATTTTCTCAGAATAAAAATATCTATATATATGTTTATATTGGGTTATTTAGACTGATGTGGTGCAAAACAACCCTCCAATATGGTGCATTTGAACGAATCCCTGCAGGCTATATCACCAAACCCTTATTTTTCCTGCCACACGGATCTTCCAGAAGATGGCACGCGCTTTGCTCTGCTGGCCGTAGTAGTTCCATCAATAACCCTACCGAATCGAGGAATCAGCAATGATCATCGAAAACAGCTTACCCGTCCTGCTCAGTCGGCTCGACTTCGCATGGATTACCACCATGCACATCATCTGGACGCCAATGACCATCGGCATGTCCTGGCTCCTGTTTTTTCTGGAGGTCGCTTGGTTACGCAGTGGCGATGAGCGTTGGTATAAGCTCAACCGTTTCTTTGAGAAAATCTTCATCATCAACTTTGGTGCCGGCGTGGCAACCGGGGTGACCATGGAGATGGCCTTCGGCATTCTTTATGGCCCATTTTCCCAAGCCGTCGGTCCTTTCTTCGGTAATATCCTCGGCTTCGAGACCATCACTGCCTTCATGTACGAGGCGGGCTTTATCGGTTTGATGGTGTTTGGTTGGGGCAAGGTGAGTAAGGGTATGCACCTCTTTGCCACCTTCAATGTTGGCCTGTCCTCCAGCCTCTCGGCGATGTGGATCCTGGTTGCTAACTCCTGGATGCAGACGCCCAATGGGGTCGTTCTCAAGGACGGCCTATTCCAGGTAGAAAACTGGTGGCACGCCATCCTCAATGACAACTTCATCTGGGGTTTTCCGCACATGTGGGTGGCGACCGTTGAGCTGGCGCTCTTTGTGATGGCGGGGGTGAGTGCCTGGTTCATCCTCAAAAATCGCAACGCGGATCTCTTCGTTAAAATGTTGAAGCCGACCTTGCTCGCGCTACTCATTGTCACACCCATCCAGATTTTTATCGGCGACAGCGTGGGTAAGGACGTGGCGGACACCCAGCCGACTTCCCTGGCGGCGATGGAAGGCCACTACCACACCTACACCGCGGATGGTAAGCCAAACACCAGTTGGAACCTGATCGCTATCCCCAATGCCAACAATGACGGCAACCTCTTCCAGATTTCCATCCCGCACGTTCTCAGTTTGCTCGAGACGCATACCTGGGACGGCAAGGTTACCGGCATGGATCAGTTCGCCCCCGAGGATCGTCCGGACGTCTGGGTTCCCTTCTACGCCTTCCGCGCGATGGTGATGATCGGCTTCTTCCTCTTCTTTGTCGCCCTCTGGGGCAACTGGCTACGACTGCGTGGCAAGCTGAATGCTGCCTCCCTACGCCAACATCCCTGGTTCCTCCGGGCCGTGGTCTTTTCCGCCTTCCTCCCTTATTTGGCCATCTGGACGGGCTGGTGGGTGCGGGAAATTGGACGCCAGCCTTGGGTAGTGTATGGCTTGATGCGTACCTACGAGGGTGTCAGCCACATGAGCATCGCGCAGGAGCTGATCTGGTTTGCCGGCTACATTGTCTTTGAGCTCCTGGTCTGGGCCGGCGCCTGGTACTTCTTTAGCCGCGTCATTGCCAAGGGTGTGGACGGAATCGCGCCATCTGATCAGCTTTTCCATCACGGCGAGGAAGGCGATTCCCACGCTGGCGGCGGTCACGCCCAGGCGAGCTTCGCCAAGCCGATGCTGAAAGCCGAGCGCTAACTGCCATGGGGTGGCGCGGCCACCCCATTCCCTGAATATGACGGAGGTCACCATGGATTTTACCCACGACATCGTGCGGATCACTTCCGCCCTTTCCACCTGGTGGTGGATTCTGTTGGGTCTGATGTTTCTTTTATATATTGCCCTGGACGGGGCCGATCTCGGCGCCGGCATTTTTGCCTTGTTTTCCAAAGATGAAGACGAGCGTGGCGCGATCATGGCGTCAATGGCTGGTTTTTGGGATGGCAACGAGACCTGGTTGGTCGTTGCTGGCGGTGTACTTTTTGGTGCTTTCCCGCTGGTATACGGTTCCGCTTTCAACTACCTGATGTTTCCTTTGATGATCGCGCTCTGGGCGATCATCATGCGTGCTGTGGCCTTTGAATTTCATGTACACGCGCGCAGCAGCCGCAAGGTCTGGGGCTGGTTCTTCGCTATTGGCAGCTTGCTGGCGCCATTCTTTGCCGGCGTTGCCCTTGGCGCCAGTCTGCAAGGCTTCCCCATGCAAAGCGGTCTAGCGATGGCAAACATCGCCGGGCGTGGCTATAGCACCCCGGTGCTGCACTTTGCTGGTGGAGCCTTCGACTGGCTGACCCTCTTTAGCCTCTGGACCGGCTTTGGTGCGGTCATTGCCGCGGGCTTGGCAGGCGGTCTCTACCTATGTGCCCGCTTCCTCCCCGGAGATGTGATCCACGAGCGTGCCAAGGGTTGGACCAGCCTATTCTCCTTCCTCGCGCTGGCAGCCATCGTTGTTACCTTGGTCTGGTCCTACGCCATCTTCCCTTGGGCGGCAGCCAAGTGGACGGGCCCCAACTGGTGGGTCTGGGCGACCTGGATGGTGATTGTCCTGTTCTTCGCCTTCAAGTCCATGAGCAATCATTCTTCGGGGCACAATTTTATCGCCCTGCTCTGGGGTGAGGGCGTCGTCGCCCTGCTTTGGGCGGCGATGTGGGCAACGATGTACCCCTACATCGTGCCCGGTACCTGGACCATCCACGATGCGGCCAATCCGGCCAATTCACTGGCCGTGTTCACCCTGTTCATGACGGGTTTCGTGCCAGTGATGATCATGTACAACTGGTACCAGATCTGGGTCTTCCGTGGACGCTTCACGAAAAAAAGCGTTTACGCCGCCCATTGATTTGGGCAGAAAAGAGAACCGGGGCACTGCCCCGGTTTTTTTCGTCACCACGCAACTTTTCGCTACTCATCAAGGTCGTAGTTTTATAACCTAGCTCACCGCAAAGCAGACCGCCATGGATAGCATTCATCTCCTTCATCAGCTCTGTGATTCCCAGTGTCCAACCGAGTCTCTCGACTCCCTGTGTTTCCTTGATGCCTTGTTGGCCGGCCAGGAGCGCGTCGACGACCGCTGGCACCGCCTTTTGCGCCGCTTGCCTGGGGCCTCACCGTCCGAGCTTCTCGACCAAGTGTTGGAAGTGGATCGCGAACTGGGCCAGTATCGGCGTGCCATCACCTTTTTGCGCGCCAACATGGCAGCACACCTGGGCCCACCGCCAAACGCCTGAAAAAGTCGCAGCCATTTGTTTTTGGCAGGTCGTTGCAAAAAGTTCTTGGCAGACTGTTGCAAAGGCGCAAAAGGGGTGCTATAACTTCTCACGTTGTACGTTAACAACGGCTCATGAGGAGGAGCTTAGTCATGAAGAAGAATCTCGTAGCTTTTGCAGTTGCGGCAGCGGTATTGGTACCGGGCGCGGCCTTTGCCGCGGATAGTTCCGCCAAAGACAACGGCCCGATTCTGTATGGTTATGCGCAGATCACCGGCAGCCAGCAGTTTGGTACCGGCCCTAGCGCTTCCAACGGCTTGGTTTTTGGTGCCAATCGCATCCGTTTGGGCGTGAAAGGTGAGGCGGTCCACGGTGTTACCTACAACATCATGGCGGGGTGGGATAATGCCGCGATCAGTGGAAATAATGGTGGGCTGGGAAACCTGCTGAACAACGGCTTGGGTAACGGCGGTAACGCCTCTATTGTGGATGCTTGGTTAAACTATGCGCCGGTCCCCTTTGCGCAGCTGGAAGTGGGCAAGTTCAAACAGCCAGTAGGTAATGAGTATGTGGACGTGCAGGGGAATGCGTTACCGTTCATCTTCCGCAGCATGGGTCAATCGCTGTTGCCAGGCCGATCTGCGGGCGCCATGTTGCACGGCAATGACGTTATGGGAACCGGTTTCGGTTACGCCCTTGCGATTTCCGATGCGTCATCTTTTGATTATGGCTCTGCCTACAACAACTTGGAAGCGGGTTCACACCCCTCCGGTGGCGGGCAAGGCTACTTTCTGAATGGGAGTGGTCAGTATATTTTTTCGGGCCGCTTGACCTATGACTTTATGGGACCATTGTTGCACGCTGAATTGAGCGGGGCCCAGATGACCCTTCCCTTGAGCAATATGTACAATGCAGACAGCCTCACCACGTGGAACGTTGGTGTGCATGGCGGCCTGATGGGCATTCACTATGTAGCCGGTTACACCAACCTGAACACCGGTAGGAGCCGCAACGGCCAGGCCGGAGTGTCGGCGCAGGACTGGAACGTGGGGTTGGGCGTCAACTTGCATCAGATGACCCTTACGCCGTCTTGGTTGGATATCGAACCTGCTGTGCGTTTTGATTCGTTCAGCTATAACGACCATCGGGGCACTGACGAGAAGTTGGATAACACCACGGTCGGCTTGAACTACTATGTCAACCCGAACAACCCCCATGCGGCACAGATTCAGGTGAATTACATTATCCCCACGGGGCGTAGTGGCAAGTTTGGTCCGTATGCCACTGCCAGCACCGGCGTTTTTGGTGGCTACGGTGCCCCCATCAACGGGATGGCCTACAACACCCTGATGTTGCAGTTCCAGGCTGGCTTCTAAGTTCGCTTAGGATGCCAAGGGGCGCTTCGGTGCCCCGGTTTCGCCCCGTCACAGAGTTCCGTGGCGGGGCGGTTTGCTTTTTAGGGGCTATCTCGCTATAAGGGAGCCCGCTGCCGCGCTAGTCGGCTTTGCTTTACTGGGGAATTCTGTGTCACGCCAACTTCGCAACATCGCCATCATCGCCCACGTCGACCACGGTAAGACTACCCTGGTGGATCAGCTGCTGAAGCAGTCCGGCACCTTCGCTGCCCACCAGCAGGTGGAAGAGCGGGTTATGGACAGCAACGCCCTGGAAAAGGAGCGTGGCATTACCATCATGGCCAAGAACACCGCCGTGCAGTGGGGCGACACCCACATCAACATCGTCGACACCCCCGGCCACGCCGACTTTGGTGCCGAGGTGGAGCGGGTGCTGGGCATGGTGGATGGCGTGTTGTTGCTGGTGGACGCCGTGGAAGGCCCCATGCCCCAGACCCGCTTCGTTACCCGTAAGGCGCTGGAGCTGGGCCTCAAGCCTATCGTCGTTATCAACAAGATCGACCGCCCGGGCGCCCGCCCGGACTACGTCATCAGCGCTACCCTCGATCTTTTCGATAAGCTCGGCGCCACCGAGGAGCAGCTTGATTTTCCGGTGATGTACGCATCGGGCCTGCAAGGCTACGCTGGCGAAGACCCGAGTGTGCGTGAAGGCGATATGCGCCCCCTTTTCGAGATGGTCTTGAACAAGGTGGCAGCCCCGGAAGGCGATCCCGAGGGTCCGCTGCAGATACAGATTGCCGACCTGGATTACTCCAGCTATGTAGGCCGTATTGCCGTTGGTCGCGTACGGCGCGGCAAGATTCGCCCAGGACAAGACGTGGTGCTGCTACAGGGGCAAGACCACAAGCTGGTCAAGGCGCGCATCCTGCAGGTGCTCGGCTTTGACGGCCTCAAGCGGGTGCCCTGGGAAGAGGCATCGGTGGGCGACATCATTGCCGTCACTGGCATTGAGGAGCCGTCCATTGGTGCCACCATTGCCGCGCCTGAGGCGCCCGAGGCGCTACCGTGGAAGCCCATTGATGAACCGACCCTGAACATGACCTTTCAGGTGAATACCAGCCCCTTCGCCGGGCGCGAGGGCAAGTTTGTCACCAGCCGCCAACTGCGCGACCGCCTCTATAAAGAGCTGCTGACCAATGTGGCGCTGCGGGTGGAAGATACGGACAACGCCGATGTCTTCATGATTTCCGGCCGCGGTGAGTTGCACCTTACGGTGCTTATTGAAAACATGCGCCGCGAAGGCTACGAGCTGGCGGTATCGCGGCCGCGGGTGATTCAGCGGCAGGTGGACGGGGTGTGGGAAGAGCCCTACGAAGCCTTGACGGTGGACGTCGAAGAAACCCACCAGGGCACCATCATGGAACGCCTGGGCATCCGCCGGGGCGACTTGCAGGACATGCAGCCCGATGGCCGAGGCCGGGTGCGCCTGGAATATAAGATTCCGGCTCGTGGCCTGATCGGTTTTCATACGGAGTTTCTGACCGCCACGTCGGGCACTGGTGTCATCAGCCATATTTTTGATGGCTACGGACCGGTGAAGGGTGCAATTCCGGCGCGTAACAATGGGGTGCTGATTTCGGCAGAGGAGGGCGAGGCAGTTGGCTTTGCGCTTTTCAATTTGCAGGACCGCGGGCGGATGTTTGTCAGCCCTGGCGACAAGGTCTATGAAGGCATGGTCATTGGTATCCATAGCCGCGACAACGACTTGGTGGTCAACCCGCTCAAGGAAAAGAAGCTCACCAATATGCGAGCTTCCGGTTCCGACGAAAACATCATGCTCACCCCGCCTATCAAAATGACCCTGGAAGCAGCGGTGGAATTTATCGCCGATGACGAATTGGTCGAGGCGACGCCCCAGTCCATCCGTATTCGCAAGCGCTTCCTGACGGAAAACGAGCGCAAAAAGGCGGCGCGCAGCGGCGGCAACTAAAACTGACGGGGCTTTTCAGCCCCGTTTTTGCAGGTGGATACGACGAAACCAGCCACCCAGGGCGGCGGGCTGATCTGTTTGTAACTGCAATTCGGGGTGCGGCCCGAGCAGGTCCTCGAACACTAGGTCAGTGCGCGTGGCCAACGTCGCGGAGAGTGGCGCCAAGAGTCGGCGCAGCGGTGCCTTCTGCTCTGGGCGCAGGAATTTGTCGAAGATCAGTAGCGTGCCGCCGGGGCGTAACACGCGACTCGCTTCGGCGAGGGCCAGAGACGGGTGAGGCACCACCGCCAGAATCAGGTGCATCAAGACAGCGTCAAAGCCACCATCTGCTAATGGCAAGCGTTCGGCATCTGCCTGCAATAGATGTTCATGCTCTGCTCGCGGGCGGGCGCGGGCGAGCATCGCGGAGTTGAAGTCCAGCGCCACGTTGAGGGTGCTGGTGCTTAGATAAGGGAAATCCAGGCCGGTCCCCGCGCCAATTACCAGGATCTTTTCCGCATCTGCCGGGATACTGGCGATATTGGCGGCTCGTGCTGGGGCAGAAAAGCCCGCTACCGCCCGGTCATAGATGGGCGCCCAGACGCCGTAGGCGCGTTGCAGGCTCTGATAGCTCAATGGAAGACGGTTGCCACGGCGAGGCGAAATGCCGGAATGGGTGTCTCAAAGTCTTCACCATTTTCACTCACCCATTCGTAGCTGCCGTGCATACTCCCAACCGGGGTGGGCAGAACGGTGCCGCTGGTGTACTGAAAGCGTTCTCCAGGGGCGAGGGTCGGTTGTTCGCCGACGACACCTGGTCCGCGCACTTCTTGAATCCGCCCCTCGGCGTCGGTAATGATCCAGTGCCGGTTGCGCAACTGCGCGCGCTGGGGGCCGTGATTCTCAATACGAATCTGGTAGGCGAAGACGTAATGGTCCTGCTCCGGGCTAGATTGCTCGGGAATATAACGGGTCTCGACCTGAATCTGGATCTCGGTCGGTACACTCATGAGCTTCGCTCCTTGCTTGGCATTGGCTTATCAGTCTATTCCCCTGCCTGGGGGCTGCCAAGTTGCAGATAGCCGTGAATGATAGCCGTGAATGATTGCTGAATTTCCTGCGCTCGCGATACAATCGTCATTATTCTTTAGGAGAAGAAACCATGCAGCTTCGCAGTGTCATTGTTGTTTTCGGCATTTCTTTTTTGGCCCTGTCTGGCTGCGCGCGCAATGTGGGTAGTGGTGCGCCCAAGGCAGTGGGCCCGGTGGCGCCGGTGAGTTCGGTCGCCACCAACGGCTATAATGGCCAGGGGGTCGGTTCTCAAGACCTGAATACCAATGGTCCTATCGGCGGTACTAACCGCGGCTTGACTGCAGCGGAATTGGCTGCGTTGCCTAGCCATTTGCGCGTCCATTTCCCTTTCGATAGCGACAACATGGATGCCAACGGCCAAGCCATTGCCGCCGAGAACGCCCAGTTCATGATGAACCATGCTCACGTGCAGGTACGCTTGGAAGGCAACACGGATGATCGCGGCACCCAAGAATACAATTTGGCGCTTGGCGAACGGCGTGCGGAAACTGTGAAGAGCTATTTGGAGTCTCAGGGAGTGAGCGCTGCCCGTATCAGCACCGTCAGCTTTGGCAAGGACAATCCCCTCTGCAGCCAAAATGATCAGGCTTGCTGGGCGCATAATCGTCGCGTCGATTTTGTCTATAGTGGGGGATACAACGGCTGATTTGGAGGTCGCATTTCATGAAGGTTAAGCTGACTGCAGCACTGGCTGCCGCTGTCCTGCTCGCTAGCTCACCGGTGTGGGCAGATTCCGAGGGCCAGCAAATTCTCCAACTGCAGCAGCAGATGGCGGTGATGCAGAGCGAAGTGCAAAGCCTGATCGCCGTGCAAAAAGCGAGCCGAGGTAGCCAAACTGCCCTCGGCGATTTGCTTGATCGCTCGCAGCATATGCAGCAGGAAATTCGTGAGCTGCGCGGCGACCTTGAGAGCAAAACCCACGCGCTAGAGTCGGCACAGCAGGAAATCAACGCCAAATTGGCAGCCCTGTCGACTGCAGTGGCGACGACAAGCTCCGTGACGGCGTCGACAGCGAGTACCAGCAGTGCAGCAGTTTCCAGCACGACACCAGCTGGCGCCATTGCGGCAGAGGCGAGCAGCGCTGCCAGTTCTACCGTGCAGGGTTTGGGTCAGGCCGAGTATCAGCGCGCCTTTGCCTTGTTACAGGCCGGCAAATATGGCACTGCGGCAACGTCGCTGCAGGCCTTCATCCACAAATACCCGCAAAGTAGCCTCGTGGTCGATGCCTATTACTGGCTTGGCCAGGCACAGTATGTCCTCGGGCAGAACGATGCTGCCATCAAGAGCCTTACCACGGCTGCGCAGCATACCCAGAGCAGTAAGGCGCCAGATGCACTGTTGCGCATGGGACAGATTTACGAGGCCATCGGTCAGCCGGCCAAGGCGCGGGCGACCTTCAATCGGATTCTCAAGCAATATCCAAGCACCCCCGCGGCGCAAAAGGCGCAAACGCAACTGCAAGCCAGCGGCCATTGAGTTATGGCGCGGCTGCGCATTAGCGAGATCTTTCATAGCTTGCAGGGCGAGACCAGCGCCATGGGGCGCCCGGCAACCTTTGTACGCCTTACCGGTTGCCCACTGCGCTGCCAGTATTGCGACAGTGCCTATGCCTTTCACGGTGGCATGTGGATGGAGCTGGAAGAGATCCTCACCCAGGTGCAGGAGCGCGCAGGCCAGTTGGTAGTGGTCACTGGTGGCGAGCCCCTCGCCCAAGTGGGCGTGCACGAACTACTCAAGGTGCTGTGTGACGCGGGACGCGAGGTCTATCTCGAAACCAGCGGCGCCCTGTCCGTGCGCGACGTGGACCCGCGGGTGGTGAAAATTCTTGATATCAAGACACCGGGCTCTGCCGAAAGCGAGAAAAACGACTGGGAGAATTTGCAATATCTCCACGCCCAAGATCAGGTAAAATTCGTCTTGTGCAATCGCAGCGACTACGAATGGGCACGCGACTTCTTGCGCGAGCACCCGCTGCCGGCAAAGGAAATTTTGTTCTCCCCCAGTTATGGTGAATTGGACCTGCACGACTTGGCAGAGTGGATCCTTGTCGATCAATTACCGGTGCGTTTGCAGGTGCAATTGCACAAATGGATCTGGGGCGACGTCCCCGGCCACTAGCGGAGGTGAGCGTGACAGACAAACAGGCAATTCTGTTACTTTCCGGCGGTCTTGATTCCACCACGGTTGCTGGCTTGTTGCGTCGTGACGGGGTCGTCATCCATGCCTTATCTTTCGACTATGGGCAACGCCATCAGAACGAGCTCGATTATGCCCGCGCCGTGGCTCAGACCATGGCAGTGGCGAGTCACCGCATTCTCAAAATCGATCTCGGTGGTCTTGGTGGCTCGGCACTCACGGATACCAAGCTGGCGGTGCCGGAAAGTGGCGTCGGCGAAGGTATCCCGATCACCTATGTGCCGGCGCGCAATACGGTATTTCTCTCCTATGCGCTGGCGCTGGCAGAGGTGCTCAGCGTTGCGGATATTTACGTCGGGGTAAACAGCCAGGATTACAGCGGCTACCCCGATTGTCGTCCCGCCTTTATTGAGGCTTTTTCGCGTCTCGCCGCCGTGGCTACCAAACTTGGCGTGGAGGGCGAGTCGCCACGCATCCATGCCCCGCTGCAACATTTGCGCAAGGCCGAGATTATCCGCATGGGACTTGATGCCGGGGTGGATTATGGCATCACCCGTTCCTGCTACCAGCTGGATGCGGCGGGACGCTCCTGCGGACGTTGCGATGCCTGTCGCCTGCGCCTCGCGGCCTTTGCCGAGCTCGGTCTGCCGGACCCCGCGCCTTACGTCTGACCATAAAAAGGGTGCTGGGACAGCCCAGCACCCTGCACTTTATACCCTGTTTGCCTTAGCTCAGTTCGACCAGGCTGGTTGGCTGTCTTCGCCGGCACCGTGCAGGATTGCCAGGGTGCGCCCGTCGATACTCGCCTCGGCAAGCACTTTCACGCCCGCCCGATGGGTACCGTAAATTACCATTTCCCCATTGTCGGCAAAGCTTGGGTGGTCACAGTTTCCCTGTGCATCCAGCACGTTCAGGCCGCCCCCAGTGGCATCCATCACCGCCAGGGCGTAGACGCCATCCGTGCGATGGATGAACGCAATACGCTGCCCATTGGGAGAATAGGCAGGGCTGGCGTTGTAGTTACCACTATAGGTAATGCGATGCTGCCCGCCACCCTGGGAGTTCATGACGAAAATCTGCGGACCACCATCACGGTCCGACACAAAGGCGATTTGCCCATTAGGGGACCAACTGGGCGAGGTATTGATACTGCCCCCTTGTGTTAGTTGTTGCCGCTGGCCGGTACTAAGGTTAACCGTGAAGATGTTGGTTGCGCCCCCCTCCGAACGCGCATAGGCGAGCTCCTGACCGTTAGGCGAAAAGCTGGGCGCGCTGACGATTTGGCCACCCGGGGCGATGGCTTGGCGTGTTCCCGTGGCCAGATTCTGCACGAAGATGGTGGCACGCGAATTCACATAGGTAACGTAGGCAAGGCGTTGGTTGTTTGGGGACCAAACCGGTGAGAGCAATGGCATGCGCCCCTGCACCACCACATGCGGATTCCAGCCATCTGACTCGGCGACAAGTAACGAATACTCGGCACCCACCTGGCGCACGTAAGCAATGCGACTGGCAAAGGGTCCAGGCTTGCCAGTGAAGGCCTTGTAAATCACGTCGGCTACGTGGTGTGCGGTCATATGCAATTCCGCTGGGGAACAACTGAAGCGCTTGGCAGCCAGCTCCTGCCCGGTAGCGACGTTATAGACGTAGACGGTAACGGTGTAGCCCGCTGCGGTTTTTGCCACGGCACCTACGGCGAGCCCAGTGGCACCAATCCCGGTCCAGGTGTTTGCCTGTACCGCTGCCGGTGCCTGCGGATCGCTCGGGTAGCTGGCGGGATTGAGTACCTTGAACAGACCACTGTGACTAAGATCCGCGCGTACCACGTCGGCCACCGTCGGTTGCCCCGCAACCCCTGGGCCAAAAGAAGGTATGGCAATGGGCAGAGCGCTGGAAACGCTCTTGGTTACTTGTACCGTTAGGGCAGCCTCACTAGGCAATGCGAAGGCCAGGGAGAATAACCCCAAAAAAAGGAATACGACGCTCTTACGCATGGTTAAGATCCTCGGCGTTGAATTTAATGACGACGCTTTTGAAGGCACTATAGGGTAGACCGATGGGAGGGACAAAAGGTGCCGCTGCCTCGACGGCGCGAATAACTGCCTGGTCGAAGGCCGGGTTGCCACTGCCACTCACAACGCGCGGTTGGCCGATAATCGACCCCGTGGGCGTTAGCTCTATCGCTACCTCACAATTCAGCGATGCGGCAAAGGTAGTATCCCAGGCACGATAGACCCTGCGCTGTATTTTCTGACCAAATAATGCCTCCAGACGTTGATTTTCCGCGGCCTGTTGTGCCTTGGCGGCGGCGAGGTTGGCCTCGGCCTGTGCCGCCAACTGCTGCTGCAAGGCCTTGGCGCGAGCCGCCTGTGCCGCTTGTGCGGCCTCTGCGGCAAGCTGCTTTTTCAGGGCTGCTGCACGTGCCGCGGCTGCTTTCTCTGCGGCTGCCTTCTGTGCTGCCGCTTTCTCAGCAGCTTGCTGGGCGGCGCGCTCCTCTGCTGCCTTTTGCGCGGCCGCTTTGGTTGCTGCTGCTCGTTCTGTCGCTGCCTTTTCAGCGGCTGCTTTCTGCGCTGCGGCGCGTTGCACCGCTGCCCGCCGTGCTGCCAGTTCTTCCGCGTGTTTTTCTGCCGCGGCCCGCTCAGCGGTGAGCTTGGCTGCCGCTTCCCGTGCCTGTACCTGCTTTTCGACTTGCGCGGGCGACGGCTTCTCTGGCACCGGTTTGGGTACGGGCTTAGGCGTCGGTGCCGGTTTTGGCACTGGTGCAGGTGCGGGTTTTGGCACTGGCACCGGTTTCGGTACCGGTTTGGCTACGGGAGCAGGCTTTGCCACCGGCATGGGCGCTGGTGCCGGCAGGGCAGCTTCCAGGGTGGCTTGCATGGCAGCATGCCCGGCAGCCGGAATGTTGACGTGAAAGGTCCAGAACAACGCGACCAGAATGGCCACGTTGAGCACGACGGCCAGCAGTAGCGGCAGAATGCGGGGTTGCTCGTTCAATGGCGTTCCGGTCGCGTAAGTAGGCCCACGTGGGAAATACCCGCTTGCTGCAGGGCGGCCATGACCGCCATCACTTTGCCGTAGTCGGCGTGGGCATCACCGCCTACCAAAACCTGCATCTGCGCTGGATTGCCATGACCGACTTTGTCGACCGCCGCTGCTAAATTCTGTAGCTGTGGACTGAGGTGCTGATCCTTGTACTGCAGGTCGAGCTTGCCATCCTTGGCCACCGAGATAACGATGGGGGGAGTTTTGTCCGGCACGGGTTTGCTTACGCCCTTGGGTAGATTGACGTTAACGCCCTGGGTGAGTAGTGGCGCCGAGAGCATGAAAATGACCAAGAGCACCAAAGAAACGTCGATGTAGGGCACGACGTTCATCTCAGCAAGCAGACGGCGGCGCTTCCGACTTCTCATGCTTTGCTCTCGGGTAACTGACGGTGCAGGATATTGGTGAATTCATCCATGAAGACCTCGTAATGCGCGTCGAGTTCATCCAGACGATGGGCAAAACGATTGTAGAAAAAGGTCGCCGGAATGGCGGCAAAGAGACCCGCAAGGGTCGCGATCAGCGCCTCGGCAACCGGTGGTGCCACTGCCGCCAGGGTCGCCTGTTGCGCCATGCCAATATTCATGAAGGTTGTCATGATACCCCAGACCGTGCCTAGTAGCCCTACAAAGGGTGCCACGGAAGAAATCGAAGCGAGCAGGGGGAGGTTACTCTCCAATTGGCCGATTTCGCGGATCTGGGCGCCGCGCATGGCGCGCCGTGCGGCATCCAGGGCATCACTCGCGTGTCCCTTCCGTTGCCGTTGAAACTCCTCGTAGCCAGCGCAGAAGATACTGCCGGCGCCAATCTCCAGCTGCGGGTTGTTGCTCACGTTCTGATAGATCTGCGCCATTTCGCCGCCGCTCCAGAAGCGCTTTTCAAAACGCTTCAGTGCCCGGTGCGCGCTGGAAAACACCATCCCTTTCTGAAAGATTACGAACCAGGAGACAACCGAGGCGATCAACAATAAAAGCAAAATTCCCTGTACTACAGGACTGGCATGCAGAATCAGGTGGCTGATGGATAGATGCTGGGCAGAAGGTAAGGCACTGGTGTCCATGGAGTCTCGCGTTCAGGGATGGTCGGGGAAAAAGGCATGAAGAACATGCCCAGGTATGGGCGTGGGGCGAAAATCGGCTGCCGAGAGGCAAGCTACTTCGATCTCGCCGCGGCAAAGCAACCGGTCTGCATGTGCGACGCGCTGCACAAAGCGCATGCGCAAGGGACGGACTTCGCTGATTTGGGTCTCGATTTGCAGCAATTGATTGAAACGGGCGGGGGCGCGGAAGTCGAGGCTGGCGCGGCGTACCGCAAAAACCACACCATCCTCTCGCTCCAGTCGATCCAGCTCCAAGCCTCTCTCGCGTAACATTTCCGTGCGGGCGCGCTCCATAAAGCGCAAATAATTCGCATGATACACCACCCCGCCGTGATCCGTATCTTCATAATATACCCGCACGGCGAACTGGCCTTGTGGCATATTATCAGGTGCCATCGAAGAGGCCCCCCGACTGCCCGGATTCCGGTCGTGGCAGCCCCAAAGCGAGGTAACTCTGGGCTGTAGCGCAGCGGCCGCGGGGCGTGCGGATGAGGTAGCCCGACTGAATGAGAAAAGGCTCAAGTACGTCCTCGATGGTGCCCCGGTCCTCGCCCAAGGCTGCAGCCAGGCTTTCTACCCCCACTGGCCCGCCGCCAAAGCGTTCGATGATGATGCCGAGCAGGCGACGATCCTGGGAATCAAAACCGTGTTCGTCCACTTCCATCAGCTCCAGTGCGGCACGCGCTGTGGCATGCTCGATGCTGCCATTGCCACGCACTTGGGCATAGTCGCGTACCCGGCGCAACAAACGATTGGCGATGCGTGGGGTGCCGCGCGCCCGCGCCGCAATCTCCCGCACTCCCTCGACCGCCGCAGGAACCTGCAGAATCCCCGCCGAGCGTGCGACGATGCGGCTCAGTTCCTCCACACTATAAAACTCCAGGTGAAAACTGATACCGAAGCGATCTCGCAGGGGTGAAGACAGAAGCCCGGCGCGGGTGGTGGCGCCAATCAGCGTAAACGGCGGCAAGCCGATCTTGATGGAGCGTGCTGCCGGCCCTTCACCGATCAGGATGTCGAGCTCGAAGTCTTCTAGCGCAGGATAGAGGATTTCCTCTACTACGGGGCTCAGGCGATGGATCTCGTCAACGAAGAGAACATCATGGGGCTGCAAATTGGTGAGGATGGCAGCAAGATCGCCAGCCTTGTCGAGAATGGGACCGGAGGTAACCTTCAGCCCCGCGCCCATCTCCTGGGCGATGATGTGCGCCAGCGTCGTCTTACCAAGTCCGGGGGGGCCAAAGAGTAGGACGTGATCCAGCGCCTCTTGCCGCTGCCGCGCCGCGTCGATGAAGAGCGACAAAGACTCCCGCAAACGTTCCTGTCCCAGATATTCCTGCAGCAGGCGCGGGCGCAGCGCATGGTCGATCTTGTCGCCCACTTGCTCGGCGGCAGTCAGATTGTCTCGGTTCATGGCGCTGGGAGTGCCCATTTTTCGCAAAGTTCCCGCTAGCGGCGTGCAAGAATTTGTAAAGATTGACGAATCAGTTCTTCGACCGCTAGCTCTCCAGGCAAGCCATCCACGGCCCGCTGCGCTTCGACAAGCTTATAGCCGAGGCTCTGAAGGGCTGCAATTGCCTCCTGTTTCGGGTCGTTGACCGCAGTGCCTGGACGGAAAGCGGTTCCGGCACCTTCAATCTTGTCCTGTAATTCTACAATCATGCGCTCGGCAGTCTTGGCACCGATGCCGGGGATGGCAGTGAGGCGTCTTTTGTCCCCAAGGAGCAGCGCCTCGCGTAATTGTCCGACCTCAAGCCCGGCGAGACAGGCCAGAGCGACCTTGCCACCGATCCCATTCACCTTGATCAGGAGACGAAAGAGTTCGCGCTCGTCGAGGGTCAAAAAACCATAAAGCAACTGCGCATCTTCGCGTACGACAAAATGGGTGAAGATCTGCAACGGGCTGCCCTCTGCCGGTAGCCGGTAGAAGCTCGACAGAGGCATCTCGATCTCGTAGCCCACGCCAGAGACGTCAAGCCACAACCAAGGCGGACGGCGTTGCAGGATTTTGCCTTGCAGACTGGTGATCATCGCCCGACGATCTCCCGTGCCCGCCAGAAAGCTTGCGTTCCCTCGCTGTGGGCGTGGCAAATGGCACAGGCCAGGGCATCGGCGGCGTCGGCCTGCACGCTATCGTGAATGCCAAGGAGACGGCGCACCATATGCTCCACTTGCGCCTTGTCGGCATGACCGGCCCCAACGCTGGCCTTTTTGATCTGCAGGGCAGTGTATTCAGAGACGGGCAGATTTCGTTCCAAAAGGGCAACCAGCGCCGCGCCGCGCGCCTGTCCCAGTTTCAGAGCAGAGTCCGCATTGCGTGCCATAAAGACCTGCTCGATGGCGGCCGACTGCGGCGCAAAATCCTGCAGCACTTGGCTCAAGCCTCGGTGGATGGCGGCAATGCGTTCGAGGAAAGGATGTCCCGAGACGTTGATGCAGCCGTGGGTGATATGGCGCAGCCGTCCATTGATATCGGCTTCGATGATGCCATAGCCGGTGCGCAGGGAGCCGGGGTCAATCCCGATGATGCGTCGCATGTCCGTTGGGGTCCGATCCGTTGCTTGCCGGGGCTCAGGATTCTGCCGCCTCCAGGCGTGCCATCTCTTCGTCGCTCAACTCATAGTTGGCGTAGACGTTCTGCACATCGTCGTTTTCTTCCAGAAACTCGATCAGACGCAGGAGTTTTTCTGCCTCCTCGCCACTGACCTCGATGGTGTTTTCGGGGATCATGGTGATCTCGCTATCCTCTGGTTTCAGACCTGCGGCTTCCAACGCTTGCGTCACCCCGTGCAGATCGGTGGCTGCCGTATAGACGGCAATGCGTTCGCCTTCGTTGGTTACGTCTTCCGCTCCCGCCTCCAGGGCTGCCTCGAGAATGCGCTCCTCGTTGGCATCTCCGGGGAAGGTGATCAAACCCAGTTTTTTGAATTGATAAGCTACCGAGCCGGCGGTACCCATGTTGCCGCCACGCTTGGAAAAGATGTGGCGAATCTCGGCCACCGTGCGCACCTTGTTGTCGGTCATGGTCTCGACCAAAATGGCGACTCCGCCGGGGCCGTAGCCCTCATAGGTCACTTCCTCGTAGTCCACCCCTTCCAACTCGCCGGTGCCGCGCTTGACTGCACGCTCCACGGTGTCTTTGGTCATGTTCGCGGCGTAGGCCTTGTCGAGCGCCAGACGCAAACGCGAGTTGCTGTTCGGGTCTCCACCACCGGCGCGTGCCGCCACGGTAATTTCGCGGATCAGGCGCGTAAAGATCTTGCCACGTTTGGCGTCTTTGAGTGCCTTCTTGAATTTGATGGTGGACCACTTGCTATGACCGGACATATACCGCTCCTTGAAACCCTAAGCAACTCATTCTGATGAAAGTTCGCGCATGATAACGCAAACGCTACGCAAGCGTCATGCCAAGGTGGCGATGGCGCTGCGCGTCGCGCCGAGGATCTCGGCGGCGTCGGCATCTGGATGAAAGTGCAGGGGTACCCCATAGCGCAGCACGGGATGCTGGCGCCGGAGCCAGGTTTGCCAGTCGGAGGGGTATTGACGCACGGCCAAGACGCGGGCAGGAACGACTGGTGCCGCACTCTCGCGCACCAGCCAAGCGAGACCTTTTTGCATCCCTTCGCGGGCGATGCCGCCTTCGGGAAAGATGCCCAGCACCCGCCCGGCCTGCAGCAGCCGGCGCGCCTGCAGCAGACCACGTAGGTCGCGGCCATCGCGGCGCACCGGGATGCAAGCACTGCGCTCCAGCCATGGGCGTAGCCAGCGCAGATCGTAATACTCTTGCGCTATCAGAAAAGAAATTAGCCGCTGATTGCTGGCCACCAGAAGCAGAGGGTCGAGTACGGAAAGATGATTGCAGGCGATAATGGCGGGGCCACTGCTGGGTACCGTGCTCGCGTCCCATCGCCCCCCTTGGTATTGCTGCACGTAACAGATGATTCCCCGGTGCAGGGCACGTTGCGAAAAGGTCCAGTTACCACCCGGATCGGCGGCAGCGCCGTGCAGGATACCGCTCAGGATTGCTCCAGCATGCGCTGTAACGCCACGCGCGCCTCGACGGCGATCTGCTCAGGCACGCGAATGACGTTGCGCTCGCGTCCCGCAACCAGCTCTTCAAGGGTCACTGCTAGCTGCTCGGGATCAATACGGAACATGGTCGAGCACATGCAGACCATCGGCGACATGAATTCCACTGTCTTCCCCTCGTGGCGCACCTCGTCGGCCAAGCGGGTAACCAGATTGATCTCTGTACCTACCAGCCACTCACTGCCGGGCTCCGCTGCCTTCACGGTTTTCAAAATAAAATCAGTCGACCCGACCGCATCGGCCATGCTGCAGACCTCAAATGCCGCTTCGGGGTGAGCGATGACCTTGCCCTGCGGATGCGCGGCACGCCAGCGTTCGATATGAATCGGCTGAAACATCTGATGTACCGAACAGTGTCCTTTCCAGAGCAAAATCTTCGCCCGGCGGATTTCCTCAGGATCAAGCCCACCAAGGGGCAGCTCGGGGTCCCAAACAGGCATCTCGCGCAGGGGAATCCCCAGTTGATGTCCACTCCAGCGCCCCAGGTGCTGATCGGGAAAGAAAAAGGCCTTGGGGCGCTGCTGAAAGCCCCAATCGAGAATCTTGCGGGCACTGGAGGAGGTGCAGACGGTGCCACCATGACGCCCACAGAAGGCCTTGATTTCGGCGCTGGAATTTACGTAGGTGACGGGAGTGATCTCGGTATCGGGATCAAGCACCCCGCGCAGTTCCTCCCAGGCGCGTTCCACCTGCTCGATACTTGCCATGTCGGCCATGGCACAACCCGCCTGCAGGTCGGGCAGGATGCTCTTTTGCTCGGGGCGGCTGAGGATATCCGCCACTTCGGCCATAAAGTGAACGCCACAAAAAACGATATATTCGGCATCCAGCTCGGCCGCCACGCGCGACAGCTGGAGGGAATCGCCATGAAAATCAGCATGGCGATAGACCTCCTCGCGCTGGTAATGGTGTCCGAGGATGACAGCACGCTTACCCAGCGCCGCCTTGGCCACGCGAATCCGCGTATCCAGTTCTGCTGCCTCGTTGCGCCCGCGAAATTGAACCGTGTCAACACTCATTGCAACCCTCGCATCGTCGAGTTTGCCCCAATATCTTCAAGCTAAGAGGCTAGCTGCCCGTCGTCAAGCGTACCAAACAAGCGAATGATAGCGTTGCGGTTGGTCCACGAACCACAGCGGGCGGACGCCTCGGCTGGCGCCAGCCAGGCAAAGGCGCAATGCTCGCTGGCCCGCAGCTGTGGGGTTTCCGCCTGTGCCAGGCACAACGTGAAGATTCGCTCTTCGTTCTCTTTCACCTCCGGTGCATAGCGCTCCGACCAAGGCGGCACAATGGGAAAGCGATTACGCACCCCGGTGTCGATCAAGTTCATGGCAGCAAAGCCGGTTTCTTCCGCTAGCTCCCGTTCTGCCGCCATCCGCCAGTCCTCGCCCGGCTCGAGGCTACCGGTAACCGACTGCCAAAAACCCTGCGGTCGCACCCGCTCCAGCAGCAATACCTGGGTCGCCGTATGCACCAGAACGAGGATGGATTTAGGGATTTTGTACGCCATCTCCCACTCCCGGACGCAGCCGGATACCGAGCTCCTGCAACTGACGCTCGGCCACGGGGCTCGGTGCGGCGGTAAGCAAACAGCCTGCCTTCTGCGTCTTCGGGAAGGCGATGACGTCGCGAATCGTGTCGCTGCCACTCATCAACATCACCAAGCGGTCGAGACCAAAGGCTAAGCCCCCATGGGGCGGGGCGCCAAAGCGCAGCGCATCCAGCAAAAAGGCGAATTTGTCTTGGGCTTCCTCGGGACCAATACCAAGCGCCGCGAAGACCTCCTTTTGTACATCCTGACGGTGAATACGAATACTCCCCCCACCAATCTCATTGCCATTCAGTACCAGATCGTAGGCGCGCGCCAAGGCATGTTCGGGGTCCGTGCGCAGCGCCGCCAGATCCGTGGATTGCGGCGCGGTAAAGGGGTGGTGCGTGGAACTCCAGCGCTCTTCTTTCTCGTCAAACTCAAACATGGGGAAGTCGGTAATCCACACGGGCTTCCACTCGCCCTGTAAGAGTCCAAGATCAGCGCCGACGCGGTTGCGCAAGTTCCCCAAGGCCTCGTTGACAATCTTGGCGCGGTCGGCACCAAAGAACAGTATGTCGCCGTCGCTGGCGCCGCTGCGCTGCAGGATCTCCTGTAGCACATCTTCGGGCAAGAACTTGACGATGGGCGACTGCAGGCCCGCCGCTCCTGCCGCCAGGTTGTTGACCTTGATCCAGGCCAGCCCCTTGGCGCCGTATATGGCGACAAACTCGGTATAGCCATCAATTTGCGCGCGGCTGAGGCTGGCACCGCCCGGTACGCGCAGGCAGGCAACGCGACCACGCGGCGCATCTGCCGCCGCACGGAAGACCTTGAATTCGACGCCGCGCATTAGGTCGGTCAGTTCCGTCAATTCCAGCGGATTGCGCAGATCCGGGCGATCCACGCCAAAACGCTGCATGGCCTCGGCATAGGGCATACGCGGGAAGGGCTCTGGCAACTCCACCTGCAGCACGCTACGGAATAGGCCACGAATCATCGGTTCGGCCAAGGCCATGACGTCCTTCTCTTCGACGAAGGACATCTCAATATCGATCTGGGTAAATTCCGGCTGCCGATCGGCGCGCAGATCCTCATCGCGAAAACACTTGGTAATCTGGTAGTAGCGATCAAAGCCCGCCACCATGAGTAGTTGTTTGAACAATTGCGGGCTCTGCGGCAGGGCAAAAAACTGCCCTGGCTGGGTGCGGGAGGGCACCAGGTAGTCACGCGCGCCTTCGGGCGTGGAGCGCGTCAGCACCGGAGTTTCGATATCGATACAGCCTGCCTCATCGAGATAATTGCGCACATAGCGAGTAACCTGATGGCGCAGGCGCAGATTCTGCTGCATCTGCGGGCGACGCAGATCAAGATAGCGATACTGCAAGCGCAGGTTTTCGCTGATCCCTTCTTCATCCAAGGGAAACGGCAGGGCATCGGCGCGGCTCAAAATTTCAATCTTGTGTGCCAGAATTTCTACTTTGCCACTGCTCAAGTTGGCGTTCTCTGTTCCGGCGGGACGCGCTCGCACTTGGCCCTCTACACGCAGCACAAACTCCGATCGACAGTCCTCGGCCGTGGCAAAGGCTTCCGGGCGATCGGGGTCGACCACTACCTGCACCAAGCCGCCGCGATCGCGCAAATCGAGAAAGATCACCCCACCATGATCGCGCCGCCGTTGCACCCAGGCGCAAAGCGTGACGGTTTCGTCGATTTGTTTTTCTGTAACCTGGTAACAATAGTGACTGCGCATAGGGATGTCCTGACTAAGAAACAAGGGCCCCGCAGGGCCCGCTAATGGTGTCGCGACACGCGCGCTACGTCAATGACAGGCGCAAGCACCGCCAGCGCAAGGAGGCGCCGCGCTCGTGCTACCCTCGTCACTTTTCGTCGCCTTGCTAGAACCCTTGAAATCCGTTTCGTACCAGCCGCTACCCTTCAAGGCAAAACCGCCCGCGCTTAACTGCCGCTCCAGGCCGGGTTTGCCGCAGGCTGGGCAATTCACTAAGCGCGCGTCAGACATCTTTTGCTCAGCACTGAGCTGATGCCCGCAGTCTTTACATATGTATTCATAAGTCGGCATCGCTACCACTCCTGTCCTGTACCAATCAGCATAGTATTATAGATATGTGCTCGCGCTTGCCAATGCAAGGGAGTAACATTTCGCCGCTGCACCATCACTTTTCGAGGTACACGGGCTTGCTTGGCGCTGATATCCATGGCGCGTTGCGCACACTCATTGCGTTGTTGGCGATTCTGAATCCCATTGGCGCGGTGCCCATTTTCATCGCCCTCACCAATGACGAAAGCCCGGCGCAGCGCCTGCAAACGGCCAAGATCGCCGCGCGAGCAGTGGCAGTAGTGCTGCTCATATCAGCCTTTCTGGGCGAATATATCCTGCGTTTTTTTGGGATTAGTATCGCTGCCTTTCAGGTAGCTGGTGGCATGGTTTTGATGTTGCTCGCCTTCAATATGCTCCAAGCCAAGTCTGGCGGTCGCTACAAGCACACCCCGGAAGAGGCGGCAGAGGGCATGCAGAAAGAAGCAGTGGCGGTAGTCCCGCTAGCGATTCCCCTACTTGCTGGGCCTGGGACCATGGTCACGGTAATCATCGCCCACCATCGCAGTAGCTCGTGGCTGGCGAGTGGTTTGTTAGTCGTCGATATCCTGATTATCAGCCTGGTTGCCTATGGTGCCCTGCGCCTGGCCGAACCGCTCACCAGGAGAATGGGGGTGACCGGCATCAACATCTCCACCCGCATTTTCGGGCTAATTCTGGCCGCTATTGCCGTTACGTTCTTGGCTAATGGTCTGTCGACGCTCTTTCCCGGGCTGCACTCCTCGGTCATCTCATAAGCGAATCTAACTCGCTTATTAGGCGGCATTGTTGGTAGGAAAGCCATTCGTTTGTTTACAATAGACCATATGCCGCATGCCGCACATGCGTGCCGATTGATGATTTGAGGTAAGACGATTAACGCACAAGTACGAGAAAAAGACCTGCGACTACAGGAGTTGTCTGCACGATACGACTGGCCTACCGTCGAGTATGATGAATCGCTAACCGCTTCCGCAGCGATCCTGCGCCGACTGAATGTAGACACTCTGCGCACAGAGTTGTGGTTGCCCATCGTATGGGATGCCGACAGCGCCGAGGTCATCGTCTGTGACCCAAACGATGCGGCACTTGCCGAGCACGTCCGCACGAGCCTGGGGGTCACCAATCTTCGCTTTCGTGTTGCCACGCAGCCGGACCTGGTTCGTCTGATCGAAAACAGCGCCGATCTGAATGAACATTTTCCTGTCTACGGTGGCCGCACGCCTCTGGCCAAGGTGCGTACTTACCTTGCTGGTTTGCGCACGCGCTACGCCGCCCAGCGAACCCAGTTCGCCCGCAGTCGCACAGGATTGGCATTGGTGCGCACGGGTCTCACCTTTATTACCATTGCCGTAGCGTTTTTGCGTCTGTTTGGTGCCGGTGATTTGCTGGTTTTTGAAATCCCGCTGCTCGTATTCGGTATCCTCGCGATTGTGGATGGACTCGTCTGGTATTTTCCCGCGCGGCAGGAGTCGCACAGAATCAAGCCTTACCCACCTTACCAGGTGCCGGAAGAATATACCGCCATTGATGTCGTTGATCCGGGCGGTGCCATGGATTTTGTGCGTTGCCCGATTGTCCCCGGAAGCGGGCTCTTGCGGAAAAACTGGGATGCCCTGTCGCCCGTGGAGCGGCGTCGCTTCCTCGCCAATGACCGTACCAACCTAGCCGAAGAGCGCACCATATTGGCCTATCTGCGGGTGATGATGGCAAAGGCGCGGACCGGACTCGCCTTTGCGCGCACGGGTGTCGCCTTCGCTGGTGTGGGTATCGGCTTCATCCGCAAATTCCATCCTGGCCCATGGTCAATTTTCGACTGGAGCCTCATCGTGATCGGCGTGTTCATGTTGATCGAGGGCTTTCTTTGGTATGGTCCAGGCCGCCATGCCGCCAATAAAGCGTTGGCAGCGGTCGCGGAAAAGCGCGATGTCGCTGGCCCCTGGGATACCATTTTCCCTTCCCTCTGTTTGTATAGCCAAGGGATTGACCCTGTTGTCGAAGCAAATTCGCCAGCGGCGCAGCCGGGTGTCTTTGCCACTACCGGCTTGGCCCTGGAGCGCACCACCCTGGCGGACAAGCGCAATACTATGTCGCGTTTGCGCACGATTATGGCCCGGGCGCGCACCGGTATGGCATTCATTCGTACTGGTTTCAGTGTCATGACGGTTGGTGCCGGACTCTTCATTTATTTTCATTTCACCGGTCATGTCGACACTTTGTGGACGGTCTTCGATATCGCCCTCGTTGTCATCGGACTCTATCTGATCGCTGATGGTTTGCACTGGTATCTGCCTGCCGAGCGCATCAAACGCCGCTCTTCCTATGTAGATGGTGACTTTGAAATTGCGGATGCGGACTACAGCGTCCCACAAAGCAGCTGGAGGCGTGTTCGTTACCCGCATGAGAAATAATTTGTCTCCCTATTTTGCCTTGGTCGAAAATGGTGTTCTCAACGCCGACGAACTTGCCGACGCCGAGCGTAGCGCCGCGTGGCGTGGCATCAATACGGAGCGGGTACTGTTGCATGACTTTGCTGTCTTGCGTTGTGATTTGCTCGCGGCACTGGCACAGCATTACGGCTGTGCCTTTATCCAGTACGACGAACGCCTGCCGGTGCCGACGGAATTGTTTGCTGGGCTCGATGGTAAACTACTACGCGCGAGTGGTTGGTTTCCGGTGCGAAAGCTAGAGGACACCGTCGTGGTTGCGGCTATTGACCCCGATAACCCAAAAATGCGGGAAGACGTGCAACGACTCGTGCCCGCGGCAGACTATGAATTCCGTGTCGCCCTGCACGAAGATATCCGCTGGTATACGCAGGATTATTTGCACGCCGAGGCGCCGCTTCTTATCGGCATTGAACGTACGGGACTTGCCTACTGGCGCAACACCATGGCGCACTGGCGCACCAAGCTGGCCGCGCATCGTACGGCACACGCCAGGGCGCGGACATCAATGAAGCTCCTGCGTTGGGGCTTAGCCATGGTGGCTATCTCCAGTGTGCTGGCGCATGTCTCTAACAATGTGCTGTCTTCCTGGCATCTGGCTATCTTACTGGTAGGGATCGCGCTGGCGCTCATTGGCTTGTTCGACTATCTCAAGGTGCGGCGAGCGCGTATGGATCTGCCCTGCCAGAGTGCCCTGATCGACATTACCACCCAAAATATTCAGTTTACCGAGCGCTACCATCTTCCCGAGGCGCCGATGGCAGCTAAGGATAACTCTGCGCTCGCCAAACTGGCTGCTGCCATACCGGATTATTGCTCCGTATTGCGCCCGGTCCCAGCCAGCAAGGAGCGCACGCACTTGGCACGGGAGCGCAATATGCTCGCGGCCCAGCGCACCATTGCCTCCAGTCATCGAACCTCCTACGCGCGCGCCAGAACCGGATTGTCGCTGATTCGCACGGGTATCTCCTTCGTGGGTTTGGGAATCGCCATGCATAAACTGCTGAATGCCAGTTCCTACAGTTTTACCGACTATGTTCTCATTGGTGCGGGTTGCTTGATGTTCCTTGATGGTTTGCTCTGGTATTTGCCGGCGCGCCGTCTCAAATATGGTATTGGCCGCGATAATAAACCATAACGCAACAAAAAAAGGTGGCCAGAATTCGACCACCTCAAGCGGGCTGAGAAAGCCTTGAATTATGGTTTCACATAGTTAAATCCGTGGGACTCCAGCTGCATGATGCGCACGATTCCCGCGGGTACAATTACCACCGACGGATCGAGTGGGGGCAAGTGCCCAGTCTTCTTCTTGAATTGTTCCATGCTGTTGTGACAAACATCAAACTCGACACCCTCGGCATTGATGGCGGCAATACGCGAGGCTACCGGACTCTTCGGTAGATACATCTTGATGCCGGGTCCAAAGGCGACCACCACTATCTGCACCTGCTCTTGGCCGAAATAATTGAGCATATTCTGTGTGTTGTTTAACGTCAGGTTCCAGCGTCCTGGATTATCCTGGCTGACCTGCAGTATCACGTGGTATTTCGCAAAAGGATGGTCATGGATGAAAGTGGGCTTGGCGAAATTGAAGTCGTTGAGCATAGACACATTGGCCCAGACCGGACTCGTTCCCAAGGTGAGTAGTATCGGGATGGCGAGCACGAAGACAATACGACGAAACAGCGATGATTGAGACATTTTGAGGCTCCTTGGATCGTTAGAAAGCAATCATAGCTTGGAGGGCAAAAACATTATCGACAGAATTTGCTACGCTCTGGCTGGTTGCATTCGGATGTGGCACACCTAAGGTGCGGAAGTAGTAGCCAGCCATGATTTTCGTCAGCGGCGTGAAGTGGTACTGTACGCCTAGCGCGTAGGTCTTGAATATGCGGTTCTGTACGGGATTGTTGGGTAACCGATTGTAGTAGTCATAGCGCAGATTGACTTCTATATTCTTTGTCAAAAAGAGTCCGGCTTCCGCCATATAACCCCAAGCCTTGTTGCTGATCCCTGGGTATAGCTGTGTTTCATAGAGACCAGCCTGTTTGAGGTCAACGGCTTTACTAAAGGCCGCCGGCGCATCAATCCAGCCATTACCGTGAATATATTCAAAGCGGAGTTGCCGGCCCCATGGATGCATGTAACCCTGCAAATATTGAAGGTCGACGCCATAGCGATTCATATCGTAATTCACGCCATCCCAACGTGGTGCAGCGTGTTGGTACCAAATGCCGCCCTGGATGTCGCTGCGGAATGGCCCTTTACCACCTAGGATGTATGCCTCCTGTAGTCGCACTGCTTCCATAGGCTCATTGGATTGATTGCCCGCCGCGACCGTGCCGTACATGCCCAACATAGCGCCGTAAGCGAATTCCCAATGGCCTGATCGGAACCAATCGAAGACCATGGCCCCAGGATAGCGAAAACCATTGACTCCCAGTGTCTGGGTGCCAGGGAGCAACGCACTGCCGGTTGGAGCTACCTTGCTAGAAAAGCTCGAATCGAACATCGGCTGATTCATTAATTGCGTGACTACGGTCGGGCTGAGTACATAGTTATACGTCATGAAACCTTGCATTGCGCCCTCGGCGCTCGGTGCGCGAACGAGCCCAACTTCAACACGTGCACCCGGGAGATAGCTAAAGGTCACATGGCCATCGATCAGTGCGGGTTGATAGCCCCCACGCACGCGGGTCACACCATTGTTACCGAATTCGCCAGCTACAAAATAGGAAATATAGGGGTTCAGGTTGCCACGAAACATGATCCGTGCCCGCAAAATCCCAGCGGTAGTACCCTGACTAAAATCAGGCCCAATCAGGTTGATATGCGGTACTTCATGAAGCATTTCATCTTCAGTTCCTGGCTGCGCCCACACCGTTGGCTCGATGAAGCCTGATACCCCGAACAATGGCGCGGTTGGTGGCGATATTCCCTGTAGGGCAAACCAATTCGCTGCCTCGGCGCTCGGCCCGCAAAGGAAGCCGACAGCAATGGCTGTAGATATAATCCCGGACAACAGTAGCGGTTTCGTTTTGCTCATACATCACCCCTCTAGCTATTTTGCAGTTGCGCTTCGTTAGCAATCTATGTGCCAATCGCTCTACTTGACGCAAAATCAATTGTTAATGGTCTTTTATTGTTGTGATGTACATGTATTTATGAGCTTGTTTGTGCGCCTCAGCGCATCACGCCTGTTCTTTCAGGAACACCAGAAAATTCATATATTATTGTCTACCTAGGTATCCGATCTGCGCGTTTCGGCCCCTGCGTCCGCGCTCGACTTCGTCCAGGTCCGCTGCGGTGCTACCATCGCGCTCTAATTCTGTCGGACGGAAAGCAACATGGATCACGCACAAGCCCTGGACCAACTGCAGCTCGGTGCAGCCGATATCCTGCCCGAGGGCGGACTCGCCGCTCTACTACGGCGCGCAGAAGAAGAAAAACGACCGCTGCGGCTTAAGCTAGGAATGGATCCCACCGCACCGGACCTGCACCTCGGGCACACGGTTCTCTTGCACAAGGCGCGGCAGTTTCAAGATCTTGGCCATGAAGTGCTCTTCCTTGTTGGCGATTTTACCGCGCGTATCGGCGACCCTACGGGCAAAAACAGCACCCGCCCGCCGCTCAGTGTGGATGCGGTGCAAGCAAACGCGCAGACCTACCGGGAGCAGATCTTCAACATCCTTGATCCCGAGCGTACCCAAGTCCTATTTAATTCCCAATGGCTAGACCAGTTGCAGCCGAGTGAGCTGATCCACCTGGCGGCCCAATCCACCGTTGCCCGTATGCTGGAACGAGACGACTTTAGCAAACGCTATGCCGCCGGCCAGGCCATCGCCATCCACGAATTCTTGTATCCGTTGCTGCAAGGTTATGATTCGGTGGCTATTCGTGCCGACCTAGAGCTGGGCGGCACGGACCAACGATTCAATCTATTGGTGGGACGGGAACTGCAAAAAAACTGGGGGCAGGCACAGCAGATCGTCTTCACCATGCCCATCCTCGAAGGACTCGATGGCGTGCAGAAAATGTCGAAGTCTCTGAACAACTACATTGCCGTACAAGATCCATCTACAGAGATTTTCGGTAAGATCATGTCGATCTCCGACACGCTCATGTGGCGCTACTACGAACTATTGTCCCGTCTTCCAGCGGCTACGCAACGACAATGGCGACAGGATTGTGAGGTTGGCGCACGTAACCCGCGCGATGCCAAGCTCGAACTCGCGCAGGAGCTGGTCGACCGCTTTCACGGTGTGGGCGCTGGGCGCGCCGCGTGCGATGGGTTTCTGGCGCAATTCCAGCGGCACGAGCGTCCAGACAACCTGCCCCTGCAAGAAGTTGCTCTGGACGAACCGCGCACGATCGCGCGCCTGATGCAGAGCTTGGGATGGGTACGCAGCAGTAGCGAAGGTATGCGCAAGGTGCGTGAGGGAGCGGTGCGGATGAACGATGCACGTATGGAAGATCCCGGCCTGCTCTTAACTGCAGATGAGGAATATCTTCTACAATACGGAAAGAAGCACTTCGCCCGCGTAATTCTGCGGTAAAGAGGGAGAATCCATTGGCAGAAAGCACAAAGTTCTATGATTTTTGTTTACCCCTACTCAATGGTAAGGATTGCTGCCTGCAGGATTTCGCCGGGCAGGTTCTGCTCATCGTTAATACCGCGAGTCTCTGTGGCTTCACGCCCCAGTACCAGGGTCTGCAGGCACTCTATGAACGGTATCGCGACCACGGTTTTTCTGTTCTCGCCTTTCCCTGCAACCAGTTCGCCCACCAGGAGCCAGGCAACGCCGATGCCATTGGCGACGTCTGTTACGGGCGTTTCGCGGTCAGCTTCCCAGTTTTTGCCAAGCTTGAGGTGAACGGTCCTAACGCCCACCCCTTGTTTGAGCATCTCAAAAGTTCCAAGCCCGGCTGGCTCGGGCCGCGCATCAGCTGGAACTTCACCAAGTTCCTTATTGACCGCGATGGCATCCCGCGTCGACGGTACTCACCCAGGACCGCCCCGCAAAAGATTGCCCCGGCAATCGAGGCCCTGTTGCAGCGCTCGTAAAATGGTTTTGCCGAGGGTGAGTTCTTTCCAATCCAGAGATGAGCCTGAAGGAGGGGCAGGAGTGAGGCTGTCAGGCGGCTGAGTGTTGGGCATTGTTGATGGAACGAAAGAGCTTTGCCCGA
>NZ_JBFRXP010000013.1:5481-87944 GCF_041146875.1 Acidithiobacillus sp. IBUN Pt1247-S3 | reverse complement strand
AGATCTCCATTGGGAAACTCCTTTGCTCGTATGGTGAGGGTGGACCCCCACTATGGCACATCCTGCTCTATAGGGTGGAGGCGTCCATACCATTGCTTACAACCAAGTTGGATCCGCACACCGTATTTACGAATCTCCCGCCATACCTCAAGGATAAGGTTACCCCGGTGATGCACGAAGTTGTGCAGTGGCTAACCGGTTTGTCGATACGGATATTTAAGCATCTGTGTAACCACACGCTAGGGCTTGAGGAGAACCATCATGACCGGAGCCGTCGAGAAAGTCCACGCACTCGCACGTTAAGACGCTGACGAGAATGGAGCCACAAGTAAAGAAGTCGCAAGATTTGCTCGACGCTTAGTGGATGACTCTCATGGATAAACAGACTATGACCAGCCCGGTTCGATGGCCGGGTTTTAGGCGGCCACAAACAGCAGCGGAGTATCTGGACGTTTCAGAGGCCACCATTTACCGTTGGATTAAAGAAGGCAAACTGAAAGAGCCTGTGCAAATCTCTCCAAAGGTGACTGGCTGGCCGAAAAATGAATTGGATATTTTTGCGGAACAAATACGGGGAATCATGTTGAACGACTAGCCAGCGATTCCAGGTGGTCTTCCCATTTTCCAATCGCTTCTCGCTTTTCCTGCAAGCGGTCATATCGGTCGTAATGTCTTTCCTGAATTCCGGACAAACCATGTGACAATAAATGGGCACGCAAATCTTTACTGAATCCCATGCGCGCCATTTCCGTCTCGACGCCTCGACGGACATCGCGCAAACTGAATGGGGTCCAATCCATTTCGTGTACCAGGCGCGTGCATTGCCTGCTCAGGACCGTAGCCTCCAGCGGTTCCTTTCCATCTGCGGAAAACCAAATCCCAGTCTTTTCATGGAACCAGGTTTCTATCCAGGAGACAGCAGCCAGACCAAGGGGAATGTGGTGCTGGCGCGGCTGCGCGCGACGCCCTTTTAGGTCGAATATGCGCAAGATTCCATCCCGCGCATCAAAATCGTCCCTAGATACCCTCGCCACCTGGGATGGTCGCTGCCCCCCGGACAAAAGTGATAACAGTAGGCACTTGTAGGCCAGCCCTTTGGATTGCTGATTTTTCAGGGCTAGGTAATATCTTCCCAACTCACCACTATCTAAAAACCGTTCCCCGGCCTTGCCGTGGATCGCCGGGATCGCGGCTACCGGATTATGTGTAACGGCAAACCCGGCCAACTCCTGTGGTATGGTCGGGCTGTAGGGCGCCTGCATAGCTGCCTGGAAAGCTGCCGCGAGAAACGAACGCAGTTTGCCCGCGCTTCTCTCCTTGCCCCGCTGGTGGATCGGACGGATGAGGGCAGCGATATCGGATGGCGTGCATTGACTGGCCTTTCTTTGAGCAATGGATGTTTCTGGCGTTATGTAGCTGCTGATGCTTCGCCGCACGTCATTGGCAAAGCTGGTCTTGCCCTGCGCGGCCTTCCAGTCAGAGTAGGCCAGCATGAGGTGCACGAGCGTGTCCTTGCCTTCGGTCTTTCCTTCAACCTGCTCGGCTTCTGCTTCCGCCTGTCGCTTGGCCGGTGCCGGATCCTGCCCACGATTGAGTATCCTGCGCCATTCGTGCGCCTGGTCGCGGGCTTCCTTGAGGGTTTGATGCGGATATTCTCCCGCCGCCAGCACCTTGCGTTTCCCCTGGAACGTATACCGGAATTGCCAGATTCGCTTTCCGCTGGGTAGGATACGGATTTCCAACCCATCGCCGTCGCGGAGATAGGTGTCCCGCCCAAGAGTTGGCTTGGCGGATTCCATGGCTTTTACTGTGAGTCTCATGAATCACCTGGTCAGCTACGTTTACTCTACGTTTACTTTTGGTGTTGCGCTAGCATGATAGACATAGACAACCATTGATAGCAAATAGCAGAGAACTCAGTAAGGTATACATGGATGCGATTAACATTGAAATCAAATGGCTCTATTTTTTTATGATTTGTAATCAGAAGGTCACGAGTTCGATTCTTGTTGCCGGCACCATATAAAATCAATGAGTTATACAATAATCTTGGCTCTATTTTTGCCTGTTAATTTTTCGCCCCACTGGCGCGGAGTCAGCCCTAAAACTTTCCGGGCATGACATGATCTCTCAGGTCACATACGGAGCGTGCGAAATCTTAAGGGGCATTACACTCCTCTATTTTTTTGAGTTGGGCACTCTTTGCGGGTAACCATCGGCTATTCAGCACTGGCCTCAATTGGTCAAATTCTTGCTTGGCCACTTCTTTTTTACTCTGAGGAAGCCAGCGGGTGGCTTGGCATTCTGATGATAAAATTGCCTGTTTCGCTAATCCCTCCCCAATGCCAAAAAAGCTCGCGATGTGTCGTATTGCCGGATGTTCTGCTGCTTCGACCGCTTCTTGGTATGCCTGTTTGTGCTTGGTCCCTGCGATTCCTACCAACCAGAGCCACATCTGCCCTTCCGTACGTGAACTCCGAGCCAATAACGAGGGGGATATAGCCACACACTGTCCGCCATCGCCCTGTTTGGGAATTGATGACAAATTGGGAAAATCTGGGATGTGGCTCACCTTCTCAATCGCGGTAGAGGACACAACGTACAGATCGCCCTGAAATTGGGAGATCTTGATTGCCGCCTTCATCGCAGTATCCCACGCACCGGGAGAAATAGCGTGGCGGGACAGATACGCACAACCTTTATCTGGGGCACCAATGAAAATGGATGCCCTGGCAATAGACGATCCCAGAATCGCTGCCAGCAAAACGACCATAGCCAACTGCAACAATCTAATCACGATCGCGTGACTCCGAGACAACGACCGAGCGGATTACGCCACCGCCAGTGCCGATGAGCGTTTCCCAAAGCTACCAACAGGGAGAGGGCGATCAAGATGGTCAGGCGCATGTTGGAACCTCGCAATGTAGCGACACGCTAGGGGTAAGTCTGGCGGCGAAGACCGACGTACCGCCTGCTCAGGCGAAGATCATTGTGGATCAGGAATCGACAAATCGACCACACAGGGAATTTTTACACACTCACGCCAAGCGTGCCAGGAACCGCCAGAACCCCAATGTAAATAAGTGTTTATCGTCTTAACGGTGAGCTGTGGCCGAGTGTTGCGTCATACGCCGCAGAACTTGTCAACCAAATGACCTAGTCAATCGTTATAGCAGCATTGGAACGATACAGGGTAGCTTGACGACATGTTCCGCATTGAGGCCATTCCTATTGATACGAGAGCCGTTGTAACGGAAGAATCCTGGCACAGCCTGTTCTCCCAAGTGCAAAAGCGCGCCTATCGAATGGCTTGCTTCGATCTGGGACAAACAGATTTAGCGTGGGATATGGTGCAGGATGCGGCGCTGACCTTGATGCGGCGCTACGCCAACCGTCCGCCCGAGGAATTAGTACCCCTATTTTATCGGATCCTGCAAAACCGCATACGCGACCAGCATCGACGTCAAACGCTGGAGCGAGTGTTGGGTTTTCGGTCACGGCGAAACGAAGAGGACTCAGATCCACTGGATCAGGTCGCCGAATCGTCTCCAACGCCAGAGAGACAATCGATGGATCGCGAACTCGGCAAGGCGATTCAAGTGGCTCTGGTGCAGTTGGCGCCGCGGCAGCGGCAAGCTTTTTTGTTGCGGGAATGGGAAGGGTTGAGCGTCGAAGAGACGGCAACTGCCATGGGCTGTAGCGCCGGAAGCGTCAAGGTACACCATTTTCGGGCTCTGCGGCGTCTACGGGAACGGTTGGCCGACTGGACACCGGAGGGATATTTCCATGAGTCATAAAACATTGCATGCACATCTGTCCGATGGACATCCCGATAGCGAAACCCTGGATCGGTGGCGCGCAGGACTCCTTGCCTCTAGCGATGAGGTGGCGACGCACGTAGCGCATTGCCAGCTCTGCCAAAAGCGGAGTCGTTTTACAACGGATCTCATCGCCGTTTGGTCAGCGCGACCGCAGGGCGTAACGATCTTTCGACAGCCGCACTACCCAGCAAGACGAGCCCCCTTTTGGATCGGTGTTGCAGCCAGTGCCTGCCTGCTCCTGGCGGTTGGTTCCTGGCAATGGTTCTCTGGGGTGAGTAGCCAGCCTTCCGCACCCAACAGTAGCAACGCGCCAGTAGTGGAACAACAAGTCGTGGCTCATCTCACCTTCTACGAGTGGCTGAATACGCATCCGAACCAATTAGAACAGGTAGCTGATCATGGGTAAGCGCGTCCTCTTTTTGATGGTAATACTGCTAACAACATGCGCCACGCCGGCGGAGGCCACCCCGTTTTGGCAACGCCACCATCCCCCCGAGAAGCCGCAATGGGAGCGGCCGCCTCCCCGAGCCGATTGGCAGCGCCACTTACAGCGTTGGCAGCACTTCTCACCACAGCGCCGGGCGCAGATCCTGAATCGAGCCCAGCGCTTTCAACGACTCCCGCCAGCCGCAAAGAAACGCCTGTGGGAGGAGTATCAACAGTCTCATCGCATTAATCACTGAGGAGATCAGCGCATGTTTCGATTCGATAAATCCTTGTTCTTTGGCATTTTTGTATTGGTGCTCTCCGGGCCCGCGATCAGTAACGCGCAGGCCGGTGAGGTCTGGACTCGGCATCATCCCCGGCGAGCAGAAGTATTGGGTCGTGCCCACCATTTGGATCATCGCATTCATCAGGAGGTTATTGAGGGCGAACTTTCTCCGGCACGGGCAGCCGCGTTACATCAGCAGGTCCGCCAAGTGGTTGGCACGCAAAATTGGGAAGCCAGACACCAAGGCGGGATTCTCAACGGGTACATCACAGAAGGGCAACAACATCAGTTGAACCTTCGAGAAAACGCCATTAGCCAGGAAGTGGGACAGTGAGGCGAAACCTATGTCACGACTCCGGGTAGCCGGTATTGAAAAGCATATGGGTGAAGGATCTTTTCCTTGGGAGGGCAGTTACCATGAATTTTCTGCGTAAAGCTCTTTTGGTTACGGTAACCGTGGGCGCGATGTCCGCACTGCCAGGCTGTTATGTGGTACCGCCGAGAGGGCCTGTGGCTGTGGTCCAACCCGGCCCGGTAATCATTCATCCCTATTGGCATCCAGGCTGGTATTGGCATCCTGGATGGCGTCGAGGGTATTGGGGACGTTGAGTACATCCAATAATCCGGCCAGTCATCCGCTCGACATTGAGCAGAGATACTGCCTTTCCAACCAGTGATATCAGCCACAATGACCAGAGAAACGATTGTTAACGCAAATTCAGTCGTTTTATCGACAAGTATTTTTTACCATTGTGCTGGAACAACTACAGGAAATGCCGCCTTGCAGCCTATGAATGAAAATCCCACCGTGCTCTGTGTTCTCGGTATGCACCGTAGCGGTACCAGCGCCATCGCCAAGGGGATCGAGAGTTGGAGCGTATCCTTAGGCGATCAGTTGATTGGTGCGGGGCCTGATAACCCTCGCGGGTATTGGGAAGACCACGAGGTGGTCGCGATCAATCAGATTCTTTTGGAGCGCTGTAACCTGCGTTGGAATGAGGCCCGATTGCTCAGCCGGGAGGAAGTTCTTGCCGCAGCCGACGCCGGTCTTGTACAGCGCGCCACCACATTGTTTCAGGATCGCTGCGAATCCTGGGGGTTGTGGGGCTTTAAGGATCCACGAACCTTGCGCACGCTGCCTTTTTGGCTGGAGGTGGCGGACACGGCCGGTATTGAACTGCGCTTCTTGTGGGCCCTCCGACATCCGGCCGAGGTCGTGGCTTCTCTTGCCGCGCGCAATGCCATGGACCCGATACGCAGCCAGTTTATGTGGGCAGCTCATTGGCTACCCTTTTTATCGCTCCTGCAAGGAAGAAAAAATGCTGTGTTACGGTTTTCGGAGCTTTTTCAGGACCCGGCCACCGCGCTACATTCAATCGCACTCTGCCTGGGGTATGAGATCCGCGAGGAGCTTTTGCCAAGCTACCAAAAAGAGTTTTTACAGGCATCCCTGCACCATCATCACTGCCCCGATGACACTGACCTGCTGGCGCCCATTGCACGACTGTACCAAGCACTCAATGCCATCCATCTAACGCCATCCGCAGCGTTCTGGGAGCAATGGCAGTCCCTGTATTCGGATTTTAGTGTTTGGGGGCCCGTCTGCGCCCTCCTCGACCAAGAAACGGACTGGCGCCGTCGTCGTCGTGGTCGTCTGTGGAAGCTAACGCATGGAAAGATTCACTAGTCTGCCCTACGCCCGCGCGGAATCCGCACTGGTCATGCCACCGGTCTATGTGATTAGCATGGCCAGCGATGCAAAGCGGTGCGACAACGTCATCGAACTTTGCGCACGAAAGGATATTTCAGTGCGGTACTTTCCCGCCATTGCGCTGAAAGATCGCGAACAAATCACAGCCTACGACGCGGCCTATCGCCAACGACATTTCGGCTACGCCCTCAGTGCGGGGGAGTTGGGATGCTTTTTAAGCCATCAAACATTGTGGCGAGAGTGTCTACGCCTAGGTCGCAGCATTTGTATTTTGGAAGACGACGTTGAACTCCCTGCCGATTTTGCCCAAATCCTGCGTCGAGCCTTGGCCTGCGAGTCTGACTGGGACGTACTGCGCCTCTTGGCGGAGCGCTGGGATCGCAAAGGGTTTGTAGTGGGCCGCTTCGATGAAACGCATACGCTCTGCCACTATCCCCGCCCGGCAATGGGCACCGCAGCATACCTGCTGACGCCAAAGGCGGCGGAACGATTGCTCACAACTACGGAAACCATTCGCGTGCCGGTGGATCAGGTAATTGATCAATTCTGGCACCATCACCTGCGCGTTCTGGTAGTGGAACCCTATCCCGTATGTATCCGAGCGGATTGCCCATCGGTAATTGCAGTACGGGGATGGAGCACTAGCCATGGGAAGCGGAAACGTCCGCTCTATCGTAGAGTGCAGCGCGATCTGCGCAATGCGGTCGAGAGTATTGCCGGTTGGTGGTACAGCCTGCCTTGGATGGGGCGCTCCTGGTGGTATCGGCGCGAACGCGATTACTGAGGAGCGGTCTTTGGCGAAGCAAAGAGGTGAAACATGCAACGCGTAGCGGGTGCCTTGATGGGCGCCCTGATTGGTGATGCATTGGCTTTGGGGTGTCATTGGTACTACGACCTTGCCGAATTACACCACGAATGCGGACCTTGGATTACCGAGTATCTCACGCCGCGCCCCGGACGTTATCACAGCGGGCTGCTGGCGGGGGATATCTCGCAAACTGGGTTGCTGCTGGTCATGCTGATGGAGTCGTTGGTGGACTGCGCGGGTTATCAAGAGAATGATTTTACCCATCGATTGGATACACAACTGTTCCCGCAATTAGACGGCACACCTATGCAAGGACCAGGCGGCTATACCAATCAATCAATTCGCGAAGCCTGGCGTAAACGCGTACTGGAGAATCGGCCATGGGAAGAATGTGCTGGCGATGCAGACACGACGGAAGGCGCCGAACGCGCCATTGCCATCGCTGCTTTTTATGCCCTGCAACCGAGTAAAATGGCAGAGGCGGTATGTAGCAACATTACCTTGACCCAACACGATCCGGCCATCGTCGCTATGAGTATGGCATTCAACTCTGTTTTGGCCCAGTTGGTAGCAGGCGCTTCGATGACTCCAGAAATTAGCACCACACTCATGGCGCAAGTGAAAAGTGGAGCGCTACCTTTTCACACAGTGACCCAAGGCCACCTCCAGCTACCATCGCCGGGCGGCGAACGGATTCAGGCAGGCCAATTCGCATCGCCAGATGCCTTGCTCACGGCGGGATATGCCGCACTTGCCGCAGCGGATCCTGACATCGTCATTGAACCCGCCTGGAAGGCAAGTCTGGTATACGGCATGCCTTGTGCCATTTACCACCAATTGCCTGCGGCTTACTATCTGGCCACGCGTTTCCAGAATAATTATGAGTCAGCGGTATTGCATGCAATCAACGGAGGTGGACAAAATATGTCACGAGCGATGTTGACCGGTGCGCTCGTGGGTGCTCAGGTAGGCTTGGAGGGAATTCCCCATCGGTTTATCACCGAGCTACATAACGCCGAACGCTATCTGGCACTGGCTGCAGAATTGGAGCAGATGGCCATCAGGGAGCGAACCCCCTAAGCGCGGCATGCTGCCCTTTGTGAACATTCTCGATTGGCTATCGCGGACCTGCCGGGGGATGCAGTTAGGCAATCAATTATCGACCCTGATCGACATTCTGGCTCTTCTAACCTAAATATCGCGAGCGTCAGTGGATATTGTGAATCGTAAGACTACTCCCCCTTCGCTGATGGCCATTACCTTTGCGGTAATGGCCGCGATCATCATGAACGTGCTGGACACCACCATCGTCAACGTGGCGCTCCCCAACATGGAAGGAGCGCTGCGGGCCAACCCTCATCAGGGAACTTGGGTACTCACCACCTATTTATTGGCCATGGTCATCGTTACCCCGCTAACCGGACTGATCGTAGAACGCTATGGCCAGAAACGTGCCATGTTTTGGAGCGTAGCCGTGTTTGTCTTTTCATCAGCCATGTGCGGCCAGGCGCACAGCCTTGCGGAAATGGTTTTTTGGCGATTTCTACAGGGCGGCTTTGGTGCCGCCATGGTGCCAATCGGCCAGTCAGTCCTGGTGGCCAGTTACCCCCCGGCGAAACGTGGGGTAGCCATGGCGACGCTGGGGATGGGGATTATGCTCGGCCCCATTGTGGGTCCTATTCTCGGCGGATTCCTTACCGATCAACTGAGCTGGCGTTGGTGTTTCTACGTGAACGTACCCGTTGGTCTCCTCGCGTTGGCGCTGATTTGGCTGCATGTGCCGGAGGCTGGCAGAAGCGAGCGACCCCGCCCGATCGACTGGATGGGCTTTGCGTTAATGGCAATCGGTTTGGGAAGCTTGCAGATCGTGCTCAGCCTTGGGGATCAGGACAACTGGTTTACCTCACACTTCATCGTCACCTTGACTCTGCTGGCAACGCTCGCTTTGCTCTTTTTCACTTGGCGGAGCCTCACGGTGGCACGCCCACTCGTGAATCTGCGGCTTCTCAAAGATCGCTCCCTGGCACTTGGCAGTGCGGGGATTGGGCTATTTGGCCTAGCGCTCTATGGAGTGATGATCATCTTGCCCATCTATTTACAGGATCACATGGGCTATGAGGCGGTGACGTCTGGTCTGGTGATGGCACCCCAAGGGGTGGGGGCCATGTTCTCCATGTGGCTCGCTGGGCGACTACTGAGCCACGGCGCCAATCCACGATGGATGATATTCTCGGGCATACTCCTAGGCTTGATTGGCTCCTATTACACGCTAAACTATAACCTTGATGTGAGTCCGTGGTGGATTGTCTTCCCCGGCCTGATTCGTGGACTTGGTTTGGGTCTGATCTCTATCCCCATTTTTAACCTAGCCTTCGCGACACTGACCAAAGAAGAGACAGCGGAAGGCTCCGGGATCTTTAACTTGATGCGCAACCTCGGAGGTTCCGTGGGCATTGCCATCATTGCCACCATTCTATCGGAGCAAACCCAAGCGGGCTGGAACCAGATTGGTGGGCACATTTCTTCGTTTAATACGGCCCTCGGCCAATATCTGAGTGCCGCGAATCTACCGGAAAGCGCCCGCACCTGGGCTACCATGGGACACTTATTAGGCCAACAGGCGGCTATGCGCGGTATACTGGACGCCTTTACCTTTGTGTTCTATAGCTTTGCGGTGATGATCCCCATGGTTCTACTCATGCGTTCTCCCACAAAAACGCAGGCTCGCAACATCAGGGATTAATGACAAACCTTATTCGATATCCAGGATCTTGGGAGGAAGCAAAATGAATCGTTGGGTAGTTTGGGTAATACTGGGAGTGTGCGTCTTTGCTCTCATCTTCCCATTTTTATTTTCTGGACAGGGGCCCTACGGGGGCCGCTCCTCCACATGGTATGAAAAACATCCTACGGAAACGCAAAAAGAACTTGATTGGTGCCAGAAAGAAGCGTCCCGACACAGCGACGGATCCTGTGTTTATGCGCGCAATGGGTCGGTGACGGCGATGATGGACGCCCGCTAAGAGGGTGCCTGTATGTACCCAAATCCAAGCACAAGCCGGTAACCCCTTATGACTCGACACGCCATTGCCCACCACCCGCAAGCCGGAGTTCGTCGCGCTTTAGGCGCCGCAATGCTCGGCATGCTCTTGGATGGCTATGATCTCAGCATCATGGCCGTAGTCCTTCTCCCTCTGCACAGCACCTGGCACCTGCATGCCGCCGAGATCGGATTGCTAATGGGCATGGCGTTGATCGGCTCCTTGTTGGGCGGACTCTTTGGCGGGGTTATCACCGATCACTTTGGGCGGCGACGACTCCTCATCCCCAATATGTTGCTCTACATTGGCGGCGCCTTGCTCAGTGCGTGCAGCCCCAACCTAGCCGTACTTTTTGCCGGACGCCTGCTTACCGGCCTAGCTATCGGCTTGGACTATCCTTTGGTCGCGACCATCGTCGCCGAATACACCCCATCAGCCTTGCGTGGGAATCGCTTCGCGCGAGTGAATCTGGCTTGGTACGTGGGGGCCTTACTATCTACCGCTGCTGGTTGGGCGCTACTGTTCACTGGTGTCGATTCCTGGCGCTGGATGTTGGGAAGTGCCGTCATTCCGGCACTCGCCTTGCTCTGGCTGCGCAGAGGCTTACCCGAGTCGCCGCGGTGGTTGGTACGCCACGGAAGGACGCAAGAGGCCGACCAAGCGCTCAGCCAATTACACCCAGAAAGCACCGCGGCAGCACGGCAAACAATGCTGCAGGGCTTTGCTGCCCCGACCCATTCCTGGCGGATTCTCGCCCAAAAATCCTGGCTTCGACGCCTGTTTCTCAGCATTTTCCCGTGGTTTTGTCTGGATGTAGTCGGCCTAGGCATCGGTCTCTATTTCCCCCTGGTACTGCGCAGCAACGACTTTGCGCCGAGCAATGCGGCGGCGGCGGCCATCAACGCCGGTATCCTTTGCATCTCTGTCGTAGGAATTGGCTACATGATGACGCGCATTGATCGCTGGGGCCGCGTCCCCTTGCAGATCGCGGGATTTTCCCTCATGGCGACCGGCCTACTGGGATTTGCGCTGGCCTCTGCAGAACACTGGCTGGTCGGCATCTACGCGGCCTCTGCCATCTATGCCTTAGGGGTAGGTATCGGCCCGGGCGTCACGGTCTTTGCTTTCGCCACGGAACTTTTCCCAACCGAGTTGCGCGCCAGTGCCGCTGGTCTGGCCACGGGGCTTTCCCGGGCAGGAGCACTCCTTTCCGCAGCGCTCTTCCCAATTGTGGAAAAGAATTGGGGCATCCCCCGCCTGCTGGTGATCATGGCGGCTATTTCCTTGCTCGCTGTCTTCGTGACTTGGCGTTATGGCATCGAACCTCGGCAGAAAAGCCTGGAGGAGCTGGAAAAAATGTAATGGTAACGAAGCGCCGGAAACTGATCACATCTCTCAACTGAAAACGAAACTGCCACAGTCTGGCCGTGCTGGCGCACGATCATCGCCTATACGCTGTACTGCAGCCGTTGCCTCAAGGTGTTACCGTCACCGGAGCATCAAGATATTCCGCCAGCAGCAGTATACATGGTCCACCCAAACCATCTGCTGGGGTGCACATTCAAAAACTTTGTCTTGGTTTCCGCTGCATCAGCAGCTTATAATGGTAGCCCTTTCGCCATGTGGCGGAGGAACGTATTCCGGCCGATGGTGACAGCATGACAAACAATCTCTACTCCCCTGATTTTGAGCGCGATTCTTGTGGTTTTGGTCTCATTGCCCAAATGGACAACCAAGCCAGTCATAGCATCGTAGCCACTGCGATAACTTCCCTGGCGCGCCTGACGCACCGTGGTGCCATCGCTGCCGATGGTAAGAGTGGGGATGGCTGTGGTCTGCTCATACAGATGCCGCAGGATTTTTTTCGTGCCGTCACGGCGGAATTGGGCATCACCTTGTCCGCCCGTTTTGCCGTAGGCCAATTTTTTCTGCCCCGCGACACAAAGCGGGCGGAGGGTATCCGTAAGGTCGTCGCCGAAGAGGCACAAGCCCTGCAGCTTGCCCTGTTCGGCTGGCGCGATGTTCCTACGGTCGCCGAAGCCTGCGGGGACGAAGCCCTCAAGACCCTTCCCAGTGTCGCGCAAGTGTTTCTTGGCAGCGACGAGCAGGATGACGATGCCTTCGAGCGCCTCTGCTATCGCCTGCGCCGGCGCGTAGAAAAACGTTGCGCTACAGATAGCGATTTTTTTGCCGTCACCTGCTCCAGCCGCGTAATTGGCTACAAAGGGCTGGTCATGCCCGAGCATCTGCCCGACTTTTACCCCGATCTGCGGGATCCACGCTTTGCCTCGGCGCTAGTCAGTTATCATCAACGTTTTTCCACCAACACCTGGCCGGAATGGCGTTTATGCCAACCTTTCCGCGTCCTTGCCCACAATGGTGAGCTAAACACCATCCAAGGCAATCGCAACTGGGCGCGGGCCCGTGCCCCCCTGTTGCAGTCCGATCTGCTGCCCATGGACGAGGTGTTGCCCGCCGTTGGCGGTGGCAGTGACTCCTTCAGCCTCGACAACATGCTGGAGCTACTGGTGCAGGGCGGTATGGATTTTTTCAAGGCCCTGCGCCTGCTCGTTCCACCCGCTTGGCACAACGTCCCCAATATGGCGCCAGAACTGCGCGCTTTCTACGAATACCACTCCATGCGTATGGAGGCTTGGGACGGTCCGGCCGGATTGGTACTCAATACCGGTCAAATGGCGGTCTGCGCCTTGGATCGAAATGGTCTACGCCCGGCGCGTTACATTATCACCAAGGATCGCATTATCAATATCGCCTCCGAAGTTGGCGTATTCGACTACTCCCACCGGGACGTCACGGCGCAAGGACGGGTGGGGCCGGGGCAGATCTTGGCGATAGACCTGCGTGACGGCCAGCTCCTCGATAATCGCAGCATTGATATACGCATCCAGAACAGCGCCCCCTACGGCGACTGGCTGGCGAAATATGCCGAGCATCTGGACGTTGATGACGACGCACCGGAAATTGTGCGTCCGGTGAAAGATCTTATCACCTGGGAGAAGGCCTTTGGCGTAAGCATGGAGGAAGAGGATCAAGTCATTCGCATCCTTGCCGAGGGTGGGCAGGAGGCGGTTGGCTCCATGGGCGATGATACGCCAGTGGCGGTGCTCTCCAACCAGCCTCGACACCTAGCCGACTATTTCCGCCAACAGTTTGCGCAAGTTACCAATCCGCCCATCGATCCCCTGCGTGAAGCACTGGTCATGTCGCTAAACGCCATTTTGGGCACCGAAAGCAATCTCTTTGCCGAGCGTCCAGAGTATGCGCGGCGTATCGAGGTGCATTCGCCGGTACTTTCCGATGCCGCCTTCCAGGCTCTGATTTCGCGCCCGGAACCGGCTTTTCGCGCCCAAACCTTCTCCCTCTGCTACAACGCCAGCAGCGACCTGGAATCTGCGGTCATTGCGCTCTGTGCCGAGGTTGTGGCGGGCGTACAGGCCGGCTCTGTAATTCTGGTACTCGACGATAGCGCATTACAGCGGGATCAGGTTTACATTCCCGCCCTCATGGCCGTGGGTGCTGTGCACCATGCCCTGATTGATGCTGGCCTGCGTACGCGTTGCAACATTCTCGTCGCCACTGCCCACGCCCGTGATCCACACCAGTTCGCCACCCTGATCGGCTACGGTGCAACGGCGATCTATCCCTACCTAGCCTATGCCATTGTGCGCAGCCTGGCCGAGCGCCGCGCCTTTAGCCAACCCGTCGGCACAGCCAAGGCCTTGGCCAATTATCGGAAGGGCATCGACAAGGGCCTATACAAAATCCTGTCCAAGATGGGGATTTCGACCCTTGCATCCTACCGTAGCAGCCAGCTTTTCGAGGCCTTGGGGCTGTCTTCACGGGTCGTTGAGCGCTGCTTCCGTGGCACGGTTACCCGCATTGAGGGCGCGGACTTCTGCCACCTGGAAGCAGATGTCCAGCGCTTGTTGGTAGATGCCTGGCGCCCGCACCGGCGTATGAGTGCCGGTGGGCAACTGAAATACATCCACGGCGGCGAGTACCACGCCTACAATCCGGACGTGGTTGCCAGTCTGCAGGCCGCCACCCGTTCTGGGCGACAGGAAGATTACCGCAGTTTTGCCGAGTTGGTGAACGGCCGACCGATCACCAATATCCGCGATCTGCTGCAGATACGAGGTGGGAAAGCCATCCCCCTGCACGAAGTAGAGCCCATCGAGGCCATTACCCCGCGCTTCGATACTGCTGCGATGTCCCTCGGCGCCCTCTCCCCCGAAGCGCATGAAGCCCTGGCAATTGCCATGAACACCATTGGTGGTCGCTCCAATTCGGGTGAAGGCGGCGAGGACCCACTTCGTTATCACAACAACAAGGTCAGCAAGATCAAGCAGATCGCCTCTGGTCGCTTTGGTGTGACGCCGGAATATGCGGTAAATGCCGAGGAGCTACAGATCAAGATTGCGCAGGGCGCCAAACCTGGCGAAGGCGGTCAGTTGCCTGGCCACAAGGTCAGCGGCATCATCGCTCGCTTGCGCTACGCCAAGGAGGGAGTGGCGTTGATCAGCCCTCCGCCCCATCACGACATCTATTCCATTGAAGATTTGGCGCAACTCATTTTTGATCTCAAACAGGTCAATCCCGGCGCCTTCGTCTCGGTCAAACTGGTTTCTGAAGCCGGAGTAGGAACCGTTGCAGCAGGGGTAGCCAAGGCCTATGCCGACCGCATCACCATTGCTGGCTACGACGGCGGCACCGGTGCCAGCCCCCTAACTTCCGTCAAATACGCGGGCGCTCCCTGGGAGCTGGGTCTCGCCGAAACCCAGGTCACCTTGCGCAAGAACTTCCTGCGCCATCGCGTGCGCCTGCAAGCCGATGGTGGCTTCAAAACCGGTCTCGACGTGGTGAAAGGCGCCCTGCTCGGTGCCGAAAGCTTCGGCTTCGGTACCGCGCCAATGATTGTCTTGGGTTGCAAGTACCTACGTATTTGTCACCTAAATAACTGCGCCACCGGCGTTGCCACCCAGGACGAGACCCTGCGCACGCATTTCAAGGGACTGCCAGAACTAGTCATCAACTACTTCCGTTTCGTTGCCGAAGAGGCGCGGGAGATCATGGCCGAACTCGGGATTCGTCGTTTTGATGATCTGGTTGGCCGGAGCGACTTACTCGAGATCGGCAAGGCGCAGAGCGAGAAGCAAGCCGCCTTGGATCTACGCCCCCTGCTGGGTAACGCCGCCTTGGAAAATGCTGATCACAACACCCATCAGCAGGATCGTAATCCGCCCTTCGACCGCGGCGAACTGGCCGAACAGATCATCGCCGATGCCCGCCCGGCCCTGGAGGAGAAAATCCCGACGCGCCTTCACTACCGTATCCAGAACACCCATCGCTCGATAGCTGCGCGTCTGGGCGGTGAAATTGCCAAGCGTTATGGCAATGCTGGCTTGCCTGACGATTGCGTGCATGTTGAATTGCAAGGTACTGCGGGGCAATCCTTTGGCGCCTTCTCGGTACAGGGTATGACCTTGCAGCTACACGGCGACGCCAATGACTATGTGGGCAAGGCCATGAATGGCGGACGTATCATCATTGCTCCACCAGACGGAGCGCCCTACGTTGCTGCCGAATCTGCCATCATCGGGAATACCTGCCTCTATGGCGCCACCGGCGGCATACTGCACGCCGCTGGCCGCGCAGGCGAGCGCTTTGCGGTGCGCAATTCCGGAGCGATTGCCGTAATCGAGGGCGCTGGTGATCATGCTTGCGAGTATATGACTGGTGGCCAGGTCATTATCTTAGGCCGCGTGGGACTCAACTTTGGCGCCGGCATGACCGGCGGCTTAGCCTTTGCCCGCGATGCTGATGGCCAGTTTCCGAGCCGCGTTAACGGCGAGTTGGTCAACGCCCATCGCATCGACACCGAGTCCATGCGTGGCTATGAAGTTTTATTAAAACGCCATGTGAAACGACATATAGAGTGGACAGGCAGTTTGCTAGCCCAGGACTTATTGCACAATTGGTCGCGTTTCGTCGCGCAAGTTTGGCTAGTGGTGCCTAAGGCAGCCAAACTCGATGTGTTGCTGGAAGAAGCCAGTTGATCCCTGCCCACTGCGAGGAATTGTCATGAATAATTTTGCGTTTTTGGAAGACGGTCGGCAGGATCCGAAGAAACTGCCGGTAGAAGAGCGCCGCGAGGCATTCCGCGAGATCTACGAGGTCTTTGATCTCAATAGTGCGCGCCTGCAGGCAGATCGCTGCCTGCACTGCGGCAATCCTTACTGTGAGTGGAAATGCCCAGTGCACAACTACATCCCCAACTGGCTGCAGTTGATTGTGGAAAATCGCATCGAAGAGGCCGCCACGCTCTCCCACAGCACCAATACCCTGCCCGAGATCTGTGGCCGGATCTGTCCCCAGGATCGCCTCTGCGAAGGTGCCTGTACGCTCAACGAAGACTATGGCGCGGTGACCATCGGCAACTTGGAAAGATTCATTACCGAAGAGGCCCTGGCACGCGGCTGGAAACCCACCCAACCCAGTGCAGAGAAACTTGGAAAACGGGTTGCCGTAGTCGGCGCGGGCCCGGCTGGGCTGGGCTGTGCTGACGTGCTCAATCGCAATGGCGTCGATGTCGTGGTCTTCGATCGCTATCCTGCAGTGGGCGGCTTGCTCACCTTCGGCATCCCACCCTTCAAGCTGGAAAAAGAAGTGGTCGCAAGGCGCGCCGACCTCCTGCAAGAAATGGGCATCGAGTTCCGGCTAGGGCAGGAGGTGGGCAAGGACATTCCCTTTGCGCAGCTTTTACGCGACTTTGATGCGGTATTCCTTGGCATGGGAACCTACAAGGCCAAGCAGGGGCATTTCCCCGGCGAGGATCTGGCCGGGGTAGTCAAGGCATTGGACTTCCTCAATGGCAACATCTCCCATCTGATGGCCTTACCCGATCCTCTGCATCCGCACATCAACCTAGCCGGCAAGCGCGTGGTGGTTCTGGGTGGTGGAGATACCGCCATGGACTGCGTGCGCACCGCCATCCGTCAGGGGGCAACGGCAGTGAGCTGCGCCTACCGGCGCGACGAAGAGAACATGCCCGGTTCCCGTCGCGAAGTCACCAACGCGCGCGAAGAAGGGGTAAAGTTTCTCTTCAATCGTCAACCCGTGGAAGTTGTCGGTAGTGCCGAGACCGGGCCGCAAGGCGTCAAGGTACTGCGCACGCAATTGGGAGAAGCAGACGCCAAGGGCCGCCGTTATCCCGAGGTCGTGCCCGGCTCCGAAGAAGTCCTTGCGGCAGATGCGGTGATTATCGCCTTTGGTTTTGACCCCTCCCCCGCCGCCTGGTTTGACGAATTTGGCATCGCTACCGACAAAATCGGCCGAGTGACTGCGAATGCACAATTTCAGACCAGCAATCCCAAGGTCTTCGTGGGTGGTGACATGCACCGTGGCTCGGATCTGGTGGTCACGGCGGTGGACGAAGGGCGCCGAGCAGCCGAAGGCATGCTCGACTTCTTGTGCGCATGAGCGCCGCCAGAGCTACACGTTTTTTGCGTGCCTGCCGTGGGCAGGAGGTCGATCGTACGCCAGTTTGGTTGATGCGCCAGGCGGGACGCTATCTGCCGGAATACCGCGCCACCCGCGCCCAAGTCTCAGGTTTCCTCAAACTCTGCCAAACCCCGGAGCTAGCCTGCGAGGTGACGCTGCAACCCCTGCGGCGCTTTGATCTGGATGCCGCCATCCTCTTTTCCGATATCCTGACCGTGCCACATGCCATGGGCATGGAGCTCGATTTTCTCGAAGGCGAGGGTCCGGTATTTTCATCCCCTTTGCGCCAAGCGAGCGATCTACAACGCCTGGGGCAGCCCGATCCTGAGCAGGAACTGCGTTATGTCATGGACGCCGTGCGCCTCATTCGGCACGAGTTGGATGGCCGCGTACCCTTGATTGGCTTTGCTGGCAGCCCATGGACCCTGGCCTGTTACATGATTGAGGGGCGTGGTAGCCGCGATTTTTTGCATGCGAAGTCTTGGCTCTATTCCGATCCGGAAAGTCTGGAACAGCTTCTCGACCGCCTGGTGCAGGCACTGGTGGCCTATCTTCGTGCTCAGGCGACGGCGGGTGCGCAAGCGCTGATGCTCTTTGACACCTGGGGTGGCACCCTGAGTACCCCCGCCTATCACCGCTTCTCTTTTACGCCAATGCAGCGTGTCATCGCCGGATTGCGCGCTGCGCCGGAATCCGTAGACTTGCCCATAATTGTCTTTAGCAAGGGTGGCAGCAACTGGTTGGAGCTGATGGCCAACAGCGGTGCCAACGTCATTGGGCTCGACTGGACCATCGAAATCAACGCAGCGCGCAAGCGTTTGGGCAAGAGTGTAGCGGTGCAAGGCAATCTTGATCCCATTGCCCTCTATGGACAATCTGCCCTGCTGCGCGCCGAAATCGAACGAATTCTCTGCGCCAATGCTGGACGACCCGGGCATATTTTCAATCTCGGCCATGGCATCACACCGCAAACGCCCATCGATAACGTCGAGCTTTTGGTAGAAACCGTGCATGCCTGGAATGGCTGTAATAACGACAGCGTCTACGAAGAATATTGATTAGTGATGATTTTTGTCAACGTGACGAACCGCGGCGGCGCCAGGCCTCCCAGGCATCGCGTAGACGATGCCGATGTGGATCCAGGCAGGTAATGGCAGCGCCCTCTTCCATGCGCCGTAACGACTCGCGAATGAGGCGCTGGGTCTCTTTAGCAAGTTCTCGCCGTCCCAGCTGCGGCGATAATGGCATACCGAAGTGCACGCGCAGGGTGAGCGGCGCCGAGGCAGTGAGACGCCACAAGTGTCCCGCCAAGGTATCCTCTCCAATAAATGGACAGATACGGTCTGCATGCCCGGGACGAAGAACATCCTCGTAACGCAGGGTGACCGGTACGACCATAGTCTCCGCAGTTACCGCCGTCTCGAAGGGCGCCGCGAAGAAATCCCCAACGTCCGTGCCGTCGCTCGTCGTCCCTTCAGGAAAGATCGTAAGGATGCGCCCTTCTCGTAGCACCTGTGCGGCGTCTTTTAGCAGACGCTGACTAGCCCTCGCGTCGCCTCGATCAATAAAAAAGGTCCCCAACCGACGCGCCAATCGGCCAAATAGTGGCCAGGACTCCATCTCTTTTTTGGCGACAAACTGCCCTGGCTGTATTGCGGCTAGCGCCAAGATATCCAGATAAGAGACATGATTGGCCGCCAACATCATCGGCGCCTGGGGCAGAGGGCCAGCCACGCGCAAACGTATTCCCAAGATGCGTAGTGCTACGCCGCACCACCAGCGGAATACGCCAAGCGCATGCACATCTATTTCTCTGCCACGCCCGTAGTACCACCAACTCAAAGGAAAGGCGATGGCCAAATGCAGGCTCAGTGCCGGCACACGCCAGAAACGGCGATAAAAACGAGGCTTGCTACGCCGCAGTATGCGGTCGCTGGGATAAGGGATCAGTTGCGCGTGCCGAGAGAAAGTACTACGTCGTCGGCGAAAGATCATTTGCCCTGGACCACGGGGTCCAGAAAGCGCTGCTGATAACGCGAGGTAATGAGTCGTGAATCACACCAGACAAAAAAATCAGCACAGTGAAATTGCGGATCCCAGTAGGGTTCCCCACCCAAACGCACACCGGCTCGCAAATAGCCCTTCAACAGGCCCGGAAGTTCTACCGGCGCGACCTCGGCTGCCGTGTCAAACTGGGGAACGGGACGCAAAGGAAAGACTCGCTGCTCGACTGGTACCATCTGCGGCTCCAACGATCGGTACAGGGCACCCAGCGCCGGACCATCGGTGCTATGCACGCTGGCACAGCCCATGAGATGGTCGATCTCCCACATACTCATGGCCTCAGCCAAACCCGACCACAGGAGAACGATCACTGCTCCTTGGCGATAGTCGGGATGTACGCAGGAACGACCCAGCTCCATGACACGCGACCCAAGAGCTAGCGGTCGAGATAGGTCAAATTCCGTCTGCGCATAGTAGCGCCCAACATTGGCTACCTGCTCCGGTAGGAAAAGGCGATAGGTCCCAACAACCTCCTGCCGCACCTCATCTTCAACAATCAAGTGCTCACAGAAAGGGTCATATTCATCCTGATCGACCCCAGGAGGACCGCCAAGCTGCGCGCCATACTCGGCACTAAACACGCGGTAACGCAGGCGTTGCGCTGCCTCTACCTCGTCCTGATGACGGGCGAGATACAACCGCAACGAACGCTCCCCCTTTTTCGTATTACGATCCATACCCTTCTGGACTTGCGTATTGAGCATCCCTCAATCTCCCTGCTACGGGTTGCAGCAAATAACAGTATGACCAAAAACTATGACAATAGTGCGACAGTTTTATGACACTTTGATGACAGCACGAAGGCATGACGCTGTTCATACTACGCAATGTTTACAAAAAAAAGCAAAAAAATTCGGCTCATAAGAACGCCTCACGTAAGATTGTATGCGCCCGATCCGGCCCAGTGGAGACGATAGCAACGGGGCGCTCCACCAGCTCCGCTAACGCCTCGAGATAGTTCCGTGCATTTTGCGGCAGGTCTTGCCAGAGCTGTACGCCAGCGGTGGACTCCGACCAGCCGGGGAAGCTTTCGTAGATGGGTTCACAATCGGCCAGTGACTCCGCGCCACCCGGCAAGTCGCGGCACTCCGCACCACGCACACGATAGCCCGTCGCAACGCGAATTTCCGCCAAACCATCAAGGACATCAAGTTTGGTCATGCACAAGCCAGTCACTCCATTTACTCGGCAGGAGGCGCGCAAGGCAACCGCATCAAACCAGCCACAGCGTCGTGCACGCCCGGTAGTAGCACCAACCTCACCACCCTTCTCCGCCAGCCACCGGCCGGTATCGTCAAAAAGCTCCGTGGGGAAAGGGCCAGAACCGACGCGCGTGGTGTAGGCCTTGGTAATACCGAGTACATAGCCCAGATCACCTGGCCCAACACCCGTGCCAGCCGCCGCTGCACCCGCCACGGTATTCGAAGAGGTGACAAACGGATACGTGCCATGATCAACATCAAGCAACGTACCCTGCGCGCCCTCAAAAAGGATGCGTCCGCCAGCTGCCTGAATCTGGCTCAGGCGTAAGGAGACATCGGTGCTCATAGGTGCCAGGCGTTCGGCATAGGCCAAACTTTGTTCAAGAGTTCGATGAAAATCTTCCGGCTCTTCCTTGAAGTAGTGCTGCAACACGAAATTATGATAATCCAAGGCCTCGCCCAACTTGGCGGCAAAACGCTCACGGTGGAAGAGATCCGCCACTCGTAGGGCACGCCGCGCAACTTTGTCTTCGTAGGCAGGACCAATACCTCGCCCGGTGGTGCCAATACGCGCCTCTCCCTTCGCATGCTCGCGGGCCAGATCAAGCCGCTTGTGATAGGGCAGAATCAATGGGCACGCCTCGGAAATCAGCAGTCGTTGCGCGGCGTCGGGAACCGTTGCCAGCAAGGGATCCAGTTCCTCGAACAAGGCAACGGGGTCGAGCACAACCCCGTTGCCAATGAAACACTGTACGTCTGCTCGCAAGATTCCTGATGGAATCAGATGCAGAACCGTTTTTTTGCCACCAATGACCAGGGTGTGACCGGCGTTGTTACCTCCTTGAAAACGGGCGACCGCCTGACAATGCTCGGTAAGCCAGTCGACAATCTTACCCTTGCCCTCGTCCCCCCACTGGGTACCTACCACCACAACATTTTTGGACATCGATGTCGACTCCGCAGATAACTTAGGATGCAGAAAAGGGAAACTCAGGTTCGCGACCAATCAAGGTCCACTGGCCTTGCTCTGCTACCAGCAGGGCATCGAAACCGGCGGGCGCCTGAGATGTAGGGACGCCCTCAGCAAGGTCCTGCACCACGGTATAACCCTGTGCGCGTAGATCTTGCATTGCCTGCCATAACTTGGGATCCGCCCCCCCAGGGGCCCAGATGCGCGGGCATTTGCGTTCTTCTGCAAGTTCTCGAAGCAAAGGCCGTAAATCCAGGCTAAAGCCCGTAGCCGGGCGATGGCGGCCGAAGGCCTCGCCAACGCCATCATAGCGACCACCGCGGGCGACGGCCGCACCGCGCTGCGGCGAAAAAAGGGCGAACAGCATACCGGTGTGGTAGCGGTGCCCCTGCATCTCAGCCAAATCAGCACGAATACTCAGTTGCGGATAGCGCTGGCCTAGCAATTGCCAGACGAAGTCCAGTTCTTCCAGCGCGCACAAAATAACAGGGTAGTCGGCAAAGCGCTGGCGTGCGCGTTCGAGTACTTCGTACTCACCATGCAATTCGGCCAAGCTACGGAAGGCCGCGGAATGCTCACTAAAAACCGCACCCAATTGCAGAAGCTGGCGAAGATCGGGCCAGGCCTTGCGCTCCAACAAGCGCAGCAGCTCTTGCTGATCACGCAGGGGAAGTCCAGTCGCCTCGGCCAAGCTACGGGGGATGGCGACATGACCAAGGTCCAAGACGAGATCGGTCCCAACGCAGCAACGCTGCACACTCTCGACCATCAGACTAAGAATTTCTAAGTCAGCATCGGCACTACCGACGCCAAACAGCTCCGCGCCAACTTGAAAAGGGGCACGACTTCCACCCAAGGCATCGGGTTGCGCGCGCAAAACCGTGCCCGCATAGCTCAAGCGCCGCGCCTCGTCGCCGCGCGCCATCTGCACATCGATACGCGCCATTTGCGGAGTCATGTCAGAGCGAAAGCCGAGTACCCGACCGCTAGCCTGATCGAGCACTTTCCAGGTTTCCAGGTCCAAATCCACGGCACTGCCAGTAAGCACGCTCTCTAAGTGCTCAAGCATGGGGGGGATAACTTGGCGATACCCCCAGGAGGTAAAGAGATCCAATAATTCCCTACGTTTACCCTCAAGTGCAGCTGCCTGCTGCGGTCCCATGTCCTCAAAACCGGCTGGCAACATCCAACTCGCCATGGCGTCTTTGCTTTCGATCACGGCTTTCCGCCTCCCTGTAGCCCTTCGCGCAGATAGCGGAGCAACGGAGAGTCGGCCGGCAACACCCAGACATCATCTGCTTTAGCGCTGTCGCGCAACACCTCAAGACTACGGTAAAAGGCATAAAAGCGCGGATTTTTTCCATAGGCATCGGCGTAGATCTTGGCCGCTTGGCCCTGTGCCTGGCCCAGAGTCTGCTGCGCCGTAGTATAGGCTTGACTGACGATTTGCTGGCGCTCTTTCTCGGCGGAATTCTTGATTTCGTCGACCTGCTCTTTACCTGCCAACTCCTCCGCTGCAAGCTTGGTTTGCAAATCGCTACGCATTTTCTGGTAAACATCTTGTTGCGCTTCAGCGGTCAATCCAATTTCCAGAAAACGCAGGTCGTCAAGAGAAATGCCATTGCGCGCAAGGGAATCCGCCACTTGGCTGCTCAAGCTCTGTTGCCAAGCAGCCAAAGTGGCACTGCTCGGCGCCACACCTGGATTTTTCTCCACAACGCGGGTGAGTGCGGCTTGCACCACATCACTTACCTGACTCTCAGCCAGGGCTGTATTGAGCCCCCGTTGATAAAATTTTTCCGCATCGCTGACGTGCCATTGCACAAAGCAATCGAGCTGCAAACTCGGTCCAGTAGAGGGAGTGATCGTGACCGCTTTGGTGCTCTGACTGCGCCGTCGTGTATCAATGACCTGTACGGACTGCAAAAAGGGCCAATGTATGTAGAGACCCGGCTGCGAGCGTTCGGCAGCCACATGGCCGGCGCTGAGAACAACTGCGCTCTGCCCCGGACGTAGTTCGTAAAAGCTAGCAGACAACAGATACAAGAATACGACAAGTAGCAGGGCAATCCAGCCCCATGTAATGGGTTTCATGAGCCTTTATCTCCACTAGCAGTGGGGGCACTGGGCTTGGCCAACGGTGCGGAAATCGCTGGCGCGGCAACTTGTACTGCCACCTGCGCGCCCTGCCCGTCGGCAACCACAATCTTGCCAGCTTTCGCGAGCACATCCTGCATGGCCTGCAGGTACATCTGCTTGGTGCTGATTTGCGGATCCTGCTGATAGGCTTGATAAACTGCATTAAAACGTGCTATGTCGCCATGCGCCTTGCCCAGCAGCTGATCGGCTTGCACACTTGCTTGATTGCGCATTTTCGCTGCTTCGGCCTTGGCGGCGAGTAAGGTCTTGCCGGTATCAGCCTTAGCCTGCTCAGCCTTCTCCGCGGCATCCTTGCGCGCCTTGGCAATTTTGTCATATTCGGGGTCGAGTGCCTTGGGATGAGTGAGCTCAATGATCTGCACCGACTGCAGGCTAATGCCACTATCACCGTCGGCAAGTAATTCCTGGGCCTTCTGCAATATCTGTTGTTCCAGCGGCGCATGGGCCATCGTGAGCAGCTGCTCGGAGCTCATTCCACTGGTAACTTGGCGCAACGCCGCACTTAGCACAAAAGCCAAATACTGCTGCGGGTTGCTACTCGCAAAGAGAAAACTACGGGGATGCGCAATTCGATAATTCGCAGCATATCGTATGTCGACCACTTCGCCGTTGCTGGTGAGAATGCGACCCGGACTAAGTGCCTCCCCGGAATCACCATACCCCAAAACCAAGCGGCGATTGCGACCAACGTCGACCGTTTCTACGGATTCGATTGGACGGGGCCAATGGTAGTGGCTACCCGGCGGGACAGTAGCTACCACCTGCCCAAAGCGCAATACCATCCCTTCCTGCCCAGTACCCACTTCGTAGAAACCGGAAAGGAGCCAGATACCGATCAGCACCACAATAGCGATAAGAGGCAGCCAACGGAGAAAGGGCATTTTGTTTCGTGGACCAGAACCTGGGGCTGACGAAAACTTGCCACCCAACTTGCGCAGTTCTTTCGTGATCTTATCGATATCCCACGTCGCACCCGGTTTTTTGGGACGCTGCCCCCAGGGGCTCTTAATACCGCCGTTACCGTTTTGCTTACCGTTTCCGCCCGGATCACTCCATGGCATCCCGCTCTCCTTACCCCGGACTATGGGCGCATTGTAGAAGGCAGATCCTCCTGCTGACAACTCTCTGCCCCGCAGTGTTTTTGCAATCCTGCCCAAACTTGTTCGTCTATCTCAATGAGCAAGTGATTGCTCCCATCGCTGTCAAAACGTTCCTCCAACACCGAGGCCACGCGAAACAGGCGCGCCCGCAGCGCGCCCTCTCCCGGCCGCAAAGCACAGCGCAAGCGCAATCGCGCGCCATGCACTCGCCGCGCAATGACCTCACGGAGCCGCGCAACGCCTGCACCAGTATAGGCACTGAGCCACAGATCACTTACCTTGCCATTTTCATCAAAGCGCTCTCGCGCCTCCTCAACCAAGAGATCGATTTTGTTGAATATCCGAATGCGCGGCACAGCGGCAGCTCCAATCTCGGCAAGGACATTTTCTACTGCGAGGATTTGTTCATCTCGATCTGGCGCTGCAGCATCGATAACATGAAGCAGCAACTGCGCTTGGCTAACTTCCTCTAAAGTAGCGCGAAATGCGGCGATCAGTTCAGTCGGAAGATCACGCAAAAAACCCACCGTATCGGCCATCAGCGTACTCGGGCCATTGCCGGCGAGGCGGCGAATAGCTGGATCAAGGGTAGCAAAAAGCTGATCAGCGGCGTACTGTTCATTAGCGGTCAGCACATTGAACAGAGAGGATTTACCCGCATTAGTGTAGCCCACCAACGCAACTGTCGGTGCTGGAGCTCGCATCCGCGCTCTCCGTTGCGTAGCACGCTGCGCCGAGACTCGTGTCAAACGTTCACGTAAGACACGAATGCGCACACCAATCAGTCTACGGTCTGTTTCCAGCTGGGTCTCGCCCGGCCCGCGCAAACCGATACCACCCCGCTGTCGTTCCAAGTGTGTCCAACCGCGTACCAATCGCGTACGCAGGTGATCCAATTGCGCCAACTCCACTTGCAGTTGCCCCTCGTGGGTGCGTGCACGGCGGGCAAAGATATCGAGAATGAGGCCCACGCGATCAATCACACGTGCCCCACAGGCGCGCTCCAGGTTACGCTCTTGAATCGGACTCAGTGGCCGATCGAAGAGAATCAAATCAATCGCGTTGGCCTGCACAAAATCAGCTATCTCTTGCACCTTGCCACTACCAATACAGGTGGCAGGGTCCAAACGAGCGCGCGAAACCGTCCACAGAGCTAGAATCTCTGCTCCAGTATCCGCAGCCAATTGCTGAAACTCATCCCCCCCGTCGTCAGCTTGCACCCCTGGGGTCGAAACGTGGATCAGTAAAGAGCGGTCCCGATGTGACCGCTGAATCCCGAGACTCTGACTCAGTCGGCGGCCTCGTCTCCGGCACTTGTCTCACCTTCCGATTCGGGCAAAGGCAAGCGCACGTCGCGGCTGGGAACCACCGTAGAAATAGCATGCTTGTAGATCATCTGGCTGACATTGTTTCGCAACAGCACGACAAATTGATCGAACGACTCTACAAACCCCTGCAGCTTGATGCCATTAACCAGATAGATCGCGACTGGAACGTGCTCCTTGCGCAACAGATTGAGGAAAGGGTCTTGCAAAATTTGCCCTTTTTGCTGACTGGCCATTATTGTCTCCTTTTTGACTTGCATCATGCCATCGGCTAGTCATATTAGACTATCTCAAAAGTCGCGATGATGCTACGGGTAGGATGCAATTGGGTTCGCGCGGCGATGGTGGTGCTTTGACCTCTCGCCGGATTACCGATAAGTTCTCTCCATATCAATGCCGCCGTTCTGTACTGGGGAGAGTCTGTGGACGCAAAAAAACCGACCAGCGACCGCGCCCTGCGCGCTCGCGTAAAACGCTTGGGCAACATTTTGGGCGATGTGCTACGCGAACGCGCCGGCGAACGGGTGTTCAGCGCCGTTGAGCAGCTTCGTCAGGGCTATATCCGCCTACATCGTCGTGACGACCCCAAGTTACGCCAGCGCCTCGCCCGCTTTATCGATGCGCTACCCCAGGATGATCTCGTACTCGTCATTCGCGCCTTTAACACTTACTTTAGCTTGGTCAACATTGCCGAGGAAGAGTTTCAGCACGTGCAGCGGCGGCGCATGTTACAGCGCGGCAATGGGCTCTGGGTTGGATCCTTCGAAGATACCTTTCGACAGTTGCAAAGTACCGGAGTAAACGCCGGGCAGCTTCAATACCTGTTGGGGCAGCTCCGTTATCTGCCGGTATTCACGGCGCATCCTACGGAGTCCAAGCGGCGCACGGTACTCCATGCACTGCGCCGCATCTTCCTTACCAGCAAGGCACTGGATGACCCGACCCTGACAGAAGAGGAAGAAAATGACATCCTGCGCCAGTTACAGGCGCAGATTCAGATTCTTTGGGAGACCGAGGAGGTGCGTACCAACCGCCCGCACGTACAGGACGAGGTGGAAAACGGCCTCTTCTACTTCCGTGACAGCCTCTTTACAGCCGTCCCCATGGCCTATCACGCGGCCAGGCGTGCCGCCCGCCGTGTGTATGGCGAAAGTCAGGTGGATATTCCCGCCTTCATACGCTTTGGCTCGTGGATCGGAGGGGATCGCGACGGCAATCCAAACGTTACGGCGGCGATTACGGGCTGGACCTTGCGCACCCAAAGTGTGGAGGTGCTGCGCGAGTACCAGCAACGCCTTTCCGAGCTCTATCCACTGCTCGGGCACTCGGCGCGCTTCTGCACCATCTCACCGATTTTGCTCGCCTCTCTCGAAAAGGATGCGGACGATTTTCCCGAACTCGCCGAGTGGGTGAACCAAAGGTTTCCAAGCGAACCGTATCGGCGAAAATTGCGCTACATGATCACCCGCCTCGATCTGCGCCTACGCCAGTTGGAAAACGGTCAAAGCAGTAATGGCTTTGCGGCTAATGGCCCGGCCTACGCAAGCGATCAGGATTTTCTCGCTGATCTGCTCTTGGTGCGCGACTCTCTGCGCGGTCATGGTGATGACTATATTGCCAATCATTCAGTGCAGGACTTGGTCTGGCTCGTCGAGACCTTCGGTTTTCACCTGGCCTCCCTTGATATCCGTCAAGAATCGACCGTACACACGCGCACCGTTGCAGAGCTCTTTGTAAAGCTGCCGGAATTTCAGGGTTATATGGAGATGGACGAAGAGCACAAGCTTGCCCTTCTCAGCAATGCCTTGCGCAAACCGGGAAAACTCGTGGAAGACCTGCCGGAACAGTTATCACCGCTCGCGAGTGAAACCTGCGCGATGTTTAAGTGCATCGCGCAGCTCCGCCGGGAGATCGGTGAGCGTTCCTTTGGTCACTACGTAGTATCGATGACGCACGAGGCGAGCCATATACTGGAAGTTCTGGTATTGGCGAAAGAATTTGGCCTTGCGGGCTGGTCACGCCAGGGCCTGTACAGCGAGATCTCGGTCAGCCCTCTTTTCGAGACAATCCACGATCTGGAGCGCATGGAAACGGTGATGGGTCGTTTGCTGGACGACCCGGTATACGCAGAGATCTTACAGAGTCAGGAAAATATCCAGGAAGTCATGCTCGGCTATTCTGACTCTTGTAAAGATGGCGGCATTCTCTCCTCGAGTTGGTCGCTGTATCAGGCACAGCTCGAGTTAGCGGCTCTAGCGGACCGGCGGCGCATTCATATCCGTGTCTTCCATGGCCGGGGCGGAAGTGTCGGTCGCGGCGGCGGCCCCACCCATGAGGCCATCCTAGCCCAGCCGGCCAACACCGTACGTGGGCAGATCAAGATTACCGAGCAAGGTGAGGTGCTCTCGTTCAAGTACGCCAACCTGGAAACTGCAGTCTACGAGCTCACCGTGGGCGTGACTGGATTGATGCGCGCCAGCGTTGGTTTGGTGCAAACGGTGCCCGCCGATGAGCCCACTTTTCTCGAGGTCATGGCGGCCCTCACCAAAAGCGGTGAGACCGTCTATCGCGAACTCATTCAAGATACCGAGGGTTTCATCGACTATTTTTACGAGGCTACGCCTCTCAATGAAATTGCCCACATGAATATTGGCTCGCGGCCTTCCCATCGCCAGCGTGGCGACCGCTCCATGAGCTCCATTCGGGCGATCCCCTGGGTCTTTGCCTGGGCACAGTCGCGCCATGTGCTTCCCGCTTGGTATGGACTCGGTTCCGCTATTCGCGCATGGCGTGGCGATGACCCCAAGCGTCTGGAAACGCTGCAGAAAATGTATCAACACTGGCCCTTTTTCCACGCCTTGCTGGGCAACATCACTATGGCCATGGCGAAGGCGGACATGACCCTCGCGGCCGAGTATGCCACCCTACCCAATGATCAAAAATGTGCACAAAAGATCTTTGCGAAAATCCGCCAGGAATTCGAGCTCAGTCTTAGCGAGATGCTTCACATCCAAAACCAAGTGGAGTTGCTCGCCGAAGTGCCCGGCCTCGCTTTTTCCCTGCAGCGGCGCAATGTCTACATGGAACCGTTAAATCATATTCAGTTGGCCCTACTCCGTCGCTACCGCAACGAAGACACCCCACCAGAGTTTCGCGAAACTTGGCTCGACCCCCTGCTGCGCAGCATTAATGCCATTGCGGCTGGCCAGCGTAACACCGGATGATATGCAACTGATTCTGGCCTCATCCAGCCCTTATCGACGGGAACTCCTCGCTCGCCTCGGACTGCCCTTTACCTGGCAGTCTCCCGCCATCGATGAAACGCGGAAGGCAAACGAGGAGCCGGAAGCCCTGGTGAAACGCTTGGCATACGAAAAGGCATATGCGGTGTGGCATGAGCACCAGCAAACCTGGGTAATTGGTGCGGATCAGTTGGTTCGATGTGGCAATGTGCTACTGGGCAAATCCGGCTCTCGGGAAAAGGCCTTCACCCAATTACAGGCGATGCAGGGCAAAACAGTCGAGCTGTTGAATGGCCTTTGCCTATTAGCACCAAAGGGAATGGCGCAGGTAGAACTGGTTTCCTACCATGTTGTTTTGCGCAGCCTCAGCGAAGCCGAGATCCGCCGCTATATCGACAAAGAACAACCCTTCGATTGCGCCGGTAGTCTGCGCGCCGAGGGGCTGGGCATTTGCCTGATTGAACGCATGGAGGGGGAGGATCCCAATGCCATTATCGGCCTCCCCCTGATTCGCCTCTCCGCCATGTTGCGCACGGCAGGATTCTCTCTACCCTGAGATCTAACGATATGCCCCGCGTTTGCGTAGTTGCCGCACCATCAACCAGCGCCCAAAGAGGATCAAACTCAGCACCACCATAGTAATCAAAAAGGCAGCAGCGAAGGCCAATATGTGGGCCTCTTCAAACGGCTCATTGATGAAAGTCCAGATGACATAAGTGAGGTAACCAATTGGCTCATTGGTAAAATGACCAGTCCACATATAGTTGGACCAGCCTGCCGTGTAGATTAGCGGCGCGGTCTCGCCCATTGATAACGCCAGAGCGTAAAAGAGGCCGGTCATCACGGCGGGCATGGCCCCCGGCATAAGGATGCGAAGGATGACCGTCCCTTCACCCGCACCAATGCCAAAGCCCGCCTCGCGCACCGCCTGAGGAATGTTACCCAGAGCCATCTCCGTGGTGCGAGCGATGTAGGGTAAGAGCATGATACTCAGGGTAATGATGCCAGCGGCGACGGAAAACTGCCAGCCGAGATATATTACCATGGTGATATATCCCACATAACCAAGCACGATGGAAGGCACACCGACGAGGACGTCCGACAGAAAACGTAACGATTTGCCCGCCATGCCTTTGCCAAACTCGCAGAGATAGATCCCCGCGGCGATGCCAACTGGGGCAGCAATGAGCAGCGAGCCAAGCGATAGCACCAGAGTGCCTTCGATGGCGTTTTTCAGGCCACCGCCCATTCCCGTACTCACTTCGGTGAGCAGGCTTAACTTCAGGCCGGGCAGTGCTTTGAGGAAGACATCCAGGATGATGGACAGAAAGGCAATGGCTACAACCGTAAAACTAAACCAGACGAAGGCGATTCCACTAGCACGGAAGAGGTGGCGTTTCCAGGAAACGCGGATCTGCCGATGGGTGTCGCTGGCGCTTGTTGTCATCGTGGTTGTGAGATCGGTAATACTCATGACCGTACCTTCGCCCCCCAAAGTATCATACGCGCGACAACATTAACGATAACCGTCAGCAAGAGGAGTACCAGGGCGATTTCAGCCAGGGCTTCGACCGCCATGTTGGTCGGATCCTGCAATGCGCTCTCTAACTGCGACACAATAAACGCGGCCATCGTAGAGATCGGCGTATAGATATTATTGGGCAAATAATTTAGAGCATTACCACTGACCATAACGACTGCCATAGTCTCGCCCAAAGCACGTCCCAAGGCCAAAATCGACACACCTACCAAGGTCGTTTTGAGCTTGGGCAGGATGATGTTCCACAGCACTTCCAGGCGGTTGAGGCCCAAACCCAAGCCCGCCTCCTTGAGCGAGGGCTCAATCGCGCTAATGCCTTCGCGCATCGTTGCCGAGATGAGAGGAATAATCATAAACGCCAGCACGATAGCCGTCGTCAGCAAGCCATAGCCACTGCCGGCACTCCCGCCAAAATACGGGATGAAACCAATATGTTGGGTCATCCATGGGTAGACCGTCTGACCGAGGAAGGGAATCAGCAATGCGTAGCCCCAAAGCCCAAATACCACGCTGGGAATGGCAGCCAGCAAATCGACCAGCAAAGCAAGTGGTCCAGAGAGCCACTTGGGCACCATCTCCACCAGAAAATAGGCGGCACCCACGGCAATGGGCAACGCAAAGAGCAACGCCAAAAAGGAGCTAGCCAAAGTGCCCACCACCAGAAACCGAATTCCGTAGCGTGCCCCGGGCATGACCTGCTGGCCATGAATTTCTACGGGGTTACCGTAAAGGTTCCCAAGGTTCCAATCGTTAGTCCAGAGGAATTGTAGACCGTTGTAGTGAATGGCAGGCCAGGAGTAGGCCGTAAGAAAGACAACAAGGGCTATAAGCGACAGGGGCAAAAAACTGGCCGTACCGACCAAACCGATACGAAAGACGGAAACCTTCATGCTCTCCCTCCGTAGGAGTAGGCATCATAATAAACGCGCGGCACTTTGGAAAAAAGGGCCGCGACGTTGATTATGTTTGGCGCCGGGCGCCAAACGGGCCCAGCACCTGATGCCGGCGATTTACTGAATCTCGGCAACCTGCTTGCGGGACAATTCCGCAGCACTGGCAGGTAGCGGAACAAAATGCACCGCTTCCATGAAGTGCAGCGCATTGCCACCCTTCGGATCCAACGCCCAGTTGAGGAAGTCGCGCATGGCAGTCGCAGTTTCTGCATTGGGCTGTTGCTTCTTCACAATGGCATACTCGTAGTTGATGATCGGGTAGGCATTCTTGCCCGGTGCGAAAACCAGACTGATGCGCTCATCGGCCGGTGTCTTGCTGACCATTTCACCCGCCGCAGCCTTGGCATTTTCTACGGTCGGCAACACAAAGTTACCAGCGCGGTTCTGCAGCATGGCGATGCCTAAACCAGCCTTCTCCACCGGCGCTTTCCAACTGATGCCAATGTAGGCCACGCCATAGGGGGTAGACTTCAGAGCTTCGACCATACCTGGGTTGCCATCCGCACCGATTCCACCCTGCACCGTCGGCCAACTGACCGTGGTGCTGTAACCGATGTTCTTCGACCACATTGCATCGGTATCAGACAGATACGTGGTAAAAATAAAAGTATCTCCAGAACCATCAGTACGATGGATGGGGATAATCTTGTGATTGGGCAATTTGACGCCAGGATTGATTTTCGCGATCTCCGGGGCGTCCCAGTTGCTGATTTTGCCGGAGTAAATGCCCGCTAAAATCGGCCCAGAGAGTTTGATGTGCTGCTTGTTCAGGCCCGGCAGATTGTAGTTGATCATCTGGATGGAGATGGCCAATGGAATGTTGAGCATGGGGCGCATCTTCACCTGCGCGTCCGACATATACGCGTCGGAGGCACCGATTTGCGCTACACCAGAAATGGATTGGGCGATACCCGTGCCACTGCCAGTACCCTGGGTGGTGATCTTCACGTTCGGATGCATCTTGGTGTACACCGGCACCCACAGGTTGAACAATGGGTATAGCAGCGTAGAACCCGTCTCCAGCAAGCTGACTTGCGGAGCGGCAACAGCGGGTGTAGCGGCAACGGCGGCAAGACCGAGGAGGGAAGCAGCAACAGCACCCTTCATGGCACGGGCGACAGTCTTCTTGGAACCTAGCAACATAAAACCTCCGAAGATGGCGTTATCGAGTGTACTCAAGCACAGTAGAGAATTTCGCTATCTGAAACCCCTACGCGAGCGCCATCATACCGAAAGTTCATGACAGTATCATGAACCTTTTATGACACTTTTATGACATTGTACTTTAGAAAGTACTAGAGAAGATCGCTCCAACTGAAGCCTTTCTTGATGTAAGCGTTGCTCGGATACCCATCTCGTTCCCAAGTACCCTCGGGTCTTTTCGCAACTAGCTCAATGCGATTAACCCACTTTACACTTTTGTAGCCATACATCTGCGGGACTAGCAAACGCAATGGGTATCCGCCTTTGCGCAAAAGAGGCTGGCCAGAGATGTGGGTAGCGAGCATTACCCCTGGCGCCCGCGCCTGCTCCATACTTAGGCTGTCGACATAGACACCATCGGCACTGTGAAAGACGACATAACGAGCCGCATCGTTGGGCCGCAGATCACTGAGAAAGTCCGCCAGTAAGATGCCCTGCCAATGTACGTCAGCCACCGTCCAGCCCGTCACACAATGGAAAGTGTGGACTTCAGGGAGAGCACTGCGCTTATAGAGCTCAGCGAGCGTAAAGCTCTTGGGTTCTTCTATCAGACCGCCGCAATGCAAGCGATACAGTTGCGGATCGATTTTCGGATAGAAGCCCGTATAGGTGTAGTACTCGGGAAAGATTGGGATGGTAGCTGCGCGCGCCCAGGCTGGCAGTAACAAGCCGCTCGCTGCCCCACTCAGTAGGCCGGCACTCCGGAGAAGAAAGTCACGTCTTTGCATTGCTTTTCTCCCTTACCAAATCACAAAAATGGACCACAAAGGCTGGCGCCGCAAGGCGTGGTAAAAAGCCATTGCTACATGCCCTAGCCAGAAGTACAACAATATGGGCGTACCGAGACGCATGGAGCTGAGGCCAATATGCGTTAGTCCGGGAACAGTCAGGTAGCCCTGCATGGTCATCCACGCTCCGAGACCGGCATAATTCACCCAACTGACAAGTAACAGGAACATCCCCTGCCACCAGGACGAAAGCCCAGGCTCTGGACCATGACCGGGTAGCTGGCCACGCAACAGGCGACCTAGATCGCGGAAAACGACTACAAGGTTACCCGGCCAGTACCAGACATAGAGTAAACGACGCCCCCAAGGGGTTGCGCAGTAAATAACCCAGGACAAAGTTAGCCAAGCTGACAAGGCCAAGCCGGCCAAGACGTGCCATTGAAATAGGGAAAAATGCTGAAACCAAAGGGCCAGAATCGAGTTGAGCAACTCAAAGCTGAAGAGCAATACCAGCCCCAAATGCAAGACGCGCGCCCCGCGTGGATAGCTCGCAGATTTCTGCGTAGGTTCTACGATGGAAACTGCCATGGTCACCCCGTCTCCGCGTACTATTTTAGAATACGCATGACCTCGTCAGACAGATGCAAGCGTGCCCACCCAGGCGCAGGCATACTGATTACCAAAGCTTGACTGGAAAATGTAAACCCACAACAGGAAGAGTTCGGCCAAAATTATCTCGGACGATTACTCTATCCTTTCGTCAGGATAATTTCCCGCCAGAATTGTCCCCAAGCGTGAAAACATTCTGGAAAAGCTCTTCGCGAAAATAACCAAGGAGCTGGAAGTGCCCATTGGAAGATTTTTCACGCAAGAAACTCACGCTCGCTTTGGCAACCGGCAGATGCAGGCCGCCAAGTTCTGCAATCCAAACACCAAGAAACGGTTGATGACCAACGAGAATCACATGTTCAGCGTGCGATTCCTGCCAAGCGAACTGCAAAAGAGCAAAATTGCCCGTAGCCAGGGCATCCTGTGCTTGATAGACCGGTGCATGCAATTCTGCCTGCAGTGCTGCCGCGGTCTGACGCGTACGCTCCTTGGGGCTATACCAAATTTCTGCATTGCGCAACCCAAAACTACGCAGGGCGCGGGCCACCGTCGCCGCCTGTGCCTCGCCACGGGCGGTTAGGCGACGTCCAGCATCAGTCCCATCGGCACTGTGATCTTCTGCTTCAGCGTGGCGAATAAGGACGAGATCCAGGTTTCACCTCCTGCCCAAACCAGAGCTTACTCCATGTCGTTGGCACGAAACGCGCTAAAATCGAGACCAACGCAATGCCGATGAGGGCAGTCATCCAGGTATCAATGCGCTGTGCCGATGCCGGTCCCGGCCCCGTGAACACGTCGATGCCCGACAGGATCGCGCCAAGAAAAATCACTAGCGGTCGCCAAGCATAAGGCGTGAGCGTAGGCCAACTGCGCGCGATGGCACCCAAGGCCAGTGCCGCCCAAAACGCGTAGGCAACGGCCGGGCCCCAGTGCCAAGCGGGCAATTGCAGAATATTCATAAAGTGCTGCAACAAGTAGGCGGCGTATATGATCCAGGTCGGTAACCACCAGCGATAGGATTGCGCCAAATTCACGCGCGCGCTCCCTGGGGAGCATAGGGATTTTCCCCTTGGCGGAAGACCAAACGAATAGGTACGCCATCGAGCTTCAGCGCCGTGCGAAAGGCGGTCTCCAGATACCGCTTGTACGCACCAGGCAAGCGGTCGAGCTGATTGCCGTGGAAGACCAGAGTGATGGGCTGGGTGCCACCCTGATGGCAATAGCGTAGTTTGATGCGCCGTCCCCCGACGAGAGGGGGCTGGTGCGTATTAATAACGTCTTCCAGCATGCGGTTGAGTTCGCCGGTGGAGAAATGTCGCTGGCTATTTCTCCACAATTTGTCGATGCTGCGGTACAGCTCCCCTACCCCACTTCCGTGCAACGCCGAAATACTGTGAAACGGTGCATAGCGCAAAAACACCAGGCGGCGTTCCAATTCTGCTTTGATACGGTCACGCTCGCGTGCGTCTAGTCCGTCCCATTTGTTCAGCACCAAAACGATAGGGCGCCCGAGCTCGACGGCTACACCCACCAGATGCGCATCCTGATCACTGACTCCCGCATGCGCGTCCATCACCATCAGCACGACATCGGCCTCGCGCAGAGCGGCCAGGGTCTTGAGTACCGTCAGTTTCTCTAAGCCCTCCCCGACACGCGCGCGCCGCCGCACTCCAGCAGTATCGATCATCACATAACGCCGCCCCTGGCGCTCGTAGGGAATGCGGATACTGTCGCGTGTAGTACCCGGTTGATCGAAAACAATGACCCGCTTTTCGCCAAGCATGGCATTGACCAAAGTAGACTTGCCAACATTAGGCCGCCCGAGAACCGCTATCGCCGGCCCATCTTCCATCTCCTCGGACGCGACCGACCCCTCCGGCTCTTGCCCAACAGCGTCACTGATGGCCGACCAAAGCTGATCCATACCATGCCCGTGGGCAGCAGACAGTGTAATGGGGGCGCCGAGCCCGAGGCGGTGAAACTCCGGCAACTCCGCGACGGCATGGCGTACATCCATCTTGTTGACCAAGAGCAGAACCGGTTTGCCACTGCGCCGCAATTCGCGAGCAATCTCGTCATCCTGTGCCGAGAGCCCTTCTTTGGCATCGACCAGAAACAAGAGGACGTCGGCCTCAGCAATGGCCTGGCGCGTCTGAGTAGCCATTGCTGCCACCAGTCCCTGTTTCTCTTCCGGCTCAAAGCCGCCAGTATCAATGACGAGATAATCGCGATCCTGATGCCGTGCCGTGCCGTAATGTCGATCCCGGGTGAAACCCGGCAGGTCTGCCACCAAGGCCTCGCGACTTCGGGTAAGCCGGTTGAATAGTGTTGACTTGCCGACATTGGGTCGACCCAGGAGCGCGAGGATAGCAGCCATATGAATTACGGCTTCTGGAACTGGAGCTGGTACAGGGTGCCGACGCCACTCAATACCAGGAAGCTACCCTTGCCGACACAGACGGGTGCGGTTTGGATACCACTACTGGAGACGGTTTCCTGCCCGGTACGATGGCCCGTTTGCGGATCGAGGGTAATCACCTGTCCGGCGTAATTGCTTAGCAGGAGTTTGCCATCGCAAAGCGCCATTCCGCTCAAGGATTGCCCTTTAAGTGCAGTATTGCGCCATTCCACGGTTCCACTGCTGGGATCCATGGCGTAGACCTGACCATCGCTCCCGGCTACAAAAAGTTTGCCATCGTGCAAAATGGGGGTAATGACGGTCGACATGGGCCGACTCCAGTCTTCTTCACCGCTATCCCTGCTGAACGCGGAAATATTGCCCTGATAGGCAGCAGCAATCACGCGATTACCATCAAGAACTGGTGTTGCCGCAACGTCGACCATGCGTGCCAGCTCGTTGTTGCCGTGCGGGATAGCGACCGTGGCGCGCCAGAGCTCGGCTCCGTTGCTGGCATCGAGGGCAATCAGTTTACCATCGGCAAAACCCGTATACAGAGTTTGCCCAGCGATAACGATTCCGCTATTACGACGCAGCAACAAAGAAGGTTGCGGGAGGGAGAAGGTCCAATCTATTGCGCCGTTGCTGGTGTTCAGGGCGAGCAGATGGCCATTCGACAACTGCAGAAAAAGCCGATGATCAGCGACGCTGATGGGACTTGTGGGTTCAGCACCCAACTGCACATCCCAGAGTTTTTTTCCATCCTGCGCGGAGATAGCGTACAGCTTGCCACGATCCGTGCCTACATAGACGACTCCGCTGGCAACTGTCGGTCCGCGCGGACTTTTGCCATCCAGGCGGTACTCCCAACGCAAACTTCCACCACGAGTAAGCGCGAGAAGATGCCCAGAGTCATCGCTTAGATAAATTTTGCCATCCGTCACCGCCAGTTGTGTGGCGTTATAGGGATCTAAACGCCAATCACCGTACAGGCGAGCCTGCCAATTGGTGCCAAAGCCGACAGTGACCTGTTCCTTGTGCATAGCCTTGACCGGTTTGGGGGCAGGTTCTGCCGGACCAAAGGCCCAATTCCAAACACCGCAACCGCCCAAAGCGAAGAACACCCCCAGCATAGCGGCGGCACGCAGTCCGGTACGCACACCATGGGTCTTAGCATAGCTCATCAAGAAACTCCCAAATTTGCCATTTTCATTTGCAGGTAAGCCACGTATGGATCGGTCGCCGGTAGTGCTGCAATCGCTTTTTGATAGTCGTCACGCGCCTGGCTGTAGTGCCTCAATCCCGCCTCTGCATCTCCACGCAGCTCCCAATCTACCACCGCAAAAGCGCTATCTGACTTTTGCAACAACTGCAGGACTTGCTGATTTTTCCCATTCTGCAGATACAAGCGCGCTAATGCTACACGCGCCATGGGCTGCATGCCCGCTGGCAAGCCACTGTGATCGCTAAGCCACTGCAATTGTGCTTCTGCTTTGGCATCTTGCTTGGCCTCGGTGTCGATACGCGCCAGATAAAAACGCGCCATGCTTGCATAGGGGGTAGCACCATAGTCGTGAACCAAGGTTTCGGCACTGGCGCGCACCATGGCATCGTTATTGCTCGCCAGACTATCGCTCATTTCGCTATAGAGGACACCTGCGCGCTCCATTTGATGGCGCTGATATTTGTCATAGGCAAAAAAAGCCAGAACTCCGGCGATAATCAGCACGAAGAGGATGATCAAAAGCTTACGATGACGTTGAAGAGATTCGGTAAATTCTGGGCCAGTCATGATTTTTTGCCTAATGCGCTTGGCGCGTAGTATGGCGGGGTGGCTACGTGAAATCAACGCCGAGGGCGGTCAGACCACGGTGCAATTCATCCCAGGGACCCCGCCACTCGCCCTGCCCCTCCTGCTCTTTGAGCAACACATCTCCAGCGGCAAGGTCGGCGGCACCGACCAATACCTGATAACGCGCCGCGCTACGCTGGGCCTGTTTCAACAAGGACTTCACCGATCCGGGGCCAGCTACTACAACACTGAGTCCGTTCGCCCGCAATCCCTCCGCCTGCCGAAACACAGCGGTCAAGGCCGCATCGTCCAAGGCACCAAGAAAGAGAGCAGGTACTGCGTCCGCCTCCGCCAATTGCGCGAGTGCTCGCAGGGCCAAGATCCGCTCCATGCCGAGCGCAAAACCGATAGCCGGCGTTTCCGGCCCACCGAGCTGCTCTACCAAACCGTCATAGCGTCCCCCGGCCAGGACCGTACCCTGCGAACCCAAGCCTTCTGCCACCCATTCAAAGACCGTGCGATGATAATAGTCCAGACCACGCACCAAACGCGGGTTGATGACATAGGCAATACCCATCCCCTGTAAAAGTTCCTGCAACAGGGAAAAGTGCGCGGCTGATTCGGGGTCGAGATGCTGCAGCAACTGTGGCGCATCCTTGGCGACCAGCTGACAAGATTCGACTTTGCAGTCGAGGACTCGCAGCGGATTGCGCTCCAGTCTCTCCTGACAATCACCGCAAAGTTTTTCTGCTTGGGGACGCAGGTACTGAAGGAGAATTTCGCGATAACTGGCACGCGATTCTGGCGTACCCAAGGAATTCAGTTGCAGCTGTGCGGGTATCCCCGCTGCGGCCAAAAGACGCGCAGACAGTGCAATGATTTCTGCATCGGCACTTGCACTGGCAATGCCAAAAAACTCGACCCCGAGCTGATGAAACTGGCGGTAGCGCCCGCGCTGTGGCCGCTCATGGCGAAACATCGGGCCCAGGTAATAAAGCCTGGGGGTCTGCCCACGCAGACCGCCATGTTCGATCAGGGCACGCACTACACCCGCGGTGCCTTCGGGGCGCAGCGTCAGGGAGTCGCCATTGCGATCGGCAAAGGTGTACATTTCCTTCTGTACAATATCTGTAACGTCACCAATGGCACGGGCAAAGAGCGCGCTTTGTTCGACAATGGGCAGGCGAATCTCGGCACAGCCATAACGGGAAAGTACGCTACGGAAGGACTGCTCGAGTTGCTGCCAAGCAATTGTCTCTGGGGGGAAGATATCATTCATCCCCCGCACGGCAGTGAGGGTAGGTTTTGCCACCGGAAGCTATCCTCAGGCGTCGTTGCGTGCAGCGCGACGCTCCGCTACTTCGGCGCGAATCCGCTTTTCAAGAACATCGACAATATCCTGGTTTTCGACTCTATCCACCTGCTTGCCACGATAGTACAGGATACTGCGTTTGTCGCCGCCGGTCAGACCAATGTCTGCTTCCTTCGCCTCGCCAATACCGTTGACCACGCAGCCGATCACCGAAACATCCATGGGCTCGAGGATATCCTCCAAGCGTCCTTCCAAGGCATTGATGGTTTTGATCACGTCAAACTCTTGCCGCGAGCAGGAGGGGCAGGCAATCAGGTTGATGCCTTTTTGCCGCAGGTGCAGGCTCTTCAAGATATCAAAGCCCACCCGAATTTCCTCGACCGGGTCTGCCGCAAGAGAAACGCGGATGGTATCACCAATCCCTTCATTCAAGAGCAAACCTAATCCGATAGCCGATTTGACCGTGCCGGAACGTAGACCACCGGCCTCGGTAATCCCGAGGTGCAACGGGTAGTCGACCTGTTGTGCGAGCAGACGATAGGCGCCGACGGCAAGGAAGACGTCAGATGCTTTGACGCTGATTTTCACGTCGTGAAAGTTGAGCTCGTCGAGAATGGCCACATGGCGCAGCGCTGACTCTACCAACGCCTCCGGGGTCGGCTCACCATATTTTTCCTGCAGGTCTTTTTCCAGACTGCCGGCATTCACGCCTATGCGGATGGGTATCCCCTTGTCTTTGGCCATTTCCACAACCAGGCGCGCCTTGTCGATGGTCCCGATATTGCCCGGATTGATGCGTAACCCATCGACACCATCCGTCATCACCTGCAGGGCAATGCGATGATCAAAATGAATGTCGGCAACCAAGGGGACCTCTACTTGGGCACGAATGGCCTTGAATGCCTCCGCCGCGTCCATACTCGGTACAGATACCCGCACGATGTCAGCACCAACCGCCTCCAGCCTACGAATTTGGGCAACCGTCGCCGCTACGTCGCGGGTTTCGGTGTTGGTCATGCTTTGCACAGAGATCGGCGCGCCGCCTCCAATGGCGACCTTGCCCACTTGGATCTGCCGGCTCTTACGGCGCTGAATGGGTGACTGATGTTGCATGAGCTACCTCGCTGAAAGTGGATTCGTCACTCGCTACGGCGGAAACGCGAGAGGACGCGGTAGTAGCGGAGGGGCGAAGGGATTTAACCGATTGTGCCGCGGTAAGTGGGTGCTGGGCAAGTTTCACCGAAGTAGTTGGCGCTGCCACTGGCGCCGCACCCACTTGTACACGCGCGACATTGAGGGCGTTCGCCGGAAGGGCCACGGGTTTGCCAGCATAGGTAATCTGCACGGCACTCGCCTTACCAATCAGGATACGATAGGGAGGCTGGCCTTGTGTTACGGTAACGTCCTGCCCAGCCTTGCCCAATGTCGAGAGAACAATATTGCCGCTGGCATCACGTACCTGCACCCAGCAATCCCCGGTAAAATGAAAGACCAGGGCGCCACTCATGGCAGATAGGGTCATAGCGGTAATGGGAGACGGCGACGCCGCAGCAGCAGTGGTGGTGGTAACCGAAAAAGCGGGGCTGGTAAGAGCCGCGGTTTCCACTGGCGTAGACATTACCACTTGCGCGGCACTCCGATTGCTGGCGGAGGCACTAGCAGCAACAGCGGCTGGCGCCGACACTGCCGAGCTGCCCCTACCCCAAAGCCACCATCCAAGAATAATCAGGGCAATGGCTAACAGGATGGAAAAAAACAGCATTTTTCGACTGTAATCCAGAAGCGGTAGTTCGCTGCGCGGCAGCACTTCTTCGCTCGGTCGCAGACCAGAACTGCCGTGGTAGCGATCATATGCAGCAAGCACGCCCTCCACGTCGAGATCGAGAAGACGCGCGTAATTGCGGAGGTACCCTCGGGCAAACGCAGCGCCCGGCAATTCTTGGAAGCGGCCCTCTTCAAGGGCGGCAACCTGCGTGCTGGTAATGTGCAATTTTTGCGCGACTTGTGCGAGATCCCAGCCACGCGCTACGCGTGCCGACCGTAACTGCGTCAAAAGCTCCGCGAATACCTCATCCATTATTGCCTGCACCGTGCTGTAAGAGCAGTGTTTGTGCCTCTTTCCCAGCAGCCGAATAAGGGCTGGAGTTGACACAACGCTCCCATAACGAGCGCGCGCGGACCTGCTGTCCTTGTTGCCAGGAGATTTGGCCAGCCAAGAGCAACGCTTGCGCGTTATCTGGCTCCTGTGCCAAAACACCTTGCAAATGCCCATATGCGGCCGTTAGATCATGATCCTGGTATTCCATTTCTGCCCACAGCAACAGGGCGGGCGAATAGCCAGGCTTGAAATAGAGCGCCTTCTGCAACGCCACAATTGCCAGGTTTTCTTGCTTGAGTCCGCGATAGGCGGCCGCCAGATTGGTCCAGGCAAACTCCGGTGTGCTGTATAGAGGGTCTTTAGTGGCCTTGCTGAGCTGTTCTACTGCGGCAGAGAACTTCCCTTGCTCCAGAAGAAATGCGCCGTAATTGTTCAAAAATTGGGGGTCGTCGGGTTCTTCGCCGAGGGCGCTGCGAAAGGCATCCTCTGCCAAATCCGCCTGTCCTAAGGCCTGATAGGCCAAACCTAGGATGTTATAGGCGTCACCGTGCTTGCCAGGCAAACTTATGGCCTGCTTCAACTCGCGCACCGCGGCACGCGGATGGCCGCCTTGCAAATACGCTGTACCGAGAGAGGTATAGATGGCCACCTGATCGGGAGGCGCAGCGCGCAAAGAGGCAGCGGGGTTGGGTGGCGCATTCCGTGCCGCCGCTGCCGCTTCTTCCGCTGGAGTCAGTTTCTGGTGGCTAGAAAACAAGGCGCAGGCACTTGATGAAAGCACCAAGCCAACAAGCAAACCCGTACGAATAAATGTCAGATTTTGTCTCTGCATCGGTTAATTCAACACCCGTAAAGGTACACTACGCCGCCCCTGCTGCACCTGTCCGGCAAGCTGGCCGCATGCTGCAGCAATATCGTCACCGCGGGTCTTGCGTGTAACCGTCATCAAGCCAGCGCGTAGGATAATCTCGCGGAAGGCATCAATGCGTGCCTGCGAACTGCGACGGTAGCGCGCTTCAGGAAATGGGTTGAAGGGAATCAAATTTACCATCGCTGGAATCCCAGCCAGCAAACGCACTAACTCCCGTGCGTGCTGATCTTGATCATTAATGCCATCCAACATCACGTACTCAAAGGTAATCCGTCTACGTGGCGGAAGAGGATATGCGCGGCAGGCCGCAAGTAGCTCACGTAGCGGGTAATGGCGATTGATGGGGACCAATTCATCACGAATATCGTCACGCGTTGCGTGTAGGCTGATAGCCAAGTTCACCGGACTTTCCCGACCCAACTGTGCCAAGCCGGGCAGCACCCCCGCCGTACTGACGGTAACCCGTCGCGAACCCAAGCCATAACCGTAGTCATCCAAAAGTAGTCGGATTGCGGGAAGAACCTGTTTCAGGTTGAGCAGTGGCTCACCCATTCCCATAAATACCACGTTACTGATGGCATCCAGGCCGAGCTCACGCCGCGCGACGCGAATTTGCGCGATAATTTCGTGGGTTTCCAGGTTGCGGTTGAGACCTTGAGCGCCGGTAGCACAAAAGCTACAAGCCAGGGAACAGCCTACCTGAGAGGAGATACACAGAGTGCCACGCTCGTCTTCGGGAATGAATACCGTCTCGATGGCATTGCCATCCGGCAGCCCAAGCAACCATTTACGCGTACCATCGCCAGCGTGCTGTTCGCGCAACACAGCAAGCTCACCCACCTCGCAATTTTCTTCCAAGCGCTCGCGCAGCACTTTGTTGACATTGCTCATTTGCGCAAAATCGCCAACTTGCCGCGCATGCAACCATTGTAAGACTTGCGCCGCGCGGAAACGTGGCTCGCCCCACTCAACAAACAGCGACTCCAACCCGATCCTATCTAGGCCAAGGAGCTTGGGTCGGTCAGACGCTTGCGCGGATACGCTCATGGGCGTGGGCAAAGCTCCCGTTGCGAAAAGAAATACGAAATTTCCCAAGCTGCGGTGTCGGCGCTATCAGAGCCATGCACGGCGTTGGCATCAATACTCTCGGCAAAATCCGCGCGGATCGTGCCTGGGGCGGCATCCTTGGGATTGGTGGCGCCCATCAGATCACGATTCTTGGCGATTGCATTTTCCCCTTCCAGAACCGAAACCAGTACCGGGCCACTGCTCATAAAGGTGCACAACTCACCATAAAATGGCCGTGCTTTGTGCACCGCATAGAAACCACCAGCGTCTTCGGCACCGAGATGCAACATGCGGGCCGCAACAACCTGCAACCCCGCATTCTCAAAACGGCTCAAAATAGCACCGACGGCGTTTTTCTGCACGGCATCAGGCTTGATAATGGACAGGGTGCGCTCGAGAGCCATAAACATCCTCTTCAGTAGGCTATAAAATGGCGCAATCCTACCATCAGGCTCCTCCGTGAGCAATTTCCAGCGCTGCCCACAACGGATACCCTGTGAACTAGGCAGCAACCTCTTTGGGCAGCACCCCAGCCTTCTGCAAATATACCGGCAAAACCGCCACGACCCGCATGCCACGTTGTACATCGGGATCCTTCAGCATGTGGTAAAGGCCAGAGATTCCGCCTGCCTTGCCACGCGCTTCATGCTCTGCAGCATCTGCCAACGCCTTGCTCATTGCCTTACTAGAATGCATCAGTGTTGCAAAGGCACTCAGCAAGGGACCACTTTCTTGTTCCTGTAGAAGCTGACCCATGAGCGATTCGACTGGGATAGTTTCGGCAAGCAAACCAATCTGTCGGCTGAGATCGGCGACACGCTGCAAATTACCGTCGTCCTGTAGTTGACGAAGCAAACGTAGCGCCGCGACCACACTCTCATCGGCTCGTGTCTCTTCCCAGAGATCGCCCAATTTTTTCAGTTGCGCAACCAAGTCATTGCCGGCGCCGGTTTGCAAAAATCCCCACAGCGCTTCCACGCGCGGCAAAACATCACTGAACAGTTTCAGTGTCTGCGGCAAAATCGCCCAGGGGATCTCTTGCATTACCTTGAGTAATTGCGGGCCAAACCCTTGCAACAATTGGACGTTGTCGCGCACGAAGTCTGCATTATCCCGAACCCATTTCAAAATGCCCGCATCGCGCAAGGCATTAAGGGTCGCCAACAATTCCTCAACTGAGGCATCTAACTGATAGCGCTCATTCCAGTCACCAAAACGTAATGCTAGGCCGATGACGGCACTACTCGCGGGGCTACCAAGAAAAGACTCCGTACTGCTAACCATATCTCCCAAACGTGCCAAGCCTGCCCACTGTTCTGGGCTGAGGCTGGGCATGACATTTTGTTCCGTGGTCATTCTGCTCTCCTTTTTCTAGTACTCTATGGAAGAAGGGGCTCGCGCCCCCCGACCTCCCATCAAGCGGCAAAGATCTTTTCCGCCAGAAGCTTCGAGGCATCCAAGCCCCATTCCGGCATCTTTCCACGTGTCTTGAAGAAGAGATTTTTGTATTGCATCTTCAGCAAAAACGGAACATGACCCATTTTCAGGATCTGATCCGGACCGCCGAACCAGCTATTGGAACGAATGTAGAACGCTTGGTTTGCGCCCATGTCGCCAATACAGTAAACCACCGGCTCCAACTCTTTATCGGCATCTGCCGCACTCATCCGCCGCAAATCCTTGGCGATCTGTTTTGCGACAATCTCAGCCTCGGCATGGCCAATGCCACCCAGCTTCGGAACAGTGATGGCTGCCGCGTCACCAGCCGCAAACACATTGGGATACTTGGGGTTACGCATAGTGGTGTCAGTAACCACGAAACCCTCGCTGTCAGAAATCGGGAGACCCTTGAGGAAGTCGTGCGGCACCCAATCGGGGAAGATGATCTTCAGCTCCGCCTCAATGGTCTTGCCACTCGCCAATTCAACGCCATCCTTGGTGATGCGGGTGATGTCCTTGCCATTATTGACGTAGTTGAAGCCCATCCCAGACGCAATCTTCAGCAGGCTACCGACCACCTCTTCACCGGCATCTTCGGCAATCAGGTTAGCAGGGGTGAACACCGTGATCTTCTCGGGACCACCCATGCCATGTTCCTTGAGCCAAGTAGCGGTCGCCAACATGGTTTCTACTGGTGGCCCCTCACAAGCTGCCTCGGCACTCGGGAAGGCATGCCCACCATAGAGCTTGATATCCTTGGTGCCGTCACCCTGATGAAAACGCGCCGAACCTATCGCTACCGGCCCACCCTTGTATTCTTCGTGCAGATAGCGACGCAGCTTGTTGCCATAATAAAAGTCTGTGCAGGTTTGACCATGCTCGGCAAACCCTTCGATTTTGTCGAAGGCCAAACGATTACCAACACCAACGACGACATAATCGTAGGACATTGATTCACTTGCCGCACCAGGGCGCTCATTGGGGACAAAATCGACACGCTTGGCGTCCACATCCAGTGCCTTCACTTCGCCCTGAATGAAGTCGATATCATCCTCGGCGAGGGTGCTGCGTAAATCCATCGCCAATGTTTTGCTGGGATCACGGTCCTCATACACTTCCGCCGGAATATTTGGAACAAACAATAGATAATCCTTACGATCCAGCACGGTGATGCGCACAGTATCGCCACAATATTGGCGAATCTTCTGGGCGGAACCTAGGCCAGCGAAGTTACCCCCTAAAACGACTACATGCGGTTTCATACGTTACACTCCTCCGTTTTCATCGGAACCAAATACATCACGCTTTAAGTGTAGTATATGAATGCAAGTTGTGCGGAAAAGTAATATTCTAAAAAGACATATAAAACTATTGTTATTCTTTAGGCCACAGCAATAATCGCTCGGCGGGCAGTACGATCCGAACTCCTTCTCCTGAGACTCCCTCTCTATCTCGAGCAAGAAAGCGCCCGTGCAGCACCAGCGGCGCACTCGTGATAAAGCGCTGCCACAAGGTCTCTCGCCGCCATTCCTGCAGGGTAGTGGCTATTAGATTCTCTGCTGCGATTTCTCCATCGCTAAGTAGCATGACATCCTCGGCCCTTATGCCCAAAGTGACTTCTTCACCTGCCAAAAATCCCGGCATACCCGTTGCGCGCAAACGATGCTGTGCAACACGGACCCAATACCTGCCATCGCTGAGCGTTTCTTCGATCCTTCCAGAAAGAAAATTCTCCATGCCCAGCAATTGCGCCGCACGAGGATTGGGCGGACGGGAAAAGATCCCAGATGGATCGCCTTGGGCCGATATTTTCCCGCCCTGCAAAATCGCCATACGCTGCGACCGCGCGCAGATGCCGATGTCGTGGCTTACTACTAGCAGCGGTACGGCAAACATTTCTGCCTCTTCCACCAAGGCACCGATGATTTCATCGCGAGTTTGCAGATCCAGACTGGAAGTTGGTTCGTCGAGCAGTAGTAAACGCGGCTTGCGTGCCATAGCGCGCAGCAGAGCAACGCGCTGACGCTGACCACCGGAGAGGGCAGCAGGATAATGCTCCGCATGTGTTGCCAGGCCAACGCGCTCCAGCAGTTCCAGTGCCGCGCGCTTTCGCTGTGGGCTGTGCTCCGGCATAGGGAACGCGACGTTTTGCCAAACCCGCAGATGCGGAAAAAGGGCATAGCCTTGGGGCAAATAACCTAGCGGTCGACGTTCGGTGGGTAGATTTCCCCATGGCTCTACCCGCGCCGGCACTAGCCCGAGCAGGGCGCGGAGGAAAGTCGTTTTGCCTTCGCCAGAGCGGCCCAGCAATACCGTGAGCCCGTCCACCTCGAGGGAGATATCGAGGGAAACTGGATAGTTACTCTGGCAGCGTAATGCCAGCATCTACGCCAGGGACCGCTTACGTGCGCGCAAGCCAATCCACAGAGGAAAAGGGATTGCCACCAAGAAGAAGATCCAGAGCAGCGGATATACCGCGCTGAGGCCAATGTCTTCGAGATTTTGATAGAGTTTCACGGGGATACCCATGGGGTAATACGCAACAATCAAAACCACACCAAACTCGCCCATCGCCCGCACCCATCCCAAAGCCGTCGCCGTGGTCAGACCAGACCGGGCCAAAGGCAAGGTCACTATCCAAAAGGTTTGCCAAGAGGATTTTCCGAGCGTATGGCTCATTTCCTCTAATTCCCTGGGCACACCTTCGAACGCCGCGCGGGCGGAGAGCACATAGTACGGCATTGCCGCGTATACCTGTGCCATGATGAAGGCCGGCGCTGTATTGACCAACTCCACGCCCCAGCGAGAGAGTAGTGCACCCGCCGGAGCGTAAGGACCGAAAAAGGACGCAAGCAATATGCCCAGGGCCAAAGGTGGGGTGAGGAGAGGGAGCAAGATCAAGGCCTCTACTATGGGACTCCAGCGATAGCGCCGATGCGCCATCCACCATGCCAATGGCGTACCAAAGACTATACAGAGGAGCAGGGCGAAACCACTATAGACGAGGGAAGTACGGATGGCTTGCAGGTCGTTGGGAGCAAACTGCAGGTGCTGCCAATCCAAGCCCAAAAACATCTCGGAAAAGGGCGCGATCAGGATGGCAATGATCACCAGAGAGAATAACAGTAAGGACGCGTCAAATGAGAGCCGACGCAGAGAGTTAGAGCACTTCACTTCCAGTATACCGTTATATTACCTTGCATACGGCCATTATTTCGCGGGAACTGGACGCTGTCCAGTCGCACAACTTCGCCATGGCCCGCCCGACAAGAAGAGTGAGAATTTTTTCGCCTAAGACGCAGATAACTCGCGGAGCAGCGCTTGTAGTTGTTCGGGTAATGGCGCTTCCACACGAATGATGCGCTGATCCCGTGGATGTGGAAAAGCCAACAGGCTGGCGTGCAAGAATAGTCGGCGTAGACCACGCTCGCGCAACTGGGCGTTGGCACTGGCATCGCCGTATTTTTCGTCTCCCAGCAGCGGATGGCCGATGGACTGCAAATGCACGCGGATTTGATGCGTGCGCCCGGTTTCCAGCTCGGCCTCGAGCAAGGTGCAGTGGGCAAATCTTTGCATCAGTGCAAAACGGGTAGCCGCGGACTTACCGCTCTCCTGATCGACCCGCACGATGCGTTCGCCCGAGCGCAGAGTATTCTTGCGCAAAGGCAAATCCACACGGCGCTCGCCACCCGACCATTTGCCCCAGGCCAAACAGAGATAGCGTTTTTGAAAGGCAGAGTCACGCAAATCGGCATGCAGTTGGCGCAACGCCGAGCGGCGTTTACTGAGCAGCAGGCAGCCGGAGGTTTCTCGATCCAGACGGTGCACCAGTTCTAGCTCGCGCAATTCGGGGCGCAAGCTACGCAGGGCCTCAATCACCCCCCAGGCGATACCGGAACCACCATGCACCGCCAAGCCGCTGGGCTTGTCGAGCACCAGCACACGGTCATCTTCGTACAGAATGCGGGTGAGCAAATCATCGGCGAGCTTGGGCGCCACCTTGGGTGTGGGGCTGGGGTCGGCTTGCCGCACGGGCGGTACGCGTACCTGATCGCCAAGCGTTACATGGTATTGCGCCTTGGCACGTCCCTTGTTTACGCGTACCTCGCCGCTGCGCAGAATTTTGTAGACGTGAGAGCGCGGCACCCCTTTCATCACCCGCAACAAAAAATTGTCCAGGCGCTGTCCTGCCTCTGCTTCGCCAATCTCCAGATAGCGAACCCCGCTTTCCACCATGTGCCACTCCCGCGCAAACGTTTGCGATTCTAATCTCTTCTGTCATATATTGCGACGTAGGCCGCGCAGCAGTGAGAGTGCACCGGTCGAATACATAGGTATAAGCACCGGCCGCGACCGGATATGCTGCCCAGTTCACGCAATACGTTGCGCTCCCCGCTGTGGGTTTGAGCGCCGGAGAAGATGGTAATGAAAAGAATGTTGATTAATGCCACCCATGCCGAAGAGCTGCGGGTGGCGCTGGTAGATGGTCAGAAACTGCTCGATTTGCATCTGGAACACGCCTTTCGCGAGCAGAAAAAAAGCAATGTCTACAAGGGCAAGATTACCCGTATCGAGCCCAGCCTGGAGGCCGCTTTTGTCGATTACGGTGCCGAGCGGCACGGCTTTCTTCCCCTAAAAGAAATCTCCCGCGAGTACTTCCAAAAGCAAGAGCCTGGGCGCAAGCGCATTCAGGAGTTGCTGCGTGAAGGCCAGGAGGTCATCGTCCAGGTCGATAAAGAAGAACGCTCAAGCAAGGGCGCGGCGCTCACCACCTTTGTGAGCTTGGCCGGGCGCTATCTAGTGCTTATGCCCAACAACCCGCGTGCTGGCGGGGTATCGCGACGCATTGAGGGCGATGACCGCGCGCAGATTCGCCAGCATCTGCAGATGCTGGATATTCCCGAAGACATGGGAGTCATTGCCCGCACCGCCGGCATCGGCCAGGATTTTGAGGCGCTGCAGCGCGATCTGGAGTACCTCAAGCAAATCTGGCAAGCAGTTACCGCGGCGGCCTCCGAGCGTTCTGCCCCCTTCCTCATCTACCAGGAAGGCAATGTGGTGGTGCGTGCCCTGCGCGATCATTTTTCCGAAGACATTGGCGAGGTGCTGATCGACGAGCCCTCAGCCTTCGAGGCGGCGCAGCAATTTATGGGCGGAATGATGCCACGCATGGTTTCGCGCCTCAAATCTTACGAAAACGACATCCCACTCTTTAGCCGTTATCAGATCGAGCAGCAGATTGAGTCGGCCTTCAGCCGCGAGGTGCGTCTGGAATCCGGTGGCGCGATCGTGATCGATCACACCGAGGCATTGGTCGCCATCGATATCAACTCCGGCAAGGCCACCAAGGGGCAGGACATCGCCGAGACTGCGTTCCAAACCAACTTAGAGGCGGCGGAGGAGATCGCGCGGCAAATTCGCTTGCGCGATATTGGTGGCTTGATCGTAGTCGATTTTATCGACATGGATTCACCCAAACACCAGCGTGAAGTCGAAACTCGCATCCGGGAGTCGCTAAAAATCGACCGGGCGCGAGTGCAGGTGGGACGCATTTCGCGCTTTGGGCTGTTGGAGATGTCGCGGCAACGCTTGGGCGCGAGTCTGGACGAGGCCACCTACGAACCCTGCCCGCGCTGTAGCGGTACCGGACAGATTCGCGGGTGCGAAGGCACCGCCATGCATGTATTGCGCTTGCTGCATGAGGAAGCGCTCAAGCGTAACTGTAGCGAGTTGGAGTGTCAGGTTCCCATCGACGTGGCGGTCTATCTCTTAAACGAGAAACGTCAGGCAATTTTGGAGCTCGAGGCGCGTAGTGGTGTGCGCCTCAACATCATCCCCAACCCGGCGCTGGTGACCCCGCATTACGATATTCAGCGCATCAAGGGCGAGGCTAGTGCCGAGCGCCCGGTCGAGAGCCGTGTGAGTAGCGTGCCGCAGCGTCCGAGCAAAGCAGTTGCCGCCAGCAGCGCTGCGATTACACCACTCACCGCGCCACCACCGCCAGACGAATTACCACCCCCACGCATGCCGGTAGCAAAGGCGAAGCCAGCCCCCGAGCCGCGCGAAGAAGGCATCCTCGCCCGTTTGGTGCGTGCCTTGGTGTCGCGCTATGTACCCATGGATGCCGAGGCCTTTGCCGCCCTTACCAGTCTGGGGGAAGCCGTGGAGACCACGGAAAAGCCCAGCAACGACAATGATGACGACAATAGCCGCTCTGGTGGGCGTCGCCGCCGCCGTGGTGGCCGCCGCGCCCGCGCCCGCCGCCAGCACAATGGTGAGAGCAGCGAGAGTGCAGTTGACGAAAGTGATGTCGAGGAAATCGCGGACGTCACACCACCCCCGGCTGATGGTGGCATGGTAGACGAGGAACTACGTTATCCTGGTTTGGTGCCGACTGCCGATGATTGGCATCAGATGCTCGTGCCCGCCAGCACCCTGGCGCAGCCGACGCTTAGCCATGCGCCTGTCGAGCAGGCAGAGGAGCCTCTTGCCCACCAGGAAGGGCTTGCCACTGCACAACTCAGTGAGACCATTGAAGAGAGCGAGACTAGCACCACGCAAATGGCGGCAGGTGACTCGCAACTTACCCCATTCGCCTTTGCCAGCGGCGAAATATTGTTCGCGCCAGTTCCCGAGCAAGAAGCCGACGTACTGGAACCCGTTAACGCGGAAATGTCGGGCTCAGATTCTGAGGTAAGCGACGACGACCCTACGCAGAAGGGTCAGGGTGATCTCCTTGGGGATGGCTGACAGGGCGAAGCTGCCAGCCAGCTACCCAGCCCGCTCGATAAACTTTTCCGCAGCGCGCTGAATTTTCGCACGACAGGCACGAAACTCTTCTATATTGCCCCAATAGGGATCGGCGACTTCCGCGGGCTCTTTCCCCTCCAAAAAGGGGTCGAGTAACAGGCCAATTCGCGCGGAATGTTGCGCCCCGGCAAGGGACTGCAGCTCGCGCAGATTGGCGCGATCGAGGGCGAGTATCCAGTCAAAATGGTCAAAGTCGGCCTTCTCCACTTGGCGCCCACGGAGATTTTCGATGCTAACGCCAGCTTCTGAACTGACTTGGCGCGCGCGGCGGTCGGGCGCCTCGCCGATGTGGTAATCTGCCGTGCCGGCGGAGTCGATCTTCCAGTCGAGCCCGCGCTCATGAGCGAGCTGTCGGAATACACCCTCCGCCATTGGTGAGCGGCAAATATTCCCCAGGCAAACCAAAAGTATCTTCATAGTGCTAGCGCTGCCGCCAGGTACTGCCTCCAGCACTGTCTTCGATCACGATTCCTGCGGCATCGAGTTCATCGCGAATGGCGTCGGCGCGGGCAAAGTCGCGTTGCGCCCGCGCGTTCTGTCGCTCGACGAGCTTTTCTTCAATCCACTTTGCATCGCCCGCTTCACCCTGAAAGAAGCGTTCCGGATCTTGCGTCAACAGTCCCAAAACCCCACCCAATGTACGCAAGAGCGCGCCCAGAGGCGGCGCCAGTTCACTGCCCTGCTCGCGCAGCCGATTGATCTCCCGTGCCAGGTCGAAGAGCACGGCCAGGGCCTCGGGGGTATTGGCGTCGTCCGCCAACGCGGCGAGAAAGCGCGCCTCCCAATCCATACCCAGCTCGGGGGCTCTCTCATGCTGCACGAGACCGCGTAGCGCCGTGTACAGGCGCGAGAGCGAGCTTTGCGCCGCAGCCAAGGCGTCATCGCTGTATTGCAAGGGACTGCGGTAGTGGCTACCGAGAATAAAAAAGCGCAATGCTTCACCGCCATACATAGGGAGCAGATCACGCACCGTGACGAAATTCCCCAACGACTTCGACATCTTTTCGTCGCGCACACGGATGTGCCCGTTATGCAGCCAATAGCGAGCAAAGGCACAACCCGCACCCTGGGACTGGGCAATTTCATTCTCATGATGGGGAAACTGCAAATCCAGGCCACCGCCGTGGATATCGAATTCACAACCCAAGGCCTCGGTAGACATCGCCGAGCATTCGATATGCCAGCCTGGGCGCCCCTCTCCCCACGCTGAAGGCCAAGCAGGTTCCGCCGCCTTGGCGGCTTTCCAAAGCGCAAAATCGAGAGGATCGCGCTTGTTTTCACCCGGCTCGATGCGCGCACCGACCTGCAGTTCGTCGAGACTACGCCCGGAGAGCTGGCCATAGGCGGGAAAGCTACGTACCGCGTAATAGACGTCGCCATTATTGGCGACGTACGCGTGGCCTTTCTCGATCAGTTCGCTGATCAGACGCTGCATGCCAGGGATATGTTGCGTAGCACGCGGCTCTTCGTCGGGCGGCAGGCATCCCAACGCCTGCTCATCCTCATGCATAGCGACAATAAAGCGCTCAGTAAGCTCGCCGATGGGCTCCTGGCGTTCTGCCGCACGCTGAATGATCTTGTCATCGACATCAGTGATATTACGCACGTAACGGGTCTGTAGACCCCAATAACGCAGAATGCGCGCCCAGGTGTCGAAGGTGACCATGGCGCGGGCATGGCCCAAGTGACAATAGTCGTAGACCGTCATGCCGCAGACATAGAGGCTGACCTTGCCGGGCTGCAGCGGGGTAAAGCGGACTTTCTGCCGTTGCAGGCTGTCGTGAAAATGCAGAGGGGGCAATTCTTTCGGCATGTGTTCCTCGAGACTCGCTCAGGATGCGAGGGGTGCCAGACGATGCAGCACTTCCGCATGCGGGATCAGGGGCAGCAATTGCGCCAGCTCCGGACCCTGTTCACGTCCAGTAAGCGCTATGCGCAAGGGATGATACAGGTCGCGGCCCTTACAGCCAGTCTGCTGCGCAAGCTGGCGCGTCCAGGCGCGAAAATCCTCGGGCTGCGCTGTGTAGCAGGCCCGCGCTTGCAACCAGAAATCTTCTGGAGTCTCGCGCAATTCCTTGCGCGCTTCCTCGCTAAGTTGCAGGGGCGCGAAACAGCACTCTGCCCAAATAACGGCATCTGCGGGAAAGCGGATATTACCGCGTACAGCAGCCACAAAATCATCACGTTTTTCGCTAGGTACCAGATCCAGAGCCGGCTGCAACCAATGGATCAGGCCTTCGAGCTCTGCATTCTGGATCGTCTGCTCCTGCCAATACTGTAGTTGCTCCGCATCGAAATGCGCCGGGGCGCGCCCGATCTGCGGCAAGGAAAAATCAGTAATGAGCTCGACGTCGCTGCGCCAATGGGCCTCGGCATAATGGTGTCCGAGTTGCCCCAAATAATTCCGCAGCGCTGCCGGGAGATAACCCTGTGCCCGCATCTCGCGTAGGCTTGCCGCGCCATTGCGCTTGGAGAGAGGCTGCCCGTCGTTGCCTTGCAAGAGTGGCAAGTGGGCATATTGCGGCGTCGGCAAATCCAGCGCCTGCAGAATCAAAATTTGGCGCGGGGTATTGGTGAGATGATCCTCACCGCGAATCACCAGGTTAATACCCATCAGGGCATCATCCACAGCGTTGGCAAAGAAAAAAGAGGGCGAGCCGTCGCTGCGCCGGATTACGAAATCCCCGAGGTCCGCTAGGGCATAACTGCGCGCTCCCCAAACGAGATCGTCCACCTGCAAGGCACCAGAACGCGGTACGGCAAAGCGCAGGGTAGCCTCTTCCCCTGCCGCCAAGCGCTTTTGCGATTCTTCGCGCGACAACGTACGACAGCGCCCCGAATAACGTGGAGCCCTACCCCGCTGCCGCTGATTTTCGCGCTCAGCGGCAAGCTCTTCTGCCGTGCAAAAACAGGGGTAGGCATATCCGGCATCGAGAAGTTTTCGAAAGAGATCGGCGTAGATGGGCAGGCGCTGCATTTGTGCATACGGCCCGTGTGGACCGCCACAATCCGGGCCTTCATCCCAGTTCAGTCCGAGCCAGCGCAGGTCATCTATAAGAGCCGCCGCCAACTCTGCCGGGGAGCGTGCCTGATCGGTATCTTCCATGCGTAGAACGAAACGTCCGCCACTTTGCCGCGCGAGAAAGAACGCGAACAAAGCCGTGCGAGCGTTACCCAAGTGAATGTAGCCCGTAGGGCTGGGCGCAAAGCGACTCGTGAAATTCATCGTGGTATGATAGAAGCCCAAGGGCCTCGCCGCAATCGGCGGGGCCTGAAAATATCGTCATCGTAGGGAAGGTACATGGGCAAAGGGCAATCGTCGGGTGCGGCCAAGGTGGCGCCGCGCAAGCAGCGTCATATTGGACGTTGGGTGTTCGTCATTGGGCTGTTAATCATCGCCAACATCTTCATCGGTGCGGCGATTTTTACCTACCGTATCTGGTCCACCCTACCGCCTGTGCATGAGCTCAAGGAGTGGCATCCTGACGAACCCCTGCGTATTTATGCCGCCAATGGCAGCTTGCTGCAGGTAGTCGGCCCACAGATGCGCTACGCCCTGCCTTTACAGCAGATTCCCAAACAACTGCAGGAAGCTTTTATTTCTGCAGAAAATTCTCATTTTTACAGCAACAACCCGTTGTACTATCCCGTCAGTTTACCCGGCATTTTACGGGCCGCTTTTGTCGACCTGACCCATTTGGCGCCAGTGCAGGGGGCCAGTACCATCCCTGAGCAGGTGGCCCGCAACTTCTACCTTACACCGCAGAAGACCATCACCCGTAAAGTGGCGGAGATCTTGCTCGCCTATAAGCTTGCGCAGCATTTTTCCCACGCCCAGATTCTCGAGCTCTACCTCAACAAGATCTATCTCGGGCAAGGCGCCTATGGCGTCGAGGCGGCAGCAGAGACCTATTTTGGCAAGCGCGTCGATCAACTCACCCTTGGGGAAATGGCGACAATTGCCGGCCTACCGCCTGCACCTTCTTACTTAAACCCCGTGGTCAATCCCCAACTGGCAACTAAGCGTCGGGATTACGTGTTACGCCGCATGTACGCGCGCGGCTACATCAGCCACAGCGAAATGAATGCGGCCAAACAGGAACCGATCCTCTCCCGTTATCACGAATCCGCGTCCAACAGTGCTCCCTATGTCACGGACTGGATCGCCAATTGGCTGAGCCAACAGTTTGGCACCGATTTCACCTATCGTTCAGGCTTGAAGGTCTACACCAGTATTGATCCGCAGGATCAGCAAGCGGCCAACCAGGCACTGGAAATCGGACTGGAAAATTACGATATGGGCCTCAATAGCCTCGACCCGAAAAGCTATCGCGGTCCCATCGCCCGTCTGCAAGGTACGGAATTACAGTCGGCACTCGCTGGCAAGCGCCCGAGTGAGCTTCCTTCGCATGACCCCGCCAATCTGAAATGGGCGGTCGTCACCGCGAGTTCCGCAAAAAGTGCCCAACTTTCCCTACAGGGCAAACAAACGGTTACGTTGGCCCTACGCGACGTCGCCTGGGCGCGCTCGCGCATCGGCGGACCTAAGCCGCGCAGCGTCGATAGCGTATTGCACCCAGGCGATCTGGTCTGGTTGCGCCCTTATGTGCGAGCGGTAACGGTGGGTGCAGATGCGGAATGGGGCGCCAATGTCTGGTCTTCACCTGGTCCTAATGCTGGCTGGCAATTGACGCAGATACCCAAGGTGCAAGGCGCCATTGTCAGTCTGGACAGTCAAACTGGGGCAATTCTCGCCATGAGTGGTGGCTTTAGTTACGAACTGAGCCACTTCAATCGTGCCGTCTTTGCCTACCGGCAACCCGGTTCTGGCTTCAAGCCTTTCGTTTATGCTGCGGCCATGGATGCTCCCGCACTCCTCGCCTCGGGTTCCAGCACCTACATGACCCCGCAGACTTTGATTCCCGACACGCCGCTGTCAATTACGTTGCCATCTGGCCAGGTCTACAGCCCGACCAATTACAGCAATCAATTTTCTAATACGCCGATCCCAGTCTGGTCGAATTTGGCCTATTCCCACAACGTGCCCAGCGTACGCATCCTCATGGATATTGGCATTCCGTACGCGGCACAGTACGTGCAGCGCTTTGGCTTTCCGGCCAAGCAGGTGCCAGGAGTGCCGTCCATGGTTCTCGGCTCTGGTGACTTCGCGCCCATACAGATGGCGCGCGGTTACGCGGTCTTCTCCAACGGCGGTCATCTAGTCAAGCCCTATCTCATCCGCAAGATCGTCAAGAGCAACGGCACCCAGGTGTCGTTACTCGGTTGCCCGATGGGGTATGAAGCGCCGCCCACAGAGTCGGCAATTCCAGCCGGAGTTGCCTACCTGATGACCGAAATGATGCAGCAGGTAATCAAAATTGGTACGGGTGTTGCCGCCCAAAGCTTGGGGCGCCACGACATCGCAGGAAAAACTGGCACCACGAACAACGAAAACAATGCCTGGTTCAACGGCTTCAGTCCGCAGATTACCACCAGTGTCTGGGTGGGCTATGACGATAACCGTACGATGGGGCATTGGGCAGCCGGAGCGCGCCAAGCACTACCGATCTGGATTCACTACATGAAGACGGCTCTGGCCAAAACGCCTGATCTACCCTTCCCCCGGCCAGCTAGCGTGGCAGGTGCAACACAAAGCTTTTCCAGTCCGGTTGGCGTATCTGACTACTTGACCGGATATCCCACGGTTGCCAGCGCAACTTCCTCCACGGCAAGTACCAGCAGTGGCGAAAGCAGCAAGCTGATCGAAACGATCAAAAACCTCTTCTAATAAGGGAGGCTAGCCGCAGCGTATCGTCAGGAAACGCTGCGGTAGGTGTTGCGGAAGATCTCCAACCAAGGGGTATCAGCATCCCAGTCTGCTGGTCGCCAACTCATCTGCACGCTGCGCACTACCCGCTCGGGATGTGGCATAAGGATACTCACCCTGCCGGTATCTGAACACAAACCGGTGACACCAAGCGGAGAACCATTGGGATTGGCGGGATACTGGCTGGCTGCCTGCCCATTTCCGTTGATATAACGCATGGTCACCGGCGCATGGACAAGATGGGCTGGCTCACGGAACTCGGCACGCCCTTCTCCATGCGCAACAACGATGGGCGCTTGCAACCCTGCCAGTCCGGCAAACAGTGGCGATGGGGATTCAAGAACCTCGACCATAGCTAGACGCGCCTCGAATTGTTCCGAGCGATTGCGGCGGAAGCTTGGCCAATGTTCTGTACCGGGAATGAGCTCGTGCAACTCTGCCAACATCTGACAGCCATTACAGACACCCAGGGCCAGGCGCGTGGAATCGGCAAAATACTCGGAAAACTGGCTGCGTAGATCAGCATGGTAAAGGATTGACTTGGCCCAGCCAGCGCCAGCGCCCAACACATCGCCATAAGAAAATCCCCCGCAGGCAGCGAAAACCGGGTAGTTGCGTATGTCGTCGCGGCCGGCGAGCAAGTCACTCATGTGTACGTCTACTGCGGTGAAGCCGCTGCGGGCGAAGGCCGCCGCCATCTCCACCTGACCATTGACACCCTCTTCGCGCAGAATCGCTACCCGAGGTTTCGCAGCGCCGATCTGCGGAGCCGGAAAGCTGCTGCGCTTCGCTTCTTGCCAATTGCTGAATAGGCTAGGCAATGTCTCTGTTGTCTGGGCATAGGCCTCGGCGGCACAGTCGGGGGCATCACGCAGGGATTGCATGCGATAGCTGGTCTCCGCCCAAGCGCCGAGCAAATCCGTGCCGGCCTCATCGAGCAGGGGCGCACCATCCTGTAGCACCCGCACGCGCCAATCCGAGTTCACCCGACCCAGGCAATGTAGTCGCGCATCCAGCCCTACGGCGCGCGTGAGACTCCGCAAAAGCGCCGCGTCTTTCTCCCGAATTTGCAGGAGGCAACCTGGCTCTTCGGCAAAAAGAAAGGCCATGGCGTCGGTATTTTCGGGAATGGTGACTTCCGCGCCTAGTCGCCCGGCAAAGGACATCTCGCAGACACTCGCCCAGAGCCCGCCATCCGAGCGGTCATGATACGCGAGGACAACGCCTTCCTGCCGGAGTGTATGTAGCAAATTGAAGCTCGCTCGCAGCAGTTTCGGATCGTCTAGGTCCGCGGGCTCCGCGCCCATCTGCCCCAGCACCTGCGCCAGCACCGATGCGCCGAGACGGCCACGCCCCAGGTCCAAAAGCCAGAGATCAGTGTCGGGCAGGCCCTGCAATTGCGGGGTCCAGGTCTTGGCCACATTCGCCACCGGCGCCACTGCGGTCACCACCAGGCTCAAGGGCCCAGTCACGGATTTTTGCGTATCGCCGTCTTGCCAGACACTCTGCATAGAGAGGGAGTCCTTACCAACGGGAATACTCAACTCCAGGGCCGGGCAGATTTCTTCTGCCACACTACGCACGGTATCAAACAGGCGTGCGTCCTCGCCGGGCACATTGACTGCCGCCATCCAGTTGGCCGAGAGCTTGATCTGCCCGAGCTCCTGCACATCGGCAGCAAAGAGGTTGGTCAGTGCCTCGGCGAGGGCAAGGCGGCCACTCGCCGGTGCATCGAGCACCGCTACCGGTCCGCGTTCACCCAAAGCCATAGCCTCACCATGGAGCCGCCAGAAATCGGCGGCCGAAACCGCACAATCGGCTACCGGTACCTGCCAGGGCCCGACCATCTGGTCACGGGCAATCAGGCCGCCAACACTGCGGTCGCCAATGGTAATGAGAAACTCTTTGCTGGCAACCGAGGGATGGCGAAGTACCGCGTACGCAAGTTGGCGCAGATCCTCGTCCGTTACGAGGAGTGATCGCGCTTGCACCGCTACACTGTGGGCATCACGTTGCATACGGGGTGGGCAGCCGAGCAAAGCATCAAGAGACATATCTACGGGGGAATCTTGCAACAGCGTGTCCTGCATGCGCAGACGGTCGCCCTCCTCTGCCTCGCCCAACACTGCTACCAGGCAACGCTCGCGCTTACAGAGGGCAAGAAATTCTTCCAGACGCTCCGGCAATATAGCCAGCACATAGCGCTCTTGCGCTTCATTGCACCAGATTTCCATGGGCGACATGGCGGGGTCTTCATTGGGCACCGCGCGTAATTGCAGGGCGCCGCCACGCCCACCATCGTGCAGCAGCTCGGGCAGGGCATTGGACAAGCCACCGGCACCCACATCGTGGATGGCGAGGATGGGCGAGTCATCTCCCAAAGCAATGCAACGTTCGATCACCTCTTGCGCACGCCGTTGCATCTCTGGGTTGCCGCGTTGTACCGAGGCAAAGTCGAGGGTTTCTTCACCCTTGCCGCTCGCCACACTCGAGGCGGCACCACCGCCCAGACCAATGAGCATGGCCGGACCACCGAGTACCAGCACCTTCGCACCTACCGGCAAAGGAAGCTTCTGAATCAAGCCAGGACGAATTTGTCCGACGCCGCCAGCCAGCATGATCGGCTTGTGGTAGCCCCAATGGCGCCCATCCTGGTCGCCCTCAAAGACGCGAAAGTAGCCAGCGACACTGGCCCGACCGAACTCGTTGTTGAAGGCTGCGGCACCAATCGGGCCTTCCAGCATGATCTCCAGCGCCGAACGAATCCGTTGTGGACGCCCGTAAAAATTCGTTTCCCAGCTTTGTTCATAGCCCGGAATACGCAGATGCGATACCGAAAAACCGCAGAGCCCCATCTTTGCCTTACCACCACGGCCGGTAGCGCCTTCGTCGCGAATCTCACCGCCGCTGCCGGTGGCTGCGCCGGGAAAGGGCGAAATGGCGGTCGGATGGTTATGGGTTTCGACCTTGATGAGAATTCCCAGTTTCTCATCATAGCTGCGATATTCACCATCGCCAGCCGCACAAAAATACTGGCTTGGGGCATGGGCTTCGATCACCGCAGCGTTGTCGTGGTAGGCAGAAAGCGTGCCCTGCGGATGGGCACGGTGAGTGGAGCGGATCATGCCAAAGAGGGTGTTTTCTTCTTCTTTGCCATCCAAGCGGAACTGGGCGTTGAAGACTTTGTGCCGGCAGTGCTCCGAGTTCGCCTGGGCAAACATCATCAATTCGGCATCGCTGGGGTCACGCTCTAGCCCGGTAAACAGCTGCGCGAGGTAGTCCAGTTCTGCTCCGGAGAGGGCAAGGCCCAGCTCTTCATTGATGGCCTGCAAGGCTGGCAGCCCCTCCCGTAAAAAGGGGATACGGCGCAAGGGACGTGGCTCGGGATGCACGAACACCATCTCGGCATCCTGCCAATCCTCCAATACCGATTCGGTTAGGGGATCATGGAGTATGGCGAGCAATTTCGCTCGTTCTGCTGGCAGCAGGGTTTGCTCATGATCGACGTAGTAGGCGATGCCGCGCTCAATGCGCCGTAGACCCGCCAAGCCACAGACCTGGGCGATTTCTGTCGCCTTGCTCGACCACGGAGATATCGTGCCCAAACGCGGCACCACGGCGATCTCCATGGCGGCACAGTTATCATCCCAGTGTTCGCCGTAGGTCAACAGGGCTTCGAGACGCCCTTGCTCATCGCTGCCAGGAGTTTTCTCCCAATCGAGCAGGTGTACGAAGCGCGCGGCAAGGCCACGTATGGCGAGCCCTTCAGCTTGGGCACGCTGCACGAGGCGTTGCGCACGGAAAGCGGACAGGGCGCGAGCCCCGCGATGCATGGCGAAGGTCACGGCAATCTCCTGGAAAGCCTAGGAAACGGTATTTTTAGCTGCTTAGTCGAGGGGCACACCGATACGGCGTGCCACTTCGACGTAGGCCTCCACCACACCGCCCAGATCGCGGCGAAAGCGGTCTTTGTCCATTTTCTCCAGGCTCTCGGCGTCCCACAGGCGACAGCCATCAGGGCTGAATTCGTCGCCGAGGCGCAGTTCACCATGGAAGCGCCCAAATTCAAGCTTGAAATCAACAAGAATTAGGCCAGCGCGGGCGAAGAGATCGACCAGCAGCACGTTTACGCGCTCGGTCCAGCGCGCCATCAGCTCCACTTCTTCCGCTGTCGCCCAGCCAAAGCTGCGGATGTGGGAGCGGTTAATCATCGGGTCGTGCAGCGCATCGCTCTTCAGGAAAAATTCCATCACTGGCGGCGCGAGGACACGGCCTTCCTCAATCCCCAAACGCCGAGAGAGAGAACCAGCGGCGCGATTGCGAATGACGCATTCCACGGGAATCATCTCCAGACGCTGTACCACCGACTCCTGCGTGCCACTACGACGGAGAAAGTGGGTAGGCACACCGGCCTTTTGCAGATATTCCATGATAAAGGCGTTGAAGGCATTGTTCACTTCGCCTTTGCGCGCGAGCTGGGCGAGTTTTTCGCCGTCGAAGGCAGAGGTGTCATCCTTGAAATGCAAAATCAATTCATCGGGGTTTTCCCCGGCATAGACGATCTTCGCCTTACCTTCATAGAGCTTTTCCTGTGCACTCATGCTGGTTGCCCCTCGGGAAAGACCCGCGCAAAGATGCTGGCGATCTGTTTGGTATGGTAGCTAAGGTCAAAGAGCTCGCGGATATCTGCTGCCGAGAGATAACGCTGCAAGTCGCCATCTGCCAACAACAAGGTCTGAAAATCCAGCCCTTCCTGCCAGACGCGCATAGCATTGCGTTGCACCACACGATAAGCATCCTCGCGCAGCATGCCTTTTTCCGTGAGAGCCAAAAGAACACGCTGCGAAAAAATCAGGCCGTGCATCTTGTCGAGGTTCTCGCGCATACGCTCGGGGTAGACCACCAAACCTTCCAGCAGCCCGCTGGCGCGATGTAACATGAAATCGAGAACAATGCAGGCATCCGGGCCAATCACGCGCTCCACACTGGAGTGAGAGATGTCCCGCTCATGCCATAGGGCGATGTCCTCCAAGGCCATCCCCGCATAGCCACGCAGCAAGCGCGCGAGGCCCGTGAGGTTTTCCGAGAGGATCGGATTGCGCTTATGCGGCATCGCCGAGCTGCCCTTTTGGCCGGCAGTGAAGGGTTCTTCCGCCTCCAACACCTCGGTACGCTGCAGGTGACGAATTTCAATGGCGATCTTTTCGATGGACCCGCCAATCAGTGCCAAGGTGTTGAAGAATTCCGCATGGCGGTCACGCGAGATAACCTGGGTACTCGCCAGCTCCGGCTGCAAACCGAGCTCTTTGCATACGGCTTCTTCGACATCCGGACCAATGTTGGCAAAGGTGCCGACTGCACCCGACAACATACCTACAGAGACTGATACAATGGCGCGTTCGAGGCGTTGTAAATTGCGTTGTGCCTCCGCCCGCCACACAGCCACTTTCAGGCCAAACGTGACCGGCTCAGCGTGAATACCGTGGGAACGACCGATCATTACCGTGTCTTTGTATTTCCAGGCCAAACGCACCAGGGCTTGATCCAGGCGTTGCAAACCCGTTTTCAGAAGGTTACCGGCATCGCGTAATTGCAGAGCGAAACCAGTATCGACCACATCGGAAGAGGTAAGCCCCTTGTGGATAAATCGGCTGGAGGGGCCAACAAATTCGGCAATCGAGGTCAAGAAGGCAATAACATCGTGCTTGACTTCTTTTTCGATAACATCGATGCGGGCAACATCAAATTGTGCCTTGGCTTCAATTTCCGCCAGATCCTCTGTTGGAATTTCTCCCTTTTTGGCCAAGGCGCGACAGGCCGCCAACTCAACCTCCAGCCACGCGCGATATTTCGCCTCCTGGGTCCATAAAATGCCCATCTCGGGGCGGGTATACCGCTCAATCATGAAGCATTCCCTTTTTCTGGCGTCAGCGCCGTCTGCAGCTTGTCGAGGATTACCATGGCTGCCTTGTTTTCTTCTTCCCCTTGAGTGCTGGAAGAGGTCTCGAGCACACTGCCATTATCATCTTTCATAGCGAGCAGCTTTACCTGTACGGCCAGCGGCTTGACTGGTTTTCCACCGCCCCAAATGCCCTCAATGCTATGCCAGGCATTGCTAAACATGCCACCAAAAATGCCCTTGGATTTCTGCGCTGCTTGTCCACCACGCAACTGCAGCGACCAGGTCCCCGTCGCCGTGGTCTGGACCGGATAACCAAGGCTGTTGATAGCCATCTGCACTGCCGGTTGTGCCTTGAGTGGCGGTTGATCAAGAACCAGATAGGGGCCAAGGTCGTCGCGGTAGCGAGTCACCTTGATAGCGGGCATTTCTGCCATCACCACCGCTTGGGCAAGGCGCTTCTGCACGGCCTCTAACAGGTGACGATTAGCATCCAGATCAGGATCATGTGGCTGCCAGTCCATAGATTCAGAGGTCGGGCTGATCCATTGCCGATTTTGTTTTACGGTCAACAACTGGCTGCCATCAGCCTGTTGCTGCAGAGCGAAGGTAAATTGCATGCGACGATTGGCGCCCAGGCTGTTGCCAAAGAAGCTGGCAATACCACCGCGCACGTAATCCCAATCGGTGACCAATTCATTCTGCTCAGGCGAAAAGCGTTTTATGCCGATTTTTCGCTTTGCCAACTGGGCACGCAGCGCCGACCAGATCTGATCTGGCTTGGCCTGGGTACGCAGGGCTAGATCCTTTCCTTGCCCAACCAACTCGGCCTGGACACCCGGGACGGTTGGCTCGGCAACAGCACTCTGCCCTGGTGCGAGACGGGGCTGGAAAACCTCATAGCCATTACTGGTGCTGGCATTCTGCATACCAGATTGTTGTACCGCCTCAGCGGCACTCAACCCGCCACCCGGAACGGTCACCCCCGGCTGCGGCGCAGACGCGAGCAAATCCGGTGGCACTGCCAGCGGCTTCAACACCTTGGCATCGGTATATTCCGGGCCATTATTGGTCTTGAGAAAAGGTATATAGGAACACCCGCTCAGCCCTAGGCTGAGCAAAGTGGCAACGACGAGACTACGTGCAATCGGTTTACGCATGGTAGCAAGCGTACTCATGAGGCGGGTGAAAGGGGAGCAGAACTGGCATACTGCAGAGCGGAACGCAGGCGCACATGCAGAGATTCGCTGAGTGGCGTGAGTGGCAGACGAATTGTCGGTCCCACGCGTTGCATGTCTGCGAGCAGCCATTTTGCTGGTATTGGGTTGGACTCCGCGAAGAGATCGCGATGAAGCGGCACTAGCGCATCGTTGATGCGTCGCGCCAGAACAAAATCATTTTCCAGTGCGGCATACATCATCTGCGCCATGGCACGCGGGGCGACATTGGCGGTGACGGAAATCACGCCACGCGCGCCGATGGCCATAGCTGCCAGTGCTGCGCCATCATCTCCACTGAAAACTTCGATGCTTGCATCATGAATCGCACAAAGGTGCAAGATTTCGGCCACGCGGTCAACTTTGCCGCTCGCCTCTTTCACACCCACGACGTTGGGACGCTTTGCTAAGCGTGCCACCGTTTCTGGCAGGATATCGCCAGAGGTGCGCCCAGGCACGTTGTACAAAATGATGGGAAAATGACAGGCGTCAGTAATGGCGCTGTAGTGCTGGAAAAGACCTTCTTGGGTTGGCTTATTGTAGTAGGGGCTGACCAAGAGAGCGGCGTCTGCTTGCGCCTCCATGGCGGCACGGGTGAGTTCGATGGCCTCTGCCGTGGCGTTGGCGCCGGTGCCAGCAATTACGGGAATACGCCCATGCACTTGCTGGACGACACTGCGAATGACAGCGACGTGCTCTTTTACCGTCAGGGTCGCGGACTCTCCCGTCGTGCCTACGGCAACGATGGCATGCGTGCCCTCAGCAATGTGCCATTCTACCAAGTCGCGCAGGGCGCGATCATCAACGGCCCCGCTCGCATCCATTGGCGTTATCAACGCCACCATACTTCCATGAAACATCAAAACTCTCCAGCCATTTCAGCGCAGACCGGCAAAGGCTGAATGGTACTGGTCGCCGGTGATGCTTGGCAAGAAGAGGCCTGCCAAGCTCACTTTCATTACACCCAGCTGTCGTCGTCACCACCCATACCGAAATCACCCGCACCCGAGGCGTCTCCGCCCCAGGAGCTGTCGGTCATGCCAAATTGATCATTTTGCTCACTGTTATTGCTGGCATCACCAGCGTCATGGTGACCAAACAGACTACCGGCTAACGCATTACCAGCGGCCATACCGGCACCAATGCCAACGCCAGTAGCAATACCCGAGGCCAAGCCCGAACCAATGCCCCCCTGGCCCGGCATCCCCGCCGGCCCATAGGGACCTTGTGGTCCATAATTTCCTTGCCCTGGGAATCCGCCCATATTGCCAAAGCCGGGTTGCATCTGCTGGTAGGCGATGGCTTGGCGCTGGCGGCGGCGACGCAGGAACCAAGAGATTGCTGCAATCATGGCGATCAGCCCCAAAAACCAAGCGATGGCGGCACCCAGGCGAGAATGCGATTTCTCGTTACTGACTGCAGCGGGAGAGGTCTTGCCGACTTGATGCTGTAACTGTTTTTCGAAGCCCGCAAGCACCTTTGCTTGCACGAAGGATAGGCTGGGGTCGAGAGTCTTGGCGCGTTGCAGGGCAGCAGACGCCTCACTCCATTTTCCTTCTTTCGCCAACAGGCGCGACTCCAGGTACTGTGCCTGGGCAGAGTTGGGGTGTGCCGCCAAGACCTCAGAAAGCTGCTGCTGCGCTTGCGTGTACTGTTTACTTTGGATGGACTGGATGACCTGCGGAACCGATGGCTCAGCCATGGCAAGCGGGGCAAACACAGTAAAGCTGAAGGCCGAGAGGCCAATGAGTAAAGCACGACGAACCATGGATTACGCTCCTGACAACCATCAAATGTAGTGGATGAGAATATGCGTGGCACGCTGGTGAAAATCAAGCGTTTTCATACTCTGAAATCATTTGCCTTGCATTTGTTTTGCATTGACAGAGTGGGGTTCATTACGCATTATACCGAACGGTCGGTTACATCCTGGAGTTCCCCGTCCATGCTCAGCTCATCACATTCCTATCGTGGCCTCACGCTCGCAGTGCTTCTTGCTCTGGGACTGTCGGCCTGTAGCTTCGAGCCAAAACTGCGCGTTCCCAGTAGTCCTGGGGATCACGCACCCTATACCGTCAAGGGAAATCCTCAGCATACGCTTAGCGGCACGGGAGTGGCGGGTACAGCGCAGGAATTTGTCTATGGCAAAACACTCGACGCGGAGTGGTGGAAGCTCTTTCACTCGAAAGAGCTGAATACCCTTGTACAAACAGGACTGAAGAACAGCCCGAGCATTGCGCAGGCGCAGGCGCAATTGCGTCAGGCACAGGCCGAGGAACGGGTGAATGCCAGCATTTTCTATCCGCAGGTTAGCGGTAGCCTGCAATCCACGCGCGCCAAGGCATCCTCTGCCGCCTTTGGCGGCGGCAAAGGCGGGTTCCATTATTCGCTCGTCACCGGCAGCCTGGGCGTGACCTATTACCCGGATATTTTTGGGGTAAATCGCTTGGTCTACAAGAACAGTAAGGCTTTAGTCGATTATCAACGCTGGGAATTGGAAGCAGCACGCCTGACGCTGACGGGGAACATCGTCAACACCGCAATTGATGCCGCAGCAACGCGGGCGCAGATCGCGGCAACCCAGGAGATCGTCTCGCGCGAGTCGAAACTATTGCATTTAACGCAATTGCAGTACCAGGCCGGGGCAATTCCCTACAACACGGTAGTGACCCAGTCCAGCCAACTGGCGAGCCAAGAGGCAAAATTGCCGCCCCTGCAACAGCAGCTCACCGTCTACAATCATCAATTGGCAACCTTACTGGGGGAATTCCCCGGAGAGGCGGCGATCCCGGAGTTGCGGCTGGATCAAATTACCCTGCCCGAAAAAATTCCGGTGAGCCTGCCTTCCACCTTGCTCAAACAACGGCCCGACATTCAGGCGGCCCTGGCGCAAATGAAGGCTGCCAATGCCACGGTTGGCGAGGCAAATGCGCAATTTTACCCGACTGTTCAGCTAAGTGCCGCAATTGGTTCCACTGCCGCGCACCCTGGATTATTTTTTGACCCCGTCAGCAGCATTTGGAGCTTGGTGGGTAGCCTCTCCCAGCCAATTTTTGAGGGCGGCAAGTTGCGCGCGCAGGTCTCCGAAGCCAAGGCGGCTTACGAGGTAACCTATCAGGAGTACCGTACTACCGTTCTCGGCGCCTTCAGCCAAGTGGCCAACGCCTTGCGCGCGTTGCAGCGCGACGCCGAAACCTTACGCGCGCAGCAGGCAGCACTGAGTGCCGCAAGCAAATCCTTGCATCTCAGCGAGGTAAGCTACCGTAGTGGCGCGAGCGACTATCTCACCTTGTTAACCAGCGAGATACAGTACAACAGCGCTAAGATAGCTGTGGTACAGGCAGAATCCCAGCGCTATCAGGATACTGCCGCCCTACTCGTTGCCATTGGCGGTGGCTGGTGGAATGACCCAGGCAAGGGTGCACCAAAGTTGCAAAATGTCGGCGCCAAACACGCAGCTTCGTGATGAAATCGATTCTCTAATCCCCCCGGCAAACTGTACCGGAGATCTTCCATGAAAAAAGCATACGCTATCGTCATCCTAGGTTTGGTTATTCTTTTTGGCGGCATTTTTGGCTTCAAAGCTTTTGTCAATCAAATGATTGCCAAAGCCATCGCCAATGCGCCCAGGCCAGTCTTCTCCGTCTCGGCAGAAAAGGTGCTAGAGCAGGATTGGCATCCAGAGCTTCAGGCGGTTGCCTCCCTCAGCGCGGTCCAGGGTACAGAATTGAGCACGCAAATTGCTGGCAACGTCACCGCCATTCATTTTCATTCAGGCTCTTACGTGCAGTCCGGGCAGCTTCTGGTGCAGATCGATAACAGTAATCAGCTTGCCCAACTCCGCGTTGATCGCGCAAATCTGCATCTTGCTGAGGTCAATCTGAAACGCACGCAAACCCTGATTGCCGACAAGGCCGCCAGTCAAGCCCAACTCGACCAGGCACAGGCCACCTATGCCGTCGATCAGGCATCCGTACAGAATGATGAAGCTACCCTGCACAAGCTGGCGATCACCGCTCCCTTCAGCGGCCAAATCGGCATCCGCAAGGTAAATGTAGGGCAGTATGTGACGCCGGGCACCGCTATCGCCGATTTGCAGAGCTGGGATCCGCTATACATAGACTTCACACTGCCCCAGGCCGATCTTCCCGAGCTACAGCCCGGAACCCCGGTGCAATTCCACTCCGACGCCACCGGTGCACAGATCTTCAACGGTAAAATCACGGCATTGGGTTCCGCCATCAATCCCCAGACACGGCAAGTCGAAATCCAAGCCACCTTGGAAAATCCGAAAAATTCGCTGCGGCCGGGGATGTTTGGCAATGTGACCGTAGTACGCAACATAACGCAAAAAGTCCTGACGGTGCCGGCAGCGGCAATTACCTACAATACCTATGGAAACTTTGTCTATGTGGTGCAAAGCAAGACCGTCGATGGCAAGAAGAGTCAGATTGCCGTTCAACAGGTAGTCCAGACAGGAGAGGAGCGCGACGGGAATGTCGCTATCGTCAAGGGACTGAAGGCTGGCGAACTCATCGTCACTGCCGGGCAAGTCAAACTTACCAACGACGCACCGGTCAGCGTCGCCGCGTCGCACTGAGGCAAAGTTATGCGATTTACGGAAATTTTTGTTCGCCGGCCAGTGATGGCTACGGCACTCAATCTGGTAATTTTTTTGCTTGGTCTGCACGCCTTTATGATGATGACGGTGCGGCAGTATCCAGCCTTGACCAACACTGTAGTCACTATCACCACCGCCTACCCAGGCGCCAATCCTGCAACAGTGCAGGGATTTGTCACTACCCGCCTGGAAAAGGTCATCGCCAGCGCACCGCACATTGATTATTTGACCTCTAATAGTTCCGAAGGCGCCTCAACCATCACGGTTTACATGAAGTTGGGGACTGCCCCCAGCTCGGCCCTGGCCAACATCCAGGCCAAGGTGCAAGAGGTAACGGACCAGTTACCTACTGGTAGTCAATTGCCGGTCATCAACGTTACGGTCGGTAATACCACCGATCTGATGTATGTGGCATTTTACAGTAAGACATTGAATCAACAGCAGATCACCGACTACTTATTACGAGTGGCGCAGCCGCAGTTGGCTACGGTGCCTGGAGTGGGGGAGGCACAGATTCTTCCTCCGGGAGCGGGCAATGGTAATACCTATGCCATGCGCGTTTGGCTCAATCCGCAGAAGATGGCGGCATTGGGGATTAGCGCAGCGCAGGTATCAGCGGCACTGAAGAGTAACGATTTCATTTCAGCGGTTGGGCAGACGCGCGGCAAGACGGTGCAAAACACCATCGTCGCCACCACCAGCCTGCACAACGTGAAAGAGTTTGAAAACCTGGTGATTACCCAGTCGGGTAGTACGCTTATCCGGCTCAAGGACGTTGCCAAGGTTGAACTCGGCGCACAAGACTACACCTCTTATGCCTTCTTTGATGGGCGTCCCGCCGCCTTTATCGGCATTCAAGAATCGCCCTCCGCCAACTCCCTGGATGTCGCCAGCGGTGTGAAGGCAGCACTGAAAAATATTGACAAAGGTCTGCCTCCGGGTCTGCACGAAGCGATCCCCTACGATGCCAGCGTCTTCATCAAGGCATCGTTGGATGAAGTTATGCTGACCATCGGGATCACCCTCGCGGTAGTGCTTTTGGTGATTTTCTTTACCCTGGGTTCGTGGCGCGCGGCAGTCATCCCCGGCGTGGCTATTCCATTGTCCATCGTGGGCTCTGGTCTCATCATGTGGAGCCTTGGCTATTCTATCAACCTCATCACCTTGCTGGCCTTCGTCCTGGCAATTGGCTTAGTAGTGGATGACGCCATCATCGTGGTGGAAAACGTGCATCGCCATATCGATGAGGGGCATTCAGCTTTTGATGCCGCAATGATGACAGGGCGGGAGTTGGGTTCCCCCATCGTTGTCATGTCCACAACCCTGATTGCGGTATTCGCACCGATTGCCTTTATGGGTGGGCTTACCGGCAGCCTCTTTGGTGAGTTTGCCTTTACCCTGGTGGCAGCAGTCTTTATTTCCATGATCGTCGCCCTCACTCTCTCGCCGATGCTGGCGAGCAAGGTTTTGCGCCCGACCAAGGAGCATGGCTTCGAGCACTTCATTGATAGTCGTTTTCATGCCTTCACCCGTTTTTATGATCGCTTACTACGCGGCAGCTTGAACTACGTGCCGGTAACCCTGCTGTTCGCGGCTGTGGTCTTTGCCAGTATCTACTTCCTGTTCACTACCTCGAAGTCAGAGTTAGCGCCCAAGGAAGATCAAGGCATTGTCTTTAATATGGGTACTGGCAGTCCTACGGTTACGCCAACTGCGCTGGTGCACTACGGTAAGCAGATTCTTCACGTACTAGACCAATACCCAGAAAAGGCAGCCACCTTTATGGTTACTGGAATTTCCGTTGGAAGTGGTGCAGCAAGCAATAGTCTCTTTGCCGGCATGCGTCTAACCCCTTGGGACGCACGCAGTACCACAGCAATGCAGTTACAACCCAAGGTGCAGCAGGCTTTGCAATCGGTTACTGGTTTGCAAGTGGCGTCTTTTTTGCCCCCTTCATTACCCGGTTCGGCAGGCGGTCTTCCCGTTCAGTTCGTTCTCCAGAGCCCAGGAAGCTACACCAAACTTGATCAAGTGGCAGACCAAGTGGTAGGGGCCGCCTATAAGAGTGGCCTCTTCCTCTACGTTACCAAGGATCTGCGCATTGACAATCCCGAAATAGTGCTGAAAATCAACCGCAACTTGGCAGGAAATCTCGGCATCAGCATGGCAGATATCGCTAATGATTTGCAGCCACTTTTGGGTGGGAATTATGTCAATCGCTTCGATATGGATGGGCGTAGTTATAAGGTGATTCCGCAGGTGCCAGATCGTTTTCGCGCCGACCCAGGGATGCTGAAGCATTACTACATCAGTACCGCGAGTGGCGCCCTCGTTCCGTTGTCTACGGTGGTGAGCATTCAGACGCGGACAGAACCGCAGTTCTTGCCACAATTTGACCAGCTCAATGCGGCCACCATCCAGGCGGTTCCCAAGCCGGGGGTAAGTATGGGAGAGGCGCTAAACTTCTTTCGCCAAGCCTCGGAAAAAGTGATGCCAAGCAACTACCAGATCAATTATGCCAGTCAATCGCGCCAATACATGCAGGAAAAAGGCGGTTTGTTGGTGACCTTCCTGCTGGCCATCTTGCTGATCTACCTGCTGCTTTCGGCGCAATTTGAGAGTTTCCGCGACCCGTTGATCGTGTTGATCACGGTGCCGATGTCTATTAGCGGTGCGCTAATCTTCATCAGCCTTGGCTTCGGTTCCATCAATATTTATACCGAGGTCGGGCTGATTACCCTCATCGGCCTCATCGCCAAGCAAGGTATCCTGATCGTGCAGTTTGCTAATAATATCCAGCTTCATGAGGGGCTGGATAAGCGTGCAGCCGTGGAAAAGGCCTCCAGCATACGTCTGCGCCCCATCCTCATGACCACCGCGGCTATGGTCTTGGGTGTAATGCCATTAGTCTTTGCTATGGGTCCAGGTGCAGTCTCTCGTTATCAAATGGGCCTGGTTATCTGTACTGGCCTCGCGATTGGCGCCCTCTTCTCGCTGTTCGTGGTGCCAGCCATGTACATGGCCGTGGCGAAGGACATCCGCGACAAACGCGAGCAATTGTTGGGGGATAATGCCAACACGCCTGCCTGAGTATTGAAACGCGTACTCTTCGGCGCCGCCTTGTGCGGCGCTTTAGTGAGAAAAACGGAAAAAAACTTGCCATGGCAATCACTTGCAAGCAATCTCGAAACGAGATATTCTGTGAATACTGGGTAACGAGGCAATCAGAGGCATGCATGTCATCACGCACCGCCGCATTACAGAAGCCATGAAACAGCATGCAGACTGCGCCACGGCGCTAGATCAGTGGTATCGGGTCATGAAAAAGGCGCGTCTGGCGGACTTCGCGGAGATGAGGAACCTTTTCAACAGCGTGGACAAGGTAAACGATGTGTATGTCTTTAATGTTGGAGGCAACAAGCTGCGGATCATCGCGGCAGTTCACTTTAACACCGGGAAGGTTTTCATTCGGTGGGTGCTCACCCATTCTGAATATGATAAAGGGCGTTGGAGGGTAAGATGATGAATACTAACACGTACGTCAACGACGCGATCGCACATTGGCACCATGTGGCGCCCCTGTTGCAGCCAGCACGCACTGAAGAAGAATATGACACCCTCGTAGAGGCTCTGGATACCGTGTTGGACGCGGGCGGGGCCAACGAATCGCACCCAATGGCTCGTCTAGCGGATTACCTCGGAGAATTGGTGGCGGAATGGGAAGCGCGGGATTCCATGCCGGAAGGCGCGACGCCATTGGAAGTCTTGCGTTTTCTCATGGTCCAGCACAAATTGAAGCAGGTCGATTTACCGGAAATCGGCAGCCAGGGCGTGGTAAGTGAAGTGCTTCACGGCAAGCGCACCCTGAATCTGCGGCAAGCGCGGGCCTTGGCCGAGCGCTTCGGGGTGCCAGAGCAGGTGTTTTTGTAATTGGCTCGGCGTTGACTCCCCGATTAAGGGGACAATCATCATATCGCGCTGGCCGTGTCTGTATGTCCCGGATGCTTGGCGCGACGGCACCCTCGATAACCTTGCGCAGACTTTCTACGGTTTCCTGTAGATCCATGCTTTCACCTTCCTGAGCGTTATGCCTTTACTTTGTACGCAGCGATGGCGGAGAGGTCAATTTCATAGGGTTTGAATCCATGCTTCTTAGGACGATGTTTGCAGCGCCTCGATCTTGGCTTGTGCAACTGCATGACCCGCCGTTGCCGCCTCCCCTAGCCAACGCAGGGCTTGCGCCAAGTCGGGAGTAGTACCCAACCCTTCGAGAAAACAGATGCTAATCCAGTCCATTGCATCCACGTCCTTTTTTTCGGCAGCCTGTAGCAGCCAAGTGAAGGCGGTGGTTTCTCGCCCTTCCGCGAGAAGAAAAAGGCCAAACTCGCGCATGGCGGCGGCGCCCCCGGTATCCGCAAGGGCAAGGAGTTCTCCGGCCTCTACCGTCAGGTTCAAACCCAAGCGCTGCGCCAAATCTTGCGCACAAAACTCCAGGCGGTTATTTTCCGTATGACGAATGGTTACCTCACCACTATCCGCCAGGCGATAGCAGGCCTGCCTGCTGGCTCCCGTCAAAAAGCCGGCACTTTGCGCGCCTATCCAAATACTGTCATTGCCTGTAGCTGACAAGGTCTGTGGCTCCTGAGCCAACCTGCACAGAAGGTAGCATAGAGCCCACTGGCGAGAAATGCATCTACTTGCGCGGCATATTGGGTGCGTGCGTTGGCAATGTCCTGGCGGAAACCGTTTGCAGTTGCATCCGTGTAGCGCTGCGATCCGTTACTGCATCCAGCTTTTCCAGAACACGATCTTTCAGAAGAAGCAAGTGGTGTCCTGCAACGGGTCATATTCCAGTTGCCCGACCTTTTGCCCGTGGACAAAAACTTCCAGGGAATCCTTTTGGGGTGGCATGGCGGGAACCTCAGTAGACGCGCTTTTTTGTGGCGTATTCCAGCCGGGCTGCCGCCATGAGTTGCTTGATGGTGAGGCGCCCACGGGCATCTCCCGTAAAATTGGCGGGGTTTTCCCCTGCGGCGTCCTCTTTCGCCACCTCTTGCATTTCCAGGCGTAAATCCAGCGCGGTCAGGACGGCTTCCAGCGTCCGCTGTTGCACACTCTGCCCGGATTCCAGCCCGATCAGCGTAACACGGCTGCAGCCTGCACGCTCGGCCAGTTGTTGCTGCGTGAGCCCCATCGCTTCGCGCCGCGCCTTCACCATACTGGCATACGCCATAAAACCCCTATCGGTACGCACGACGATCCAGCCTCCGGGACCCAAAAAGATCATCGCAACGTACCGCCGCTCTATTATGATGTCAATTTTTCTGTACATCTGCGCGCGGACACAATTTCGTGTAACCAAAAAACGGCGCGGACACGATTTCGTGTCCGCCTGCTTTTCCCGAAAATTTACCACAAATTTGTTATCTATCAATTAGTTATATAATATTGCTCCAGAATGTTAGCAAAATACGGGTTTCTGATGTTACACGATTTCGTGTCCACGATGACGGAACGAAAAGAATCAGATTTTGCTAATTCCAATAAAAACAATGGGCTATTACTATGGCACGGCTATTGCTTTAGTCTTCCTGCGACTCGCATGGTGCGTGTTGGAATTATCCCCCTGCAGGAGGACGGTACACATGAGTATGAAGGTACAGAACGCAAAGAACGCGGCCCAGGCCGGTTTCACCCTCATCGAGCTGATGATTGTTATTGCCATCATCGGCATTTTGGCGGCCATCGCCATTCCGCAGTATGAGCAGTATATCGAAACGTCAAAAGCCACCACTATCTCCCAAGATTTCCATCAGTTGGTGACGCAGGGAACAGCTGCTGAAGCAGCGGGCGCTGCGGGGCAAACTACCAGCATTTATACGCCTAACAATTCTCAAACCCCAGGTGTAGAAGGTTGTGCAGTATTTTCTGTTCCCACGGGCACTTCGACTGCTGCAGGAACTAGTACTTTGGTTACAGTTGCGCCTAACACAAGTGTTGGTTTCACGGTGGACTATTCAACATGTAGCTCGGGATTGCGGACAAAGATCACCAATGCCCTAACAGCTGCTGGCATTTCCGCTTCTGGTACCTCAACCACCGCGACCATCAACACAAACGGTGGCGTGAGCTACAGCTAATCACATTACGCACCCCCTCGGGGGTGCCCCTTTCGGACAGTGCTCTTGCCAAAAGAGTCCTTTCGGAAAGGAATCACGAGATGGAAAAAATCGCTCACAAATCTGTGGCGCAGGATGGCTTTACCCTAATAGAACTGATGATTGTGATTGCCATCATTGGCATTTTGGCAGCGATTGCGATTCCCCAATATTTTCAGTATCTCGAAACGGCAAAGGCGCAAACTGTGGCAGCAGATTTCAAAATGGCAGTGGATGCCGTAAGCAACGGTTTTGCCGCGGCAAATAATGGCGCGAAAACCGATCTCTACAGCACGCTAAACGGACAATCGGCCCACGATGTTGCCGACCCGGTTTATGGCACGGGCACTGCTGCTTTTGTGGTGGGCAGTACCGGATCGCAATGCGGCCAGGTAAGTATTCCCGGTGCTACCAGTATTACCCAGTCCGGCCCAGCACAACTGTATGTATCCGTCGTTACCAGCGGTTGTGCCGGCAATCTCGGTACGGCCATCGCCCGCGCCATCAGCGCCGAGGGGTTTCCCGCTGCGGCGACCGGCTCCGGCGTCCTCATTACCCAAAATGGCCGGGTTACCCCCTAGCCATACCAGCAAAACAGGAGAGTGAAAGATGAACGTACCAGAAAGAATCCAGCACTTGCAGTCCCGCCGCCATTTGTTGCTCGATCGCCGCAGTGAGCGCGGCGCATCCGTCGCCAGCCTCGATATGGAGCTGAATGTGGTGCGCAGCGAGCTGTTGGCGCTCTACCAAATCCAGCGCGAGCGTCGCGGCGTGCGCCTGGCGAGTTGATCGCTCGCAAGGTCCTGATCCATGTCTGATTCTGCCGACGATTCCCGCAACCCCAGCGCCCGCTTTTGGCGCTTGTTGGGGCGTGGCGGGCAGTCGGACAGTAACCTCCGCCAGCAGCAGCAACTGCTCGCCTGGCGGGGGGCGTTAGCGGCGGTCCTCGTGCCGACGACAGAGGAGCGACAGGTCCTCCGGCATTTCTGCGAGATTACCGTGCAGCATGAGGTGGCGGATCTGGCGGCTGTGCTGCGGCCGGGCGCGCAGTCGATTCTGCAGCCGGTGGCCTTGACGGGTCCGCGGGCCTTTGTCAGTGATATTTGCTGTTCGCCGCTCGCTGCCATTACCAATACCCAAAGCCCCTTGGGGATGGTCTGGCAGGAGGAGCGAGCCTGGTACTCCTCGTCCGTGCCCGCTGCTGCCACTCCGGGCGACTGGAATGAGCGATTGACCGGCCGGGGGCTGCGGTCCTGGGGCGTTCTGCCCGTACCGCGGCGGGGACGGGTCTGGGCGCTGCTACTCTTGGCCCGGCACCGGCACAGTGACTGGGCCAGCGATAGCCAGATGCTGTTGCAGTCTACGGCGCAGTTGCTCGGTGACGTACTCGACGATCTGGGCAAACAGCAGTTACGGCTGATTTTGGGGGATGGTCTGCGCGCCGCCTTGGATGCTGTAGTATTGACTGATGCCCGGCGGGACGTGCTCTATGCCAATCAGAGCTTTACCCTGATGACGGGCTACAAGGAAGCGGAAATCTGTAGCAAGGGACTGAAGGTTTTGCAGGGGCCGGAAACCAGTCTGGCGGATCTGGAAAGCCTGAACAGGGCCTTGCGCAACGGTGTCGCTTGGTCGGGCAAGCTGCTGAATTATCAGCGCGACGGAAGTTCGTTCTGGAATCATGTGAGCATCGTCCCAATCCACGATCCGGCCGGGGAGCTAACGCATTTTCTCGGGCTTTTGCGTGATGTGAGCCACGAACACCAAGCGCTGGGGCAACTGGAATACGAGGCGCGGCACGACCGCCTGACTGGCCTGGCCAATCGCCGCGCACTGGATGACGAGCTGGATCTGGCTCTGGCCCGAGCCAAGCGGAATCGCTCCAGCCTTACCGTCTGCCTGATCGATCTGGATTCCTTCAAACCCATCAATGATCGGTACGGTCACGAGGCCGGGGATCAGGTCCTGCAAGTGCTTGCCCAGCGGCTGCGCGATGGCCTGCGACGCACGGATTATGTGGCGCGATTGGGCGGCGACGAATTCGTGATCCTGCTGGAAGGTTACCGGACCCTCGAAGAATTGGCTGTGGTACTGGTCAAGCTGGAAACTCTGGTCAATGCGCCGGTCCTGCTGGGCCAGGGTCAGGAAGTGTCGGTGCAGTTGAGTATGGGCATTTGCCGTTATCCCGAAGACGGTGAGAGCAATACCGGCCGCTTGTTGCGCTTCGCAGATCTGGCGTTGTATCAGGCCAAGGCGGACCGGCAGCAACGTCGCCGGTACTGGATGTTTTATCACGAGCGGATGGTGGCTAAGCAAGGCGTTGGCGGCTGAAGATATTTGTTGCTCTCCGTTTTTCGTTAAAATACCAGCCCGCGCTCTTTTCGTAAGGATTCCTACCGTATGTCCGATTCTGCCGACGATTCTCGCAACGACCCCCCCAGCGCCCGCTTTTGGCGCTTGTTGGGGCGTGGCGGGCAGTCGGACACTAACCTCCGCCGCCAGCAACAACTGCTCGCCTGGCGCGAGGCCCTGGGTGCCATTTTGGAGGCGCGGCGCAGCGAAACAGAGCTAATGCAACGCTTTTGCGATAGCGTGTTGCAAAAGCAAGTCGCTGCCTTTGCCGCCATCCTCCGCCCCGACCACGAGGGCATCCTGCAAACCGCCGCCCTGGCCGGTTCCCGTTCGATCCTGGCGGGGGTGCAGTGCTCCATCCATGCCGATCTGCCCGAAGGCCAGGGGCCGCTGGGCCTGGTCTGGCGCGAGACGCGGCCCTTCTATTCCTCGCGGCTCCACAATGGCCCCGCCTTGCGCGTGTGGACCGATCGCTTGCAACGTCTGGGGATTTCCTCTACAGCGGTAATCCCCCTCGCGCGTTTGCAGAAGGGTTGGGGGGTGTTGTTGCTCTTGCGCCATAGTGGCGACGCCTGGCCGAGCGATGAGCAGATGCTGCTGGAATCCACCGCGCGCGTTCTGGCCGAAACCCTGGAGGATGTCGCGATCTATGAGCTGCAGGCTACCCTGGGGGCAGGCTTGCGCTCGGCCTTCGACGCGGTGGTGCTCACCGACGCCAAAAAACAGGTCTTGTATGTAAACCAGAGTTTTACCTTGATGACGGGATACCGCAGCGACGAGATCATGGAAAAGGGCTTGGCGCTGTTGCAAGGCCGGAACACCAGCGTGCAGGAATTGGCGTCACTCGATCATGCCTTGGCGCAGGAGTCTGCCTGGACCGGGAAACTCCTCAATTATCGCCGCGATGGTACGGATTTTTGGAACCACATCAGCATCATTCCGGTACGCGATGCGGCGGGCGTGCTGACGAATTTTTTGGGGATATTACGCGACGTCAGCCGCGAGCAGCTCCTCCTGGAACAACTGGATTATGAATCGCGCCATGATCGCCTTACCGGGCTGGCCAATCGCCGTGCCCTGGATGACGAGCTAGAGCTGGCCATTGCACGGGCGCAGCGCAACGAATCGCACCTGGCGGTGTGCATGATCGACCTTGATCATTTCAAACCCATCAACGACCTCTACGGGCATGATGCCGGTGATCAGGTGCTGCGCGCGGTGAGCCGCCGCTTGCGCGAAAGTTTGCGGCGCACGGATTATGTTGCGCGTTTGGGTGGCGATGAATTTGTCGTGCTTATCGAGGGCTATCGCAATCTCGATGAGCTGGAATTGGTGCTGGTCAAGATCGAGGCGGGGGTCAATGCACCCATCAGCCTCACCGACGGGCGCGAGGTGGCGGTACGCCTGAGTATGGGGATTTGTCGGGTGCCGGAAGACGGCGTGCAAGATCTGGCAAATCTGCTGCGCTACGCGGACCAGGCCCTCTACCGTGCCAAGTCGTTACGTGGTGAGCGCACGAAGTATTGGGTGTTTCATCAAGACTCGCGCTTCGGTTTGCGGCTCGAACAGCGGGCGGGCCTGCTCACCGAACGAGAGGAAGAATGATAACTTGTGAGGAAATACTCGCCTTTTGAGGCGTCCCAACCGCACATAACTTGCAAGCCTATGCGTGCATCGTGGGGCGGCTATATAGTGGACCCGTGCAAGCTGAGTATGGTCAGAAAAATTGATGGCTTTGGATGCCCGGCGCGAGCCCCGATCTGTCACGATACTTTGGCGTTCCCGAACTTTCCATTAGCGGCGCATTCCATTGACGGAATATTCCATCAAGGCTATATTTAACGCATGAATTGGGATGTTGAGTACACCGATGAGTTCGGGGCGTGGTGGGGTGATTTGTCCGATGGCGAGCGGGAATCGCTTGCCGCGTCCGTGCGCCTGCTGGAAGATCGTGGCCCCATGTTGGGCTTTCCACACAGTAGCGGAATCAATGGCTCCAGGCATAGCCACATGCGCGAACTTAGAACACAGCATGATGGGCGTCCGCTTCGCACGCTGTACGCCTTCGACCCCAGGCGATCCGCCATCCTGCTGATCGGTGGAGACAAGACGGGCAACGACCGCTGGTATGATGTGCATATCCCCATTGCTGACCGGTTATATGACGAACACCTTGCGCAACTTCAAAAGGAAGGAGTAATCAATGGGTAAGAAATTTTCAGATCTGCGGGCGCGGATGTCGCCGGAATCCCAGGCTCGCGCCGATGCCATGGCGCAGACCATGCTGGCCGAAATGCCGCTCAATGAACTGCGCCAGGCACGCGGGCTGTCGCAAAAGATGCTGGCCGATGTGCTGCACGTCCAGCAGCCATCCATCGCCAAGATCGAGAAGCGCACCGACATGTACATCTCCACCTTGCGTAGCCACATCGAAGCGATGGGTGGGCATCTGGATGTGGTGGCGCGCTTCCCGGACGGCGTCGTCAAGATCAGCAACTTCTCCGATCTCGGCGGCAGCGCTGCGACCTAACCTGCGGCAAGCAAGCAGGATAAGCGGTACATCTCCGTATCTTTACCTTTTTTGATGCTGGTGACCTCTCGCGCATAGCGATCCAGCAAATCCGCTAGGGTGCTGCTCTTGGCCCTGGTCTGGTCTTTCCACGTCCCGCGAACCATTTCAGATTCGACAGCTGTTCATAGAAACCTGCCATCTGGACACTAATCAACGATTGATTCACCGAAACATCTGATCTCAACCCGTGCAATCATACCAACGGTTCAATAAAACCGTCCATGAGATGACAGCAAGTGTCCAGAAAATTGTCCAGAAAATGAAAAAGGCTTAGAGCGTATTGCCTAAGCCTCTGATTTATTTGGTGGGCGGTACAAGGTTCGAACTTGTGGCCCCTGCCGTGTGAAGGCGAAAAATAGGTAAATAAGAACAATAGAATATAAAATAACTGAACTACTCACCAGGCAACCGCCGTTCGGCGGACAGGTATGCCGACATGTTCTCCATCTCAGGAAAAAAGTCCCTGGAAAGCGGTGCCTGGTTGCACTAAAGTCACATCTACTCTAAGCTGCTGAAGTGTCGATGGGCTTAAGAGGTGGCACCTAACAATGTTGGTCACAAAGATTCGTAAGCAAGGCGGCGCGGCTGTGGTTACGCTTCCCGCAGAAGTGTTGAGGCGGTTGGATGCTAGTATTGGTGAGAATTTGAGTGTCGTGGTTTCTCAGGGGACCGTTATCATGCGCCCGGCACGCGGTGAGCGGCGGCGCTATAAACTGGAAGAATTGCTTGCTGGCGTCACTGAACAGGATCTGGAAGTTCTCGCCGAGAATACCGCCTGGGCCAGAGACGGTGAGCCTGTCGGGAGGGAGTTGATTTGATTGGGCGAAGGATTCCGTCCCCCGGCGATGTGTACTGGATCAATCCAAACCCAACAGCAGGAAACGAGATCCGAGATCGACATCGGTTCGTGGTCATTACGCCGACCGAGATCAACAAGCTGGGCCTCGTTACGTGCGTACCTATTACCAGTGGTGGCAATCATGCGAGACAGAACGGATTGACCGTGGCCATCGCCGGACACGACACAACGGGCGTAGCCGTCTGTAATCAAATGCGCACCTTCGACCTGCACGCCAGGGCGGCGGCCGTGAAGTACGTGGAGACGCTGGACCAGCAGACCACGCGCGAAATCATCAACCGGGTAACCAGCGTCATCGATCCAGCGTGAGGTGATTGCAGGCAGCGTTACACATTCTGGAAAAAGATGACAGCAAGCGTCCAGAAAATTGTCCAGAAAATGAAAAAGGCTTAGAGCGTATTGCCTAAGCCTCTGATTTATTTGGTGGGCGGTACAAGGTTCGAACTTGTGGCCCCTGCC
>NZ_JBFRXP010000013.1:0-5383 GCF_041146875.1 Acidithiobacillus sp. IBUN Pt1247-S3 | reverse complement strand
CCGTGTGAAGGCATCTGAACGCCATAGAACACCATGTTTTATATGGGTTTGATTGGCACCGTTGGGCTATGAATTGCTCCAAATTACACCAGAATTACACCAGCCACACGGCAGCGTGCGGCACTGCACATGCCTGGCCTACACTCAAAGCCTTGCACTGCTGCGGCGAGCCGGCTCGCGGCGGAGGATTCACTGGAGTCGCCAGCGATCTTCGTTTTGCAGGATGCGGACATCTCGCAAAAAGACGGATACCGGGTATGCCATGAGTACGGCTTTGTTGCTCCCCCATGAGCCGAAGGCCGCAAACATCCCTGATAGAATAACGGGAACAAAATAGAGAGAGAACAGAAAAATGACCGTATCCAAAAATCGTGGGACCGAATGGGCGACATATAGGGATGATGCGGCAAACAAGCCATAAGCGGTAAAAAAGCTCTTCTCGGACGAGAATACGGCATAGTCTGGACGTATTGGAAAAGCCCAAGGGCTGGGTATGTCAGAGGCTTCAGGATATTTTTGGCGCAAAGTATCGGACACCTCTACCGCCAGATCAATGGTGCCAAAAATTCGGTTGATGGCGGATGTTCTCCGACCAGTCAACGGCTTGCGCCAATTCTCCAGAAACACCACGAGAAGTGGCGCAAAAAGCCCGATAACCATAGTGATGGGCAGCGCCAAAGGTAGCTGGCTATCGGTTGACGCTCCTGGAGACAGATAAAGCGCATATAGGGCATGGCCCAGTATCAGCATTGCGGATACGCATCCGACTACACCGAGCCCCAAAAAGAAACGGTTCATCCAGAATGACGGCAAACCAGAGCCATAGACCTCCGTTAGATACCGCAATGCACGGTCTTCCGCACTGCCAGGATGTCGGCTCAAACATGGGCTCAACCAGTATCTGATAGCACGCACAAAGTCCACAGGTCCGGGTTTCCTGAACCACATCCACAGGAAAGAGTATACAAAGAAATTGGCTGCTATCCAGAACAGACCAGGCATCACGCCTTCCTCATTTTTGATCTCCCAGATCCTTGCTGATGATAGATGGTAAGGATCGGTCTCCGAACAGGTAGATGTCGGCGGTCGAGTCTTCCGGCTGGATGTGGATGCCAATGGACAGACCATCCAGCCGGTCTTTGTGGAGATGACGACGGCGGGCCACTTGGGTTTTACCCCATGTGGCCACCTGCAGCTTTAGATACCCAGCCAGTTCGCACAGATTGGCATGGGTCATAACCGCCTGCCATGGAGCCTCGTATGGAGCCCAGATTTCGGCATCGTAGTTGGTGAGCCCGGTATTGTGGTCAAGGGTTTGAATGCCTGGTGCCTGGAATCGCTCACGGTCCATCAGATAGGGCTCGGGATTGATGCGAACAACAAGGCTGGCTCCTGACCATTCCAGGGCGGTTTGTGATAGCTCCCGCCAGGCGAGCACCAGGGCCTTGCTGTGGGCGTAGCTGAGAGGTGCTTTCTCTGGCAGCCATTGGGCTATCGTCAAGAGTTCGGTTTTCAGGTCTTCAGGGAGTCCCTTGATGATCCCGTCATCAATCCGCATCAGCAATATCCTCAAACAGTGGCGTGTCGGTATCTGGTTCCGTGGACTCACGGCCTGGGCCATCGTCCCGATACCCATTGATGGCCCAGGCTGCGGCGACCCAGAGATCTGGGGCACCGTCAGCCACAAAGGCTTCGTTGCAAAGGTAATGATCGGTGACGTTGTTATAGTCAGTGTGTTGCATCAGGCGGTTCGTCCCTCTGGAATCTCCACGGGGTATAGATCACCGGCGGGTCAGTCCGGGGTTGCTTCCTGACGCGGCTTGACTCCGCACGGCGACTCTCCTGGGTGTTGATCTATACCTCTTCACGCAAATGATTGCGGAGGGATAAATAAATGAGCCGGCGAGTTTCCAATCTGGCATTCAATCGGGAGTTTCCTGTAGCTTCCGGATTGTCTGGGATACCCAAAGACAACGCTGTGCGTCTTGCGCGGGATCACCAAAATCGTTTTGATGCTGAGGCGGTTGGAGTTTGGCTAGACGGCCATCCCGACATCCCGCTGGGCTGGCTCTATCGGAAAGATGCCAATCGGGATGTCGTTCTGCAGAAACTCAAGACCGTCGAAGAAATCGGCGGGCATGTTGAAGTGCTCCGCCGCCCCGGGGCCAAGGCCCCGCAGAAGGTAGTAGTATTCTGGCTGTGATCCGTAAAATTAGAAGCGATGTCATCACATCGCCTCCCACGGATTGATTACCTTGAGGCTGGCGGCCTGGAACGGCGTCATGTCGCGTGTGGCGATGGTGAAGCCGCGAGCTTTCGCTATAGCGGCGATATAGCCGTCTGCCCTGCCGATGGCCTGGCCCACCGCCTTCGCTCGCGCCATCAAGTCGGCGTAGGCTTGGGAAGCGTCCAGGTCGAAGGGAAGAACACGAGCCGTAAATACCAGCAATACCTCCCCCTCCAAACGATTCTGATAGATTGTGCGACGCTTGCCCTCGGGCATCGTCGCAAGGCCATAGCGCAGCTCTGCCACGGTGATGGCGGACAGGTAGAGCGTTTCAACGGCCTGCGCATCGACCCAGGCAAGCACGTTGGGATTCGGCTCGATCTTCCACAGCTCGGAAATGACGTTGGTGTCGAGAACGATCATTCAAATCTGATCGGCTCGGCCGCCATCTTGTCACGGATCTGGTTGAAGTGCTCAGCTTCGGTATCGGTCAGACCGCCCGCCTCGCGTGCGATGGAAGCCAGCAGAGAACCGAGTTTTAGGCGGCCCTCGGGCTTCGCCGCCTTCTCCAGGATGTCGCGGATTTCAGCTTCGGTGCTGCGGCCGTGCATGGCCGCACGAATCCGAATCGCACGGTGTACATCATCAGGGACGTTGCGAATAGTGATGGATGGCATTGCTTGCTCACTCCGGTATTGGTTGCTTTGATTGCACTATAAGGTAGTGCAAGCATCAACACAACTTGGCATAAGTCGTAAAACGGCCGTCATGCGGATTTCGCAATCCCCCATTGTCCTCTGGTATCTGCTGCGTTGGAATCGTCTACCCAGTAGACGAATGCAGTGAGGGTCAGCGCATGGAATCAAGACGGTCGAAGAAATCGGCGGGCAGGTTGAAATGATCCGCCGTCCCGGGGCCAAGGCCCCGCAGAATGTAGTGGAGGGTTATCCAGCCTTCAGCAGAAAATCTACATGCACCGCATCGTATGGGAAGCAGAATCCTTCCGGGCGTCGCTCGATGATTCCCGCGTTCAGGAGTGCATGAACATCTGTATGGACGGATTTCACGTCGCGCTCTACGCGCCGGGCGATCTCGCGCAGTGAAATTGGGCCATCTCCGGCCATGGCTTTCAGAATGGCCCATCGTTTGGCGGTTAGTACCTTCCAAAGCAATTCTGGAGAATCAAAGCTGATCCTGGGCTCGGACGCCTCTCCGTTTTTCCATGCCTGGGCAAAGTCAGATAGGGAGTCCGCCAGGGTCCGAACATCAATCGTGACCGTGTTCATCAAGCCACCTCCTTGCATCATGAAAAAAATCCGCCACCAGTTGTTCTGCTGTCGAGAACACATACGGCTTTTCCGTCATATCAATATGACGGTGATCTCCTTTGCCGCGTTCGTTGTCGTAACGCACCACACATTGCCCTTGGACAATCAGCGCGAGGCGATACTTGTACGGGTGATCGCACGGCGGCACCGGACATTCAAGTTGCCAAAGCACCATCTCAGCAAAGGCGTTATCCTGTACAGAGACTCGCCGCCGCATCAGCTCTTTGGATTCCATGTTGGCAACAATAACAACACTCGCATCCGTTGGCAATTATCCCAACATACTAGATGGTGGCTGCAGACATTCTGAGCAATTAAACTGGGGACATGGACATGCTTACTTTGGATGATTGCTACGGGCGCGAGGCGGCGCTGGCGGCGCTGGTGTACCTGGGCCAGCCCCAGGACCTGTCGCCCTTGCCTCTGTTCCGGCTGTTGAGTCATCCGCAGCCGGGCATGGCTTTGCGTGACCTGGAGCCCGTTCTCGGGCACTTCATGCGTCACGCTGACCCCCAAAGGGATGCAGCGGACCTGATGGGCGCTGTAGATGCAGATGCCCAGCGTGAGGGCTGGCCGGGAGTTCAGCGTGGGGGGTACTTGTTGGACCTGTTGGGGTTTTTCGCTTCGGATTACGAAGCCTGGCAAAGGGTGTTGCTGCCCTGGTTGGACGATGTGGCTCCTGCCTTGTCACAGGACTTGCCCTTGGTACCCTTTTATCCGGGAGACACCAGAAATAGCCCTTTAGACGCCCTGGCTGTTCGATGGCGGCTTTCCTCCGGGGTGTTGTATGACCGAATGAAAAAGTTGTTGAAGCCGCCGTATGTCTGTTGATGGTCTGCCCCGCTTATACACGGATCGCCCAATTTTTGTCGCGGCGAAGGAGTTGGTGCGGCTAACGGAAGCTACGATACAGGGACGGCTTGAACATCCTGTCCGTCTGATTTTGGCTGGTGGCGCGGCCATGGCTCTGTATTCCCCGACACGAAGCTCTAATGATGTGGATGCGATTTTTTCTCACAGGATCATCCTGCCAGAGGTGTTTGTTTCCTACGTTAGCGATAACGGCGCACGGCTTGCTTTGACCTGGGACCGCAATTACTCGCCAGTATTGGGCTTGATGCACCCGGACGCGGAGGCCAGTGCTATTTTCGTGGCACAGTCCCCCGACAAAAAGTTTGACATGCTAGTATTGTCCCCACTGGATTTGGCAGTGTCGAAACTCGGGCGTTACGCTGAAAACGATAAAAACGACATCCAGGAGTTGTACGAAAGTCGGCTGATTTCTCCGCAAATGCTGGAAGCCAGGGCAGCAGAGGCAATGCTGTATTTTGTTGGGGATCTGGGTCAGGTTCATCACAACCTGAACTTGGCGGTGAAACAGATGGGCTATGCGGTCACGGTGTCCAAGCCTGATGGTATCGCGCCGATGGCCTGTCATGGGTTTCGCACCGACGCCAGTCGATTGGTAGAAGACGGAGAGGGCAATGCCCCAGCACGATGCCTTGCGCGAGGACAGTTCACCGGCAAACTTTTTAGTCTGAGCGAGGATAAGACTGTTGCTATGGCCTTCCAGGGCGGGAGTTTGGTAGCTGTGTACCGGAGCGATCTGAGAGCCATGCCTGAACTCGAACCTTACAAAGGCAAGGTCATTACGATGGTCGAGCGTGAAGATCGCGTGATGGTGCGCGACCGCGATAGAGAGCGTGGCGTTGAGCGTAAGTGATATCCCCTAATTCCGCGATTGCTGTAACGAGGTAGATAGATAAGGCCCCGATCTGCAAGCATTTCTGTTAGAATAGCTTTGTCGAAAAGCATCACCCAGAAGGTG
>NZ_JBFRXP010000012.1:0-89898 GCF_041146875.1 Acidithiobacillus sp. IBUN Pt1247-S3 | reverse complement strand
GGTACAGAGAAAAGAAGGGCGCTTACCCGGTATGAGGGAGAGATAAAAAGCGTAGTTCTGCAAAATAATTTGACGCCATTACAATATGCCGCATTGCTGCGCAAGACCCAGACTGACCCACATTTTGCAAAAAAGGTAAAAAAGGATATCGGTTAACGCACATCAGGAGGAGAGGCTAAGATGCGGCTACGGGAGTTAAGGATATCGGTAACGAAAGAGCAGGAAGCGTTGCTGGAAGGCCTCGAAAGTAAGATACGTGCTGGTGAGAAAGCAGGTGTAGATCTCTTTCTAGAGATCGTCCGCGAGAGGATAAATCTAGGTCACTATGAGCTACCCTCATTAGCTGGTGTGTTTCTCTCTACTGCCACATCTCAAGCAAGAGAAACTACTGCCGAGCCCGTTGCGCACTGCGAGAAAAAAGGAATGGAAACGCAATTGACAAGGGATCAAATTGGTAATGCTGAACCATTTTCCCAGGAGTGGAATTCTTATGATTGTGAAGGCAGGTTGATTCCTGCTCCCCCACCTTGGGATGATCCGCTCCCGAAAATCAAGTCGAAGATCGCAATTTATAATCCAACGGGACTCACACAGGCGCAATATGATGAACTGAGTGAGACAGACAAAATATGCCTAGGTTGCGCGGCATTTTACTTTGACGCTATCGAGAAGGCTGTCAGAATCCGCGCAGACATACCTTGCCAAAGGCGTGATGATAATACGGGGGAGTGGCATGAACTGCGGCCGGGGAGAATCACCGACTGGGAGAACCAACTTCTGCTGTGGTTTCTGGGAGATGGCCCAGAAAACTTCCGGCAGTTCCGTTTTCGTGAGCAGTGCGGAGCACTAGAAGATCTCTCCAACCAAGGATAGAAGTATTTAGCCGAGAGTAAATGCGATAGGCGAGGTAATATCCCTGGCTATAATCGCTACTCCAGAACCAGAACCTCAAAACGGCTCAGGCCTACTAGCTCCGCTTTACCTTCTAGAAGATCTTTACGGTGCAGAACTGCAAGCAGGGTGCGACGTCGCTGAAAGCCTCGATGGACAATGCCAAGGCCAACGGTCTACCACCCATGGTTAAGTGCGCTTACACCATCATGAACCACTGGGACGGCATCCTGCGCTGGTTCGGGAGCCACATCAGCAATGGCATCTTGGAAGGGTTCAAAAGCCTCTTGCAGTCCACCAGGTGCAAGGCGCGCGGCTAACGCGCACCCCTAAGAACTTCATCAACATGGCCTACCGATCGTGCTCGGCAGGTTACATTTTCAGCTACCCACGTGAAATAGGGGGGAACCTAGAAATATTTCTGTCTGCGTGATTTGTCGCAGGTTGGCGACATACACATTGTGTGTTTAACTGTCTGTTTTAATGAATAAATATCATAATATCAGGTGAGAACGCATCTCAGGTTGTCGCTCCGTCGGTACTGACTAACGACAATCACCGCTGATGAGGGTGCTGTGGGCAGCACAAAGCTTATGCGCAGAGTGCAGAATAATTCGTAAACTTTAATAATAACATATGGTTATGTAAATATTATTGAAACACGGTATAATTATTGCTTATGTAATAACATGCGATATTTTACGAAATTTCTAGCCATTCTCGTCGTTGCCTCTGTCCCATTCTTCCCCTCTCTAATCTACGCAGAGCCGACGATATCGCTGCGAGATCTCATACGCATATCTAAAAACAACAGCATGCTTGCAATCGAAAAAAATAAAATAGAATACAATTATTTAGAGATAAAAAAGCTCAGAGATGAATCTTCTGCGTTGCTTCAAACGAGAGTGAAGGGTGGCGTTTATCAACACCTCGGATATGATGGAATAGATAGGCACTATATCATGCGCCCAGACTTAGGGATTAAGTATTATTTGTTCGGAGGAAATAAATATCAAGAACACATTATCGCTGAAGCGGAACCAAGATATTATAAGTCTATATCTCATCTAGACTCCTATCAAAGAGAAGTTGAAAAATCAATAAAAACTTCCTACTATAAATATTGGAGAGATTATAAAATTGATGAAGAAATCGGGAAAATAACCCGCTTGATAAAAAAAATGCCGTTGGCACACCAAAGGAAATTGAAGAAGTTAATTCTGCGTTTAGATATGCGAAAATATTTATCAAACTTGCAGAAAGAGGTAGCGCTGACCGAGCTTGGCACCTCTTGTGGTAAAAAAATACCTTCATTCCGACCGATTTTAGAAAAAAGTAAAATCCCTGAAGCCAAAAATAGATCTATTTTTTATCATCATCCCGGGCTAGAGGGGCTCATTCGGTACTACCAATCCAGGAGACGCCTGGGATGGCTTGGGTTCGTCGATTTAAAATTCAAGATATTTGCTCGGCCATCTTATTATCCTGCAGCTAATCGGACAAAAATGGCCTTTATTGGCGGTATTTATCTTACCATGCCGTTAGATATTCTTGGCGCAGAAAAAAAAGAAAATATGCAATTGAATCTCGATAAGCAAAATATTTTGCTAAAAGTTGAAGCTTTAAGAAGAAAGCAAGTTGAGGAGAAAAAAATCGAGGAATTAGATTTTTTAATATTCAAAAAGAAGTTTTATTTTTGGAAAGAAAAAGCATCATATTCAATTGCAAAAATATATAAACTTTTGGCTATGCCAAACAGTTCAAAAATCGATACAAAGGAAATCGAAAGCTTGATTCGCTCATATCGCCAAGCGACAATCAAATGGATCTCTGCGAGATCGTCAATGGCACTTGCTTCGATTGGGTAGCATTGGCTGACTAAGGAATCTCTGCGCTGATCCGAAACTCTCCACCGGCTTGCGTGGGTTTGTCGCGCAGAGCTGACCGCTCCCCGTCCGCCAGTCGAAGGGAACATCGCTACGTGGGGCTAACAACCGTCGTCACCCCGCTAGCCGTCACCCCCATCTTTGCGCATACTATGCGCCTTTGCCGTCGGGGGCCTGAGGCCCGGTGGCGCTGGTCCCTTACCCAAGGATGAGTGATGCGTGAAGTAAACGAGATGCGCGCCCTGCGCGACGATCTCCAGGCCCGTCTGGACGGCCTGAGGGGGTATCTTTGACCTCGAAGAAAAGCGTGGTCGATTAGAAGAAGTCGGGCGGGAGCTGGAAGACCCAGGCATCTGGAACCAGCCGGAGAAGGCGCAGGATCTGGGGCGGGAACGCGCCAGTCTGGAAGCCATCGTGCAGCCGATGGACAAGCTTGCGGCGAGTCTTGGCGATAGCGCCGAGATGCTGGATCTGGCCCTGAGCGAGGATGACAGCGATCTCTTGGCGGCTGTGGATGCCGATCTCGATCAAGCCCTGGCGGCGGTGGAGAAACTGGAATTTCAGCGCATGTTCTCTGGTCCGCACGATGCCTCGGACTGCTTTGTCGATATCCAGTCCGGTGCTGGCGGCACCGAGGCGCAGGATTGGGCGGAGATGATTCTGCGCATGTATCTGCGTTGGGCCGAGGCGCATGGCTTTGCTGCCGATCTGGTCGAGGTATCTGAGGGGGAAGTGGCGGGGATCAAGTCGGCCAGTATCCACGTGAAGGGCGATCATGCCTTCGGTTGGTTGCGCAGCGAGACGGGAGTGCATCGTTTGGTACGCAAATCGCCCTTCGATTCTGGCAATCGCCGTCACACCAGCTTTGCCAGCGTCTTCATCTACCCCGAAATCGACGATAGCTTTGAGGTGGAGATCAATCCGGCGGACCTGAAGGTCGACACCTACCGCGCCAGTGGCGCCGGCGGGCAGCACATCAACAAGACCGACTCGGCGGTACGCATTACCCACGTGCCCTCGGGCATTGTGGTTGCCTGCCAGACCGACCGTTCGCAGCACAAGAACCGCGCCGAGGCGATGCGTATGTTGCGTTCCAAGCTCTTTGAGATGGAGCTGAAAAAGCGCGAAGCCGAAAAGCAGGCACTGGAAGACAGTAAGAGCGACATCGGCTGGGGGCATCAGATTCGTTCGTATGTGCTCGACCAGTCGCGGATCAAAGACCTGCGTACCAGTGTCGAAGTGGGCGACACACAAAAGGTGCTCGATGGCAGTTTGGATATTTTCATTGAGGCAGCCTTGAAGGCTGGTCTCTAAGGCAGGGGCGAGGGTAGGGCATGGAAGAACGCAACGATCAGATGCAGGTGCGCTGGGAGAAGCTGCAGCGCTGGCGCGAGAGTGGCCGCGCCTATCCCAATGCCTTCCGCCGCGATGCCGAGGCTGGCGATCTGCAGCGGCGCTGTGCGGATATGGATGCTGCGGCGCTGGAGCGGGAACCGATTGCCGCCCGCCTGGGCGGGCGTCTGATGACCCGACGGGTAATGGGCAAGGCGAGTTTTGCCGATCTGCAGGATGGCAGCGGTCGTTTGCAGCTCTTTCTCAGCCGCGATGAGCTGGGCGAGGGCAGCTATGCGCAATTTAAGGAATTCGACCTGGGTGACGTGATTGGCGTCGAGGGGAAGCTGTTTCGTAGCAAGACCGGGGAACTGAGCTTGCGCGTGCATTCCCTGCAACTGCTGTCCAAGGCCCTGCGCCCGCTGCCGGAGAAATGGCATGGCTTGAGCGATGCGGAGACCCGCTTCCGTCAGCGTTATGTGGATTTGATTGTGACTGAGCAGGCGCGGCGCACCTTCCAGGTCCGTTCGGCGACCACGGCAGCGCTGCGCCATGGTCTTACTGCCCTGCAGTTCATCGAAGTGGAAACGCCGATGATGCAGCCGATTCCCGGCGGCGCCACGGCCAAACCTTTCGTTACCCATCATCATGCCCTCGACATGACCCTGTATTTGCGCATCGCGCCCGAGCTGTATTTGAAGCGCCTGGTGGTTGGTGGGGTCGAGCGCGTCTTTGAGATCAACCGCAATTTCCGCAACGAAGGTATCTCCACCCGCCACAATCCCGAATTCACCATGCTCGAGTGGTATGAGGCCTACGCCGATTACCACATTGCCATGGATCGGACGGAGCATCTCATTCGCGCTGCAGCGCAAGCGGCCTTGGGGCAGACGAGCATCATCTATCAGGGGCAGGAAATTGACTTGGGCAAGTCCTTTGCCCGCCTCAGCGTGGCCGAGGCGGTGCGCGCCTATAATCCCGATCTGCACGGCGCAAACCTGCGCGATCCCGCCGTCCTCGAAGCCAAATTGCGGGCGCTAGGGATGCCGGTGCAGGCGGGCTGGGGTTGGGGCAAGCGCCTCATCGAGATCTTCGAAAAGACCGTCGAGACGCAGCTTCAGCAGCCGACCTTCATCATCGAATATCCCACCGAGGTTAGCCCCTTGGCGCGCGCCAGCGATGCCGACCCGGAAGTCACCGATCGCTTCGAGCTCTTCATCGCCGGACGCGAGCTGGCCAATGGCTTCTCCGAGCTCAACGATCCGGAAGACCAGGCAGAACGCTTTCAGGCGCAGGTCCTAGCCAAGGAGGCGGGGGACGATGAAGCCATGTTCTACGACCACGACTATATCCGCGCGCTGGAGTACGGCATGCCGCCCACCGCTGGCGTGGGTATGGGCATCGACCGTCTGGTGATGCTGCTGGCAGATCAGCCGAGCATTCGTGAGGTGATCCTCTTCCCCCATTTGCGACCTGAGCAAGCATGAGCCCTTTCGAACTCTGGGTGGGCCTGCGCTACACCCGCGCCAAGCGGCGCAACCATTTCATTTCCTTCATTACCGGCACGGCCATCCTCGGCATGGTGATTGGTGTTGCTGCCCTGATTACCGTCATGGCGGTGATGAATGGCTTCGACCATACCCTGCGTAGCCGCATCCTCGCCGTTACCTCTGATGTCATCGTGCAAGGCAATGGGGTACCGGTGCTCGATTGGCGCGAGTCGGAAAAGAATCTCTCGCAAGTGCAGGGAGTGACCGGCGTGGCGCCCTATGTCGAGGCGCAGGCCATGCTCTCCCATGATGGTCTAGTGAGCGGTGCCCTGATTGATGGTATCGACCCGCAGTTAGAGGGGCACGTCAATCGTCTGGCGCAGGACATAAAGGCAGGTAGCCTCGACGCCTTGCAGAAGCATCCCTGGGGTATCGTGCTCGGGCGTGCCCTGGCGCGGCAACTGGGGGCGACGATGGGCAGCAAGATCACCCTGATCTCGCCCAAGGGTGGGGTCACGCCCCTGGGGGTAACGCCAACCCTGCGCCAATTTACCGTCGTGGGTATCTTCTCTGTCGGTATCTACGCCTACGACAGCGGTATGGCCTATATCAGCCTGCCGGACGCGCAGGCACTCTACAATATGGGCTCGGGGGTGACGGGTCTGCGTATGCAGATCAAAGACCCCTTCAACGCCCCGGTCTTTGCGGCACGCCTGCAAAAGATCCTCGGCCCGGCGTTTTACGTACAGGACTGGACCCAGACCCACGAGAATTTCTTCAAGGCCCTGGCCATGGAAAAGCTGGTGATGTTCGTGATCTTGTCGTTGATCATTGCCGTGGCCGCCTTCAACATCGTCGCTACCCTGGTGATGGTAGTGACAGACAAGGAGCCGGATATTGCGATCCTGCGTACTTTGGGGGCGCGACCGCGCAGTATTATGCTCATCTTCATGGTGCAGGGAGTAATTATCGGCCTTTTTGGTACCGCCTTAGGTGTACTCGGTGGCGTGCTGCTGGCGCTGAATATTCCGACCATCGTGCCTTTCATCGAACAGCTCTTTCATGTGCAGTTTCTTTCCCCCGAGGTCTATTCCATTAGTCAGTTGCCATCGCGCCTGGAACCGGCAGATGTGCTACACGTGGCTATCGCCGCATTGCTGATGAGCTGGTTGGCGACCCTTTATCCATCTTGGCGTGCCTCCCGCGTCGACCCAGCGGAGGCGTTGCGCTATGAGTGATGTCGTCCTGCAAGTGGAACATCTCCGCCATGGCTACAGCTTTGGCGGCGGACGCCTGGACGTGCTACGTGATATCTGTCTGGAGCTGCGACGCGGCGAGCGCTTGGGTATTGTCGGTGCCTCAGGGCAGGGCAAAAGCACACTGATGCATCTGATGGGGGGTCTGGAGCGACCCAGTAGTGGCACGGTACGGGTTTTAGGGCAGGATCTCTACCGCCTCCCGGAAGCCGAACGTAGTCGCCTGCGCAATCAGAATATCGGCTTTGTTTATCAGCTGCACCGTCTGCTGCCGGAATTTACGGCGCTGGAGAATGTGTTGTTGCCGCTTCTGATTCGTCGTGAAAAGCGCGCCGTCAGTGAGCCCAGGGCCAAGGAACTACTAGACCGCGTGGGGCTAGGGCAGCGCTACCAGCACAAACCGGGGATGCTTTCCGGCGGCGAGCGCCAGCGCGTGGCCCTGGCGCGCGCCCTGGTGACGCGTCCGGCATTGCTTTTGGCCGATGAACCGACGGGTAATCTTGATCGCAACGCCGCTGAGGCAGTACATGCGCTGATGCTCGACCTGAATGCTGAATTGGGAACGGCGATGGTGGTAGTGACGCACGAGCCGGCCTTGGCCGAGCGCATGGCGCGGGTGCTGCACCTGCGCGACGGAGTGCTACAGGAAACCGCCGTCCCCTAGCTGCGGCTTTGGCGACGGCGAAACAAGCGCCAGTTGACCCAAACCCGCCAGCCCAGCATGATTCCCGCGTAGACGGTGGCGCCGAGCGCGCTGCCCAAAATGATGCTGCCAACCCAGGTGACCCAATAGGCGTGCCAGAGACGGTCGCCCATGGAGAGCAAGCCAATATTGCCGTGCACCAGACGCTGGATGTCGGCATAGTGAATGGTGATGGCGGGCGCCATATGCACTTGCTGCATCAGCCAGTAGCCGAGCTGATAGGAAGCGTAGAATACCTCGACGATGGTGAGTGGCCCGGTAACAATAAAGGGCATGAGCATGGCGAGAGGTATATTTACATCAATGCGGCGCCATCGGTGCAGCACCAAACAGAGAACCAGAATGGTCAGTTCGTGCCCAAAATAGGGAAGCGTGCCAATAAAGGTGCCCAGGGCACCCGCCCGCGCCAGGTTACTGCGTTTGAGCTGCCAGTAGGCACTGTGGGTTAGATAGTGGGTGAAACGTCCAAGAGGACGTTTTCTGAGGATTTCCTCACGGCGAGGGAGGCGGAAAAATGCGGGCAGGCGCAAGGGGAATCCTGTCGGGACAAAGAGGCCCTAGTCTAGCGAGTCTCGCGCACTGGTCCAAATCCTGGCCGAGTCTGCTTACCGTGTCTTTGGCGCTGCTAAGTGGTGTGTTGTTTTTTCAGTTCTTTACGGCATTGCCTGCCTGGCTACCTGCGGGACTCGCGTTACTGGCTTCTGTCCTTCTTGCCTGGCGCTGGCACCAAGCCCTCCTGCCGGCCTGTGTTGCGCTGGCCTTTTTGGGCGCCGACCTGCAGGCAAGACACCTGATCGGATTGGCCCTACCCGCCGGGCATTCCTATACCGTCACGGGGCGCATAGAGGGCATTCCACAAGAGCAGAGGGGGCAATGGCGCGTGCATATCGCCCCAGAAATCCTTGAGTCGGGGGGGCAGAAGCGGCCGGCGCCGCCCTTGCTTGAGCTGCATGGCGCCCTGCCCGAAGTGCCGGTTACTGGACAGCGTTGGCGGCTGGAAGTCCGTACTGAGTCTTTGCAGACCCTGCGCCACAGCGCCTTTGTCGACCTGCCGCGGCAACGCTTCTGGCAAGGTGTGCTCGGTGCCGGAAAGATCGTTTCGGCTACTCCTGTAACACCATCCTCCTGGCATCCTCTGGATCTGCTCGCGCAGTGGCGCAGCCGAGTGGTACAGGCCAGTAATGCCGCCTTACCAAGGGTTTGGGCGGGATACGTACAAGCCCTGACGGTGGGCATTGGTAATCAACTCCCAGCGGAGATCTGGCAGATCTATCGTGACACCGGCACCGCACATCTATTGGTAATTTCGGGCTCCCACGTGGCGGTAGTGACCGGATTTTTTCTTTGGTTCTGGCGTTTTCTATGGCGCCGCATCCCGGCCCTAGTGCGGCGCTGGCCAGCGCCGCAGGCGGCCTTGCTGGCGGCAATTCCAGTGGCTTGGACCTACGCCTACTTGGCGGGCATGCAAAGCCCAGGCGAGCGGGCAGCATGGATGATCACCGCTGCCAGTGTGGCAGCCCTGCTGGGACGTCGACATGCGGTGTGGTCGGGTTTGGCCTTCAGTGCCGCGATGATGGCCCTGCTCGACCCTGGCCAGGTCATCGACCTCGGCTATTGGCTGTCGATTCTGGCGGTGGCGGTGCTGATCAGCCTGGGTATGGAGGAAGGACACTGGCGCCAGGCGCTGGTGGCGCAATGGCGTGTCTCGATCTTGTTGCTACCCCTTCTCGCGTTTCTTTTTGGCAGCATTTCCCTGATCTCGCCGCTCGCCAATCTCCTGGTCATCCCCTTGATCGAGCTGCTGGCGGTGCCCTTGGCCTTGTTGGGAGCAGTGTTTGCCCTGCTCGATTGGGAGTTGGCCTACCGTGTCCTGTTTCGTCTCGTCGCTCTGGAGATGCAGGCGGTGACGGCCTTGCTCGATTGGTTGCGGCATTGGCCTTGGGCACTATTGACGGTAGCCCCAGGACGTTTTTGGGCGGCCCTGGCCAGCGCACTCCTTTTTGCGTTGCTGCTGTTGCCGCGTCACTGGCCGGGGCGCAACCTGGCCTATCTTGGCTTTGTACCGTTGCTGGCACCGGGACATACCCCCGATGGCTTTCGCCTCGACGAGTTGCCCGTCGGCAAGGGTATGGCGCTGTTTTGGCAGTCGGGACGCGACACCGGGCTCTACACCGCCAATCTCTGGCATCGCCCCGACCAACGCGCCCTGGCACCCCTATTGGCGGCGCAATTACAGCAGGCCGGGCAGAAGCGCGTGCGGGTTTGGGTATTGGGTGACCTTTCCTCGCCACATCCCCTGCCCGCTGCCGAGCAGACCGTGCTCCCCGTAGGAAATCGCTTGCCAGAACTTGAGCGGGTAAGCAGGGTATGTACCGGAGGGTCAATTCCTGGTGGAAAAATGCTGCATTTTTCCTCGCTGCAGCCCTGTGTGTTGAGTCTGGACCAGGACCGGGTCGTGATCCTGGGTGACATGGATGAGGCTACGGAGACCCGTTTTCTTGCTGCCCATTTGCAAATTGGCCCAAAGGTGATTTTTGCCCCCTACACCTGGGATGCCTGGCAGCGCCACGCCCTGCTACACGCCTACCCCTATGCCAGTATTCGCTACTTGGGGGAAGGTGGCGGGCAGCCTTGGCATTGGCAGGGCAGCAAACTGCGCTTGCCCAGCGCCACCCGTCAGCGCCCATATTGGGAGATGGCCCGATAGCGCCACAAATGGAATAATGCAAGCAAATAAGTCGTGAGGAAGAGAAATGTCCGAGCTCGCATCGGTCGGTTTTTCGCTGTTGTGGTCCTTTCTGGCGGCCCTGTTGGCTCTCCTGCTGTTATGGGGGCTGCACGTTACGCATGTCTGGTGCCAGACGCGTCTTGCCCGTGCCTTGCTGCGCCAACGCCAGGGTTCGCTAGGTCAGTATTTAAGCCAGCTGCAGTTCTTGCTTTCCGGGTTCTTGCGCCTGCTTTTTTGGGCCTCGTATGCATTGGTGACCGCGCTATTCGTTACCTTTGTGCTGCGCCAGTTCGACTTCAGCCATCATCTCGGGGTGCGGCTGTCGTTATGGCTGGAGAAATGGCTGGGTCATGTCGTGCAGGGGATTTTGGGGAGTCTGCCGAATCTGTTGATGGCGGTCCTCATTTTTGTGTTGGCGCGGGCGCTGGTGCAAGCCAATTCCGCCTTCCTACGGAGGGTCGAGAATGGGCGCATCCGTGTGTCGTGGATTTCCGCTGACCTTGCCGCACCAACGCGGCAGATCAGCGCTTTGCTCATCTGGCTCTTCGCTCTGGCGCTGGCCTACCCCTACTTGCCGGGGTCGAGCAGTGCCACCTTTCAGGGGGTTTCGGTACTGGCGGGTCTGATGATCTCCCTCGGCGGGCAGAGCGTGGTCGGGCAGGCCCTGGCCGGTTTTTCCATGCTCTATTCCCACGCCTTGCGTGCTGGTGAGTACGTCGCTATTGGCAATACCCGCGGTACCGTAGTCAAGATCGGTATTTTTGCAACGCGCATCGAGACGGGGACCGGCGAAGAGGTGAGTATTCCCAACGCCGTGGTCTTTAGTCAGCCAATCCGCAATTTTTCCCGTGACGGTACAGGTAAACGCCATACACTCCAGGTATCTGTATCTATTGATTATTCGACGCCGTGGCGGCAGGTGCAGGCGATGCTGCTGGCTGCGGCCCGGCGCAGTCCAGGTCTGTTGGCTGATCCGGCGCCCTATGTGTTACAAAGCGCCTTGTCCGACTTTTACATTGAGTACACGCTGGTTGCTTGTTTCGATGTGGCCTTGCATGGTGGACATGCTCTGGTGCAGTCCCATTTGCATGCTGAGGTCCTCGATGTGTTTAACGAAAATGACGTGCAAATCATGTCACCACATTTTATTGCCAACCCGGCCGAGCCAGAGTTGGTGTCGACAGCTAACGCCTGGGTAGGGACTGCTCAGGCGGCACTGCAGCCGGAGTCGCAATCTTCCGCAGTGAATTGACAAGGAGAGGAAACGTGATCAAAAAGACCTTATTGGGCATGACTATGACTGCTGCAGCCCTGAGCACGAGCCTGGCCGCTCAGGCTTGCACGCGGGTAGTGTACCACGGTGAGGATGGCCTCAACATCACTGGCCGTACCATGGACTGGAAGGACCCTATGCATTCGCGCCTGTGGATCTTTCCCGCGGGCCTGAAGGAGAATGGCGCGGCCGGCAAGAACTCTGCGGAGTGGACCTCGCGCTATGGTAGTGTGGTGGTAACTTCCCTGAATGCCGCAGTCAGTGATGGCATGAACCAGAAAGGTCTCGACGCCAATCTCCTGTGGCTGAATAGTAGCAAATATCCTGATCAATGTGCCGCCAACGATAAACGCCTCGTTATCAGTGCGTGGGCACAATACTTTCTCGACAACTTCGCTACGGTCAAAGAGGCCGTGGCGTCGCTCAAGACGCATCCAGTCTGTCTGATTTCGGCGCCCATCCCGGGTACCGACAAATTCACCACTCTGCATCTTTCGCTTTCTGATGCCGACGGCAACAGCGCCATATTGGAGTATATCGATGGCAAGCTGGTGGTGCATGAGGGGCGGCAATACCAGGTCATGACCAATGATCCAGAGCTCCCGCATCAGTTGGCCATTGCCGAGTATTGGCGTGAGATTGGCGGAACCACCTTTTTGCCCGGTACCAATCAGCCACCGGATCGCTTTGCCCGCGCCGATTTTTATATTCACGCCGTCCCCAAGACCGCGAACAACCAACAGGGCGTAGCACAGGTCTTTAGTGTGCTGAACAATGTCTCCGTGCCCATGGGGATTTCTACTCCCGGTCATCCGAATATCTCCACCACCCGCTGGCGGGTAGTGGCAGACCAAAAAGATCTGAAATATTACTTCAATTCTACCTCTAGCCTGGATCTTTTCCGGGTCGACCTGAAAAAAGCCGACTTGGCTCCCGGCGCCCCGGTGATGCTGCTGCCCATGGGGCAGGGGCAGGTCTATGCCGGTGATGTGATCAAGGATTTCCGCCCGGCCAAGCAGTTCCAGTTTGTGCCGGTTCCCCCCGAGGTCCTGGCTAACCTGAAGTAACAGAAAGGTTCTCGGCAAATCCGGCGCTTGTGCTATAGTCGATCCCCGTTAGATATCCTGGCGGGAGTGTTACGTGCGTGATCTCGTAGAACTATTCAGCTTGGGCGGCTTTGTGCTGCCCATCCTTATTTTGGCCGCCATCCTGGCGCTGGCCATCATCGGCAATCGTTTTTGGGTGCTGCGGCGGGCGCGTATCGTGCCGCAAGGCCTAGTCGGGCGGGTCGCCGACCTGGTGGAGGTGGGCAAGCTCCCGCAAGCGGTGAAGCAGCTCTACGAAAACGATACGCCTCTGGCGCGAATCTTGCTGGTTGCCCTGCAGCAGGTTGGGCAGCCGCGGGATACGATCAAAGAGATCGTCGAAGATGCGGGACGCCACGAAATGGCGCACCTGGATCGCTATCTAAATTTTCTGGGAAGTATCGCGGGGGCCGCACCGTTGCTTGGTCTGCTTGGTACGGTCTTTGGCATCATGCATGCCTTTGCCGCTATTGGTACCGTGGGTATGGGCGATCCTAAGGCGTTGGCGGGTGGAATTGCCGAGGCACTCATCACCACCGCGGCGGGACTGATTGTGGCCATCCCCAGCCTGCTCTTTTACCGCTATTTCCGCGGGCGGGTAGAGATCTTGGTGTTGGCCACCGAGAAAGATGTCCTGAAGCTCGTGAACCTCCTGGCGGGTGCTAAGCAATGAACTTTGGTACGCGTAGAGGCGGTAACGAAGAGCCGGAGATCAATGTGATTTCCATGGTCGACATTGTCTTGGTGTTGCTGCTCTTTTTCATGGTGACGACGAGCTTTGTGCAGCACAGCCATATCTCCATGCAACTGCCTAAGGCCCAGCAAGCCGCAAAAGGCGAACCGAAAACTCCCATCACCATCGACCTAAGTGCCAGCGGGCAAGTGGCCATCGACGGCCACGGTCTGCCAATGAGCGCCCTGCTCGAACGTCTCAAAGCCCTGGCGGCGCAAGACCCGGAGCGCGTTATCGTGCTGCGCGCCGATAAGGACGCCACCCAGCAATATGTGATCGATGTCCTGGATGCGGCACAGGAAGCTGGGCTGACGCGCATCAGTTTTGCCACCTTGAGCCAGGCGGGACACTGACAGGTGCGGCTGGAGGGGCGCTGGCAGTCCCGCGTTGCCTGGTTGGCGGCCATTTTGCTGAAGGCAATTGCGAGCAGCTTGCGCTGGCAGGAGGAGGGTGCGGAGCAGATACGCGCCCTACATGTCAGTGGGCAACCGATTATCCTCGCTTTCTGGCATGGACGCCTGGCCCTGATCCCGGCCGCCTACCGCCGTATTGGCGGCAGGCGGGTGAAGATTCTGATCAGCGAACACCGCGATGGTGAACTGATTGCCCAGGTAATGTCGCACTGGGGTTATGAGGCAGTGCGTGGCTCTAGTCGGCGTGGCGCGCTCAAAGGGGCAAAAGGTATGCTGCGCGGGGCACGCGAAGGCTATGATCTGGCAATTACCCCCGATGGTCCGCGCGGCCCGCGCGAAGAATTGCAGGCAGGGGTGCTGGAGCTGGCGCGCTGGACCGGCCTGCCCATCGTTCCGGTGACCTTTTCCGCCCGCTGGGGACGCTGTTTTGCCAGTTGGGACCGTTTTCTCTTTCCCTGGCCTGGCAGTCGTGCGCTGGTACTCTGGGGCGAACCGATGCGCATCGCGGCAGATACGCCAGCCTCGGAGATGACCATCCTGCAGCAGCAACTGGAGGAGCAGATGCGTACCCAGCGTCAGCATGCGGATCAGCTGATGGGGCGTGCACGACAAAAGGACGAAGAGCAATGAGTTACTACGGAGCCAACTATTGGCGCGCCCGCTGGGCAAGCTGGCAAGACGCCCGGGCAGGACGTATCGCGCAGGCCAATGCCCGTCTGGGTGGGCTAAAATTGCCGGGTGACCGGGGGCCGGTCTTGTGGCTGCAAGGCGGCGCTGCCGGTGACGAACTGCGCTTGGGTGTGGAACTGTGCCGGGCAATTAGCGACAAGCGGCGAGATCTACGTATGATCCTCACCTTCGAACGTGAGGATACGGCCCTTTTCCCCGAAACCAGCGCCGGTATCGAGCGCTTGGGCTACGGCTTTGGCCCCTGTGCCCATGCGCGCGCCCTGGAAACCACCCTGCAGCGCCTGCAACCTTTGCGTTACCTGGGGCTAGGACGAGTTCCCAGTCCCGCCCTGGCACGTCTGCTCAGCAAGAAAAAAATCCCTGCTTTGGCAATGGCTACGGCGCCAGATAGTGCGGCGAGCGCGACACCGTGGGAAGCGATCTATCCGCGTAGCCAGTTGCAATACCAGCAATGGCAGTCGCTTTCTTCCGTCAAAGGTCTGCAGGAACCCGTTGATTTCCTGACCTTGGTGACGGTGGCGCAGGTCGAACCCAATTTTCGCAACCTGATTCTTGGCAGCCAGGGGGATGCTTTGTTTTGGGTAACGGGTCTGCGCGCCGCAGACTGGTTTGCCTGGTCTGCCGCCTGGCAGCAGTCGCCGTTATGCGAGCGGGGCCTGCTCTTTCTTGAGGGGCTCGGGGCACCCGCGAACTTGCCCCGTCTGTCGCGCTGGCAACGAGCACAGGTGCCGGTGGGTAGCGTGTTGCAGGTAGATGAAGCCCGTTGGCATCCGGCTTTGGCAGCGGCCTGCGACGCCGTGCATCTCCTGGCTGCGGGTAGCACGCTACTCTGGCAGATCTTTGCTGGCGGACGCCCTCTCAGTCGGCGGCCAGAACTGCATTGGGACTTGCCCGCCACGATTGCTGCCCAGCCGCGGGCGCTGGCTGACCCGACGACAGTGCTGCAGCATTGGGCTGCAGTGCTGGCCGAGCCGATTGCCGCGCGCGAAGAGGCCGACGCCTACCGGCGTTTCTTCTGGCAAGAGCGCCGCGCTGCCGGCGAACGCTTGCCGGAATTTCTGCAACGCGTATTTGACTGGTGAATTGGCGTCAGGAACTCGAGCGTCAGTGGTATGCGGGCGGCGCCTGGTCGGATCTGTTGCGCCCCCTCGGTGTGATGTACTGCGCCGCAGCGGCACGACGGCGGGCTCAGGCACAACGCTCGCCAGCGGTCTTGCCGAGTATTGTCGTCGGTAACCTGACCGTTGGAGGCAGCGCCAAGACGCCGGTAAGCATGGCCTTGCTCCAGTACCTGCAAGCACAATCGTGGCACCCTGCGGCCATCAGCCGTGGCTACGGCGCCCATCCGCCCGCCGAACCCTATGCGGTGATGCCAGGTGATTTGCCGCAGCGCGCTGGCGATGAACCGCTGCTGCTGCGTAGCGTGGCACCGGTGTATCTGAGTCGGGTGCGCCATGCGGGGATCGCCGCGGCCGCTGCTGCGGGTCACGACATTGTGGTTTTGGATGATGGCTTTCAACATCTGGCCCTGCAGCCCAGCCTTTCCCTTGTGTTACTCCAAGGCGAGGCGCCGCTCGGGAATGGCCGTTGCCTGCCGGCTGGACCGCTTCGCGAAGGAAAGGCCGCACTACAGGAGGCTGATGCCTTGCTCTGCGACCCTGCCGCGGCCACCAGTCCCGACCTGACCGATATCGCGCGACCTATATTTCGCTATGAGCAGCAGGTTACGCGCCTGTCGCCGCTTGCCGGTCCCGAACAGGAACTCCCTCTCGCGCTACTGTGCAAGCGCCAGATTCACGCCGTTACGGGCATCGCACGTCCCGAGCGTTTTCGTCACACACTGGAGAGTTTGGGGGCGCAAGTAAGCATGCATGCCTTTCCCGACCATCATGTCTTTCGCCAGCACGACCTTGCCCAGTTGCCCCCCCCCCTCGTCATGACCAGCAAGGATGCCGTAAAATGTCGGCATATCGATGACTTGCCAGAGACTTGGGTGCTGGAAATCGGTATCCGCTGGGAGTCCGCTTTCCGTGTTTGGCTCGACCAGCGCCTGGCCAGCTTGAGGAACCCACAGTGAAAATCGACCGCCGTTTGCTCGACCTATTGGCCTGTCCTGACTGCAAGGGACCGCTTTTTCCTTGCGCAGAACAGCGTGCCCTCTGTTGTGAGCGCTGCAAGCTGCGCTTTCCCGTGCGCGATGGGATTCCCGTGCTCTTGCTGGAAGAGGCAGAACCTTTGGAAGCTGAGGCCAAGTGAGCTTCACCGTTCTCATCCCGGCGCGCCTAGCATCTTCCCGCTTGCCGGGTAAGGTGCTGTTACCTATTGCTGGTCTGCCGATGATTGAATGGGTGCGTCGTTGTGCCCTCGCGAGTGGCGCAGAGCGGGTGGTGGTGGCCGCTGATGATGCGGAAATCCTGGCGGCGGTGCGTGCCCATGGCGGCGAAGTGATATTAACGCATCCGAGCCATACCTGTGGTAGCGAACGCTTGGCCGAGGCGGTCCAGGTTCTCGGGCTGGCAGCGGATGAAATCATTGTCAATCTGCAGGGCGACGAGCCGCAGATGCCCGCGGCGCTGATTCATACAGTAGCCGCGGCCCTGGCTGCAGATGCAGATCTTGCCGTGGCGACGGCGGCAGTGCCCCTGACCCGCTGGGAAGATCTGGTCGATCCGCATGCCGTCAAGGTGGTGCTCAATGCCGCCGGTGATGCCCTCTATTTCTCGCGAGCTCCCATCCCCTGGCACCGCGATCAGTATCCATTACCTGAGGATGCCGGGCTTCCAGACGGTCGGCATTGGCGGCATCTCGGCCTCTATGCCTATCGTGCCGGCTTTTTGCAGGACTATGCGCGCTGGCCGCGTTCCCCCCTGGAAACTCTCGAATCCCTGGAGCAACTGCGCATACTCGAACGCGGTTGGCGAATTCGGGTATGCTGTAGCGATGTAATTCCCCCGATTGGGGTTGATACCCCAGCGGATCTGGCCCGGGTGCGGGCCGCATTTTCCACCCATAAGGAGTGTTCTGCATGAAGCTCAAAGCAATCCCCGCCGGCAATGCCCTGCCCGACGATATCCACGTAGTGATCGAAGTCCCGCAGGGCTCGAGCGTCAAATACGAGGTGGAGAAGGGCTCCGAGGCGATTTTTGTCGATCGTTTTCTGTTTACGGCGATGCATTACCCGTTGAATTATGGCTTTATTCCCAATACCTTGTCGGATGATGGCGACCCCACCGACGTCCTGGTTGTCTCTCCACAGCCGGTGGCTCCCGGTTCGGTATTACGTGCGCGTCCCGTAGGCGTGTTGGTGATGGAAGACGAAAAAGGCATGGACATGAAGATCATTGCGGTGCCCCATGCCAAGGTCGCGCCGGGTTATGAGGCCATTCAGGACGTCAAAGACCTGCCGCAAGCGTTGCTCGATCAGGTGCGTCATTTCTTCGAGCACTATAAAGACCTCGAGCCTGGCAAGTGGGTAAAACTCAAGGATTGGTCCGGTGTCGAAGCCGCCCGAGAGATCATCAACAAGGACGTTGCCCGCTTCCCGGGCTGAGCCTCGCGCAGAGTCCGGGGCCGCCCTGGTCCCGGCCTGCACACTGCCTGTCATCCTGCCCTGGGGCAGGCTAGAGGCGGATGGACCACTTTGGCAGCGCGTCCCGATCCGCGATGAATATGGCCATCTGCTCGCCGATTTTCGTATGCTTTTTCCCGGCTTGCGGCGCCACAGCAGAGAACGACAAATACACACCCTGCGCTTGGTAGGTGGTGTTTTGCAACGCTACCAAAAATGGGTAGTCTTTGCCGACCTCAACCTGCGTATGAACCTATTGTGGGTGAGCATTCGCGCTCGCCCAGGGCTGACCGTGGAAATCCCTGCCGCCATTCTCGAAGAGGTGCCCGAGGCACGGCTATTGGCGCCCTACTGGCGCCGCCAGCGTTAGACCGGGGCGGTCTCGGGCAGGCGCAGGACAACCTTGTCGGCCTCCAGAGCGGCGCTGATCTGCGTGCCCTTGGGCAGGTCGCCAAACAGGATGTGCTCCGCCAGCGGTTTTTTCAGTTCTTCCTGAATTAGTCGCGCCATTGGCCGCGCACCCATCAACGGATCGTACCCTTTCTTTGCCAGCCATTGCCGCAGCTCACTGCTAACCTCCAGGCTATAGCCCTTTTGTAAGAGTTGTTCATCCAGTTCCATGAGGAACTTGTCGACCACGTGCAGGATATCTTCCCGTGCCAGGGGCGAGAAGGGCACAATGGCGTCGAGACGATTGCGAAATTCCGGCGCGAAGACCCGGCGAATACTCTCCATCTCCTTGCCCGTTTCGCCCGTCTTCTGCACGAAGCCGATCGCCGCCTTGCCTTGCTCTTCGGCTCCAGCATTGGTGGTCATGACCAGAATCACCTGGCGGAAGTCGACTTGCCGGCCGCTGGCATCGGTGAGCTTGCCGTGATCCATCACCTGCAGCAGGACGTTGTAAATATCGGGATGGGCCTTTTCGATCTCATCCAGGAGCAGGACCGCGTGCGGGTGTTTGAGGATCGCATCACTGAGCAGACCGGACTGGTCATACCCCACATAGCCTGGTGGCGAGCCAATAAGACGGGAAACGCTGTGGCGCTCCATATACTCGCTCATGTCAAAGCGCATTAGGGGAATACCCAGAAGCTGCGCCAATTGCCGGGTAAGCTCCGTCTTGCCGACGCCAGTCGGGCCAGAAAAGAGAAAGGCGCCAATGGGCTTCTCGGCATGGCGTAGGCCCGCTCGCGAGAGCTTGATGGCCGCACTCAACTCGTGGATGGCACGATCCTGCCCAAAGATCACCAAGCTGAGATCACGTTCTAAATTTTTCAGCGCCGTGCGGTCATCCAGCGATACCGACTTACCGGGGATGCGCGCCATTTTGGCAACCATTTCCTCGATGTCGTGCACGCCAATGCTCTTTTTGCGCCGCGATGGGGCAAGCAGTGCCTGAGCCGCACCAACCTCGTCGATGACATCAATGGCCTTGTCGGGTAGATGCCGATCGTGGATGTGTTTAATGGAGAGTTCCACAGCGGCGCGCAGGGCGGCATCGGTGTAGCGCAGGTGGTGATGGTTTTCGAAGTGGCGCTTGAGGCCGCGCAGAACTTCAATGGCCTCTTCGGGACTGGGTTCGGGAACGTCGATCTTCTGGAAGCGCCGACTCAGGGCCCGGTCTTTCTCAAAATGCTGCCGGAATTCCTGGTAGGTGGTGGCACCAATGCACTTGAGTTCACCTGCTGACAAGGCCGGTTTGAGTAGGTTGGAGGCATCCATAGCGCCGCCGGAAACTGCGCCGGCGCCAACGATGGTGTGAATCTCGTCAATAAAGAGAATGGCCTTTGGCTGCCGCTGCAGGGCCTTGAGCACCGCCTTGAGCCGTTCCTCGAAGTCACCACGGTAGCGGGAGCCAGCAATCAGGGCGCCCATGTCGAGGGCATAAATGGTGGCATTTTCGAGGATTTCCGGCACCTTGCCGTGGACGATGGCGCGCGCCAAGCCTTCGACGATGGCAGTCTTTCCCACCCCGGGTTCGCCCACAAAAAGCGGGTTGTTCTTGCGCCGCCGTGCCAAAATCTGCAGGGCGCGTTCCAGCTCGTGGGCGCGGCCGATAAGGGGATCGATGCGCCCGGCCCGCGCCTGGGCGTTCAGGTTTCGCGTATAGGCAGAAAGGGGATCTTTACCAGATTTGCCGCGCTCCTGCTCATTTTCCGGCTCTTCGCCTTCCTCGTTGCCCTCGTCACGCTGCTGCCCATGAGCGAGGTAGGTGACCACGTCCATGCGCGACACATGTTCCTTTTGCAGATAATACACGGCATGGGATTCGCGCTCGGCAAACAGAGCTACTAAAACATTGGCGCCGGTAACGGCATCCTTCCCCGCCGACTGTACGTGATAAAGTGCGCGCTGGATGACGCGTTGGAAGCCAATAGAGGGTTGGCTATTGACGGTGCCGGCATTGCCGAGGGAGGGGATCTTCTTGCCCAGAAAACCCTTGAGTTCGCGACTCAGGCGTTTGCGATCGGCACCGCAGGCGTCCAGCACTTCGATGCTGGCAGGGTTATCGAGCAACGCCAGCAGCAGATGCTCGACCGAGGCATACTCATGCCCATATTCGCGCGCCGTCTGGAATGCCTGATTGATGGACTGTTCCAAGGACTTGTCGATCATCGCTCACTCCTTTTCCATGGTACAACGCAAGGGATGCTGATGCTGGCGTGCATCAGCGGTAACCAAGGTGACCTTGGTTTCTGCGAGGTCAAAGGGGTAGACGCCACAGATGCCTTTGCCTTGATGATGCACCTCCATCATGATTTGGGTGGCTTCGTCATGGCTCTTGTGAAAATACTCTTCGAGGATACGCACCACATAGTCCATGGGGGTGAAGTCATCATTCAGCAAGCAAACGCGGTACAGGCGCGGCTCGCGAATCTGCGTTTGCCGCTCCAGAACGGGTTGCTGAGGATTTCTTCGTGTTGTCACAACTGTGCTCCGGAAAAACTCTCTGTCTTCATTGTGGCGCCTGATCTCGTTCCAGGCAAGGCAAAGGGCCGAAGGGAAATCCCTTCGGCCCTCTCTATAAAAAGGCTTATGACAAATTACTTAGTGATGTTGATGCTAGCCTTGCTGCGCAGATCCGATACGAACTTTGCTGCCTCTTGTTGTTGCAACTGTGCCTTGATGCGGGCCTGCATGGAGCTCAAGGCAGGCGGGGTTACTGGACGGGTGGCCTGCACTTCGATGATGTGGTAGCCAAATTGGGTCTGTACCGGGCCAACCGGCTTGTCGATGGGGGCCGTCTCTACCGCCTCGGCAAAGGGAGGCACCACCATACCCGGAACGATCCAGCCGAGTTCCCCACCGTGGGCGGCGCTGCCCTTGTCGATGGAATATTTCTCCGCCAACTTGGAGAACTTCTGTCCTGCCTTCAGATCGGCCAAGATCTTGTCTGCTTCGGGCTTGGTCTTGACCAGAATGTGGCGCACTTCGTATTCCTTCTTGCCCATTGCCGCAACGAATTTGTTATAGGCATTCTGGACGTCGGTCTGCGAAACAGGATGCGCCTTGACGTAGGATTCGATCGCGGCATCCGCCAGAATCTGCCGTTTGGCCAGGCTCAGGCGTTCTTGCACGTCGGGGGATTGGGCAAGACCGTGCTGGTCGGCATACTGTGACAGCACTTCCATGTTGATCAGATTCTGCACCACCTGCTCGCGAGCATTGGGCTCTTTTGCGAGGTCTGGGCTCATGCCCATGATTTCCTGCACTTGGCTGTTGTCGATGGCATGACCATTGACCGTGGCCGCGGGGGTAGCGAAGACCGGCAGGGAGAAAGCACCGACGATGCCGGCAAGAACAACTGCGCGAAGTTTCATGAGTTTTCCTTCAGTTTGATTGAGACGAAGCATTATCCATGCGGACAGATCAAAGGTAAACCGACGGCCTTTGCAAGGCCGATTCCACCTCGACACGCCGCTCGTTTCCAAAAAATTGAGTGACAAGGCTGAGGGCAAAATCCATGGCGGTGCCTGGACCGCGGGAACTGGTAAGGGCGCCATCGATGACGACGGGTTCCGTTTGGTATTGATACTCCAAACTCTGCGGATCGAGAGCGCCGGGGTAACTGGTTACTCTTTTGCCGCACAAGACGCCGATCTCGGCGAGCAAGGAGGGAGCGGCACAAATGGCGGCGATTCTCGCGCCGGCGGCGCTGCGCGCTGCGATTGTGGCGCGTAGGCTGGCCGACTGGCGTAACCGTTCCACGCCGCCGGCGCCGCCTGGCAGTAGCAAAAGATCCATGGGTTCGTCAGCGCGTTCGGCCCAGCTGTGATCCGGCAGCAGGCGCACACCGCGCGAAGCCGTTACCGCTGCGCTGCCATCGACCCCCGCGAGGCAGACCTCCGCCCCGGCGCGCCGCAGAATGTCGGTGCAGATCACCACCTCCATTTCCTCGCAGCCATCGGCAATTGGAATTACTACCCTTGGTACGGGCACCATACTCTCTACCTATCTTCCCACTCAGGCAGCTTTGACCTTGGCGCCGGCGTTTTTATCCCGACTGGGATACACCGGCAAGGGAATGATCTTCTTTATGGTCTTGCCGTCCTGCTCCACCTCCACGGCTTGGCCCTCGAGAATCTCCACCGCCTTACGCAGGACAAAATCCGTGGCCAGATTCGGGGTATCCGTAGGCATTTGTTTTTGGCTGCTGGTGGCGGGCGGGGTCGGCTCCGGAATCTGGAACTGCGGCTGGATCTTTTGACACTGATCCGGGGCTTTGAGTACCCCCTGTAGCTCCGATTCCTTGAGGAGCGCGGCATCGATTTGCCGTTCTTCGGAGTTGCCAGGGACAACAGCGACGTTGGGGACAATCCCCTGGCTTTGAATGGAACATCCAGCCGGCGTGTAGTAGAGCGCCGTGGTCAGCTTGAGCGCGCCGCCATTATCGAGGGGAATGACGGATTGCACTGAGCCTTTGCCAAAGCTACGACTCCCCAGGATCAGGGCGCGGTCATCGTCCTTGAGGGCGCCGGTAACAATCTCTGCCGCTGAGGCCGTGCCGCCATTGATCAACACAACTATGGGGGCACCATGCAGCAGGTCGGGTCCGTGCGCACTAAAACGCATGTCGCTCTCGCCGCTGCGACCTTTGGTGTAGACGATCAGGCCATGATTCAAAAACGTATCCGCAGTCTCCACCCCGGCTTGCAGTACCCCGCCTGGGTTGTTGCGTAGGTCGAGAATCAGCCCCTTGAGTTTGCCGCTGGCATCACTCTCGAGCTGTTTGACCGCTGCCTGCACGGCGTTGCCAGTGTTGTCCTGGAACTGACTAACACGCAGATAGCCGTAATTTGGTGCGATCATCTGATAGCGCACGCTCTGCACTTTAATGATGGCGCGCGTGAGGGTGACTTGCAGGGGAACATTGCTGTGCGGCCGCAGGAGGGTGAGGCTGACCTGGCTACCGGGCTTGCCACGCATCTCGTCTACGGCCTTTTGCAGGCCCAGGCCCTCCACTGCTTTCCCGTTGATCTTGATGATGAGATCTCCAGCGTGAATCCCGGCGCGGGCAGCGGGGGTACCATCGACGGGCGTCACTACGCGCAAGAGACCATGGTCGGGGGTGATCTCAATGCCGACTCCACCAAAACGGCCATCGGTAAAGACCTGCATCTCTTTCCATTCTTGCGGCGTCAGATAGGCTGAATGAGGGTCGAGGGCATGCACCATGCCGGCAATTGCCCCTTGCATAAGTTTCTGGTCGGAACTGGGGTCGACATAATCCGACTTGATCAGCGCAAAGACCTGGCTGAAGGTTTGGATCTCTTTCAGGGGGATGGTCGAGCTGTCTTCGGCCCAGGCCGGTGCTGAGCCCATGCTGAGGGCCGCAACCGTCAAGAGGGGCAAGCAAATCTGCAGGATGCGCCTAGTCATTCTGGCTCCAAAACGTCGCACATTAACGAATAAAATTCAGGGGGTTAACGGGATGACCTTGGCTGCGAATCTCAAGGTAGAGACCGTCGTTGCCCATTTCTCCACCGCTACCAACACCACCCAAGAGGCTTCCCGTTTGCAGCTTCTCGCCGACCTGCACCGCGGGTTTGGCCAAGTGTCCATAGATGGCCAAGACCAGGTTCGCTTGCTGCACGATGACGATCTCGCCATAGCCACGTAGCGGGCCGGCGTACAAGACCATGCCCGGCGCGATGGCATGTACCGGCGTCCCCGGTGCCGCGGCAAAAGTGATTCCCTGCCAGTTCGGTCCACCATGTACGCGCGGGGTGCCAAAGAGGTACCGCACGGGAGCGCTTACCGGCGGCGGGAAGCTCCCGTGGCCGACGGCATTCGTGCTTGGCGGCGGCGCACTGGGAGCCACAGGTGTTACGGTGGCAATCTTGGGCGGTTGCACGGGAATTGCCGGGGGCGGCGGCGCCTGATGGATTTCGCGCTGCAATTGTTCTGCGCGCTTTTGTTCTGCGGCAGCCTTGGCAGCGATCTCGGCCCGTTCTTGTGCGGCGGCGTGGGCCGCAGCACGGCGCTCTGCGGCAGCCTGAGCAGCGGCTCGCTGCGCTGCCGCAAGCCGCTGTGCTGCCAGGCGTTCGGCTGCCCGCTTGCGCGCCGCGGCTTCAGCCGCTCGTCGCGCCGCTGCCGCCCTTTCGGCAGCGAGTTGCTGGGCGTATTGCGTCGAGAGCCGGTTGACCAAGCCATTGAGAATGTTGGCATTAGCCTCCAGGTTGGCAATTTTTGCCTGATCTGCGGCAATGCGTTTTACCAATTGCTCTTCCAGGTTGGCATGCTGATTACGTTGTCCCTCTAGCGTCTTTTCCTGGTCTTGAGTTTGCGTGGCCAGTTGCGTGAGATGCGCCTCCTGTTTCTTCTTTTGCTCCTGAGTCTGGGTGATTTCTTTCCCCGTCGTTTGGGTTTTGCTGATCAGTTCGAGGCGCGCCTTGGCTAGGGCCTGATAATAGACGCTGAGACGACCAATCTCGGCAGGCTTCTCGGTTTGTAGCCATACCGCCAACGGGGTTTCGCCGCCCAACATATAGGCGGCGCGCAACTGATCGGTGAGGATTCCTTTCTGTGCCTGAAGCTCTTCTTGCAGTTTGTCGATTTGACCTTGCAGTGTACGGATTTCTTGTTGCGTTTGTTGCCGATGGCCCTGAATTTTGCTGAGCTGCCCTTGCGTGGCTTGGATGCGTTGGTCTAACTGCGCAATTTCGGCGCGCAGTTCGGTCTGGGTTTTCTGTTTGTCGGCTAACTGCGCCTGCAAGGTCGACACGTTCTGGTGGATGGACTGCAGACGTGCCTTACTCTCGTGGATCTTTTGCGGCAAGTTGCTCGCGTTGGCGGCGCCGATGCCTAGATAGAGAACTGTACTGGTCAGCAAGACGGCAGAGGGAATCAGGTGTTTCACGTGTTCTCGATCAGACTTTTTCCGCCCATCTCAGGGGCCTTGGGCAGGCCTAGGAGCTGCAGTAGTGTTGGTGCCAAGTCTTCCAACGCGCCACTTTCCTGTAGGCGGGCCGAACGACCAATATAAAGCAAGGGTACAGGATTACAGGTGTGCGCGGTATGCGCCTGGCCGGTCTCGGGATCGAGCATTTGCTCGACATTGCCATGATCAGCAGTGATCAGGACCTCGCCGCCCTGCGCCCGCACCGCCGGTACAATGCGCCCTAGGGCTTGGTCTACGGCCTCAACTGCAGCGGTGGCGGCAGCCAGCTTGCCACTGTGCCCCACCATGTCCGGATTGGCAATGTTGCAGATGATGACGTCGTAGCGCCCGGCCTGAACCTCGGCGACGAGGCGCTCGGCCAGATCTGGCACACTCATTTCTGGCTGTAGATCATAAGTGGCGACGGCAGGAGAAGGAATGAGAATGCGATCTTCGCCGGCAAATACCTGCTCTTCACCACCATTAAAGAAAAAGGTGACGTGCGCGTATTTTTCGGTCTCGGCGATACGCAGCTGGCGCAGACCAAAGCGGGAAACCCACTCGCCGAAGGTGTTACGCAGGCGGGTGGGGGGGTAGGCGACCGCCACTGGAAACTGCTCGCTGTACTCCGTAAGCGTAACAAAGGCCGCAAGTTTGGGTACGACGGCGCGCGGAAATCCGGAAAACCCCTCTTCGACGAAGGCGCGAGTAATTTGCCGCGCACGGTCGGAACGAAAATTGAGGAAGATGATGCTATCGCCATCCTCCACGCGCACCGCCGGCCCGATACGTGCCGCGGGCACAAATTCATCGCTCTCTACTTGCGTGTAGGCAGCTTCCAGCGCCGCTTCGGCACTGGGATATTCCGTACCCGTGCCCTGGGTAATCAAGTCATACGCCTTTTGTACCCGGTCCCAGCGGTGGTCGCGGTCCATGGCATAATAGCGTCCGATTAGGGTGGCGAGGCGGCCGCCCTCGCGCGCCAAGGCGTCTTCTATTTTGCGTAGTGAGGCGGCTGCCGAACGGGGGGCCGTATCGCGACCGTCGAGAAAGGCATGCAAATATACGTGCTCGGCGCCACGTTGGCGCGCCAGGCGCAAACCGGCAATCAGGTGATTTTCGTGGGAGTGCACACCACCGGGAGAGAGCAGGCCGAGAATATGCACGGCCTTGCCCTGCTTTTGCGCCGCGTCCACCGCCTCCACCAGCGCGGCGTTGTGATAAAAGCTACCGTCGGCAATGGCGCGGTTGATACGCTCGTATTCCTGATAGACTACCCGGCCAGCACCGATATTGATATGCCCCACCTCGCTGTTGCCCATCTGCCCACGGGGCAGGCCTACCGATGCCTCAGATGCCTGCAGCAAGGTATGTGGGTGGGTCTTCCACCAGCTGTCCCAATGCGGCGTGTGGGCCTGCGCGATGGCATTATCCTCCGCCGCTTCCCGATAGCCCCAACCATCGAGAATGAGCAGTACTATAGGGCGAACGGACGACGTGCTCACGTGGCTCCTTGCAAAAAACCGTTGTCTACTGTAGCGCGGATTCTAGCCAAGACTGCCGCCTTCCGCTACCAACGGCTTCAGGTGCCAAATATCGGTATTGTATTCACGGATGGTCCGATCGCTGGAAAAGACCCCGCTGGCCGCGCTATTGCGGATGCTAAAGCGCAGCCATTCCTCCTGATCGCGCCAGAGCTCCGCTACTTCCTGTTGCTTCTGCCGGTAGCTGGTGAAGTCGGCAAGCACCATCCAGGGATCGTGCGGCGAGAGCACGGCGTCGAGTAGGCAATCGAAGAGGCCAAAGTCGTAGGGATTGAAATAGCCACTGCGTACGAGTTGCAGCACCCGCTCCAGATCCATGTCGGCGTCGACGAAATGTTGTGGTTGATATTGTGGCCGTAGATGCGTGACCTCCTCTGCATTGAGACCAAAAAGGAAAAAATGTTCCGCGCCTACTGCTTCGCGAATCTCGATGTTGGCGCCGTCAAGAGTGCCGATCGTCAACGCTCCGTTCATCATGAATTTCATGTTGCCGGTACCCGATGCCTCCTTGCCGGCAGTGGAAATCTGCTCCGAGAGATCGGTAGCCGTACAAATTTTTTCCATCAACGATACCCGATAATCGGGCAGAAAAACGACCCGCAACAAGCCCTCGGTATCCGGGTCGGCATTGATGGTACGCGCGATTTCGTTGATGAAGCGTATGATCCGTTTGGCCATAAAGTAGCCCGGAGCTGCTTTGCCAGCGAAGAGCACATTGCGCGGTGTGAAGCCCTCCAGATCACCACGTTTGATGCGATCATAGAGGTGCACTACATGCAGGGCGTTGAGTAGCTGACGCTTGTACTCATGGATGCGTTTGACCTGGGTGTCGAGCAGGGCGCCAGGGATCATCGTGACGCCGGTTTGCTCGGCAATGATCTCCAATAGGACCGCCTTGTTGGCGGCGCGGACCTTGGCCCAGCTTTTACGGAAACGACTATCGTCGGCAAAGGGGGCGAGGGCTTGTAGTCCGGCCAGGTCCTGCTGCCAATCGCTGCCAATCTTGCCGCTGATCAATTTGCACAGCTCGGGATTGGCAGACTGGAGCCAGCGGCGCGGGGTGACGCCATTGGTTTTGTTGTTGAAGCGTTCGGGCCAGAGCTGGTAAAAGTCATGGAAAAGCTCCTTGCAGAGCAGCTCGGTGTGCAGTGCCGCAACACCATTGACGGAAAAGCTCCCCACCACCGCCAGATTGGCCATACGTACCATCGGATCGGGGCCTTCTTCGATCAGCGATACGCGGCTGAGCAGATCACTGTCGCCGGGGTGCTGGCGCGCTACCTCGCGCAGGAAGCGGGCGTTGATCTCGTAGATGATCTCCAGCACCCGCGGTAAGAGTTGGCGGAATAGGCGCACGGGCCAGCGCTCCAAAGCCTCCGGGAGCAGGGTGTGATTCGTGTAGGCCATGGTTTTACTGGTGATGGCCCAGGCGGCATCCCAATCGAGACCATGCTCATCGATTAGCAGGCGCATCAGTTCGGCCACCGAGATGCTGGGGTGCGTGTCATTGAGCTGAAAGACGTGCTGCGCCGCGAATTGGGAGAATTTTTCCCCATGGCTTGCCGTCCAGTCGGCCAACACGTCCTGCAAGCTGGCCGAAGCCAAGAAATATTGCTGGCGCAGGCGTAATTCCTTGCCATTCTCACTGCTGTCGTTGGGATAGAGCACCATACTGATGTGCTCGGCAGCATTCTTGGCGGCAACCGCCTCGGGATAGGCGCCGGCATTGAATTCCCCCAGATCGAAAACATCCGTTGCGGCGGCGCGCCACAGACGCAGGGTGTTGACCACGCCATTGGCATAGCCGGGAATTGGAATGTCGTAGGGAACAGCCAGGACATCGTGAGTACCTACCCAGCGAAAGCGGCTTTTGCCGGCCGCATCGATATACGTTTCGGTGTGCCCGCCGTAGGGGATGCGGCGCACGCGATCTGGACGCTTGATCTCCCAGGGGTAGCCATTTTTCAGCCAATGGTCAGGCTCCTCGAGCTGTTCGCCATGACGGATTTCTTGGCGGAACATGCCGTAGGCGTAGCGGATGCCATAGCCGGTTACCGGCAGGGCGAGGCTCGCGCAGCTATCGAGAAAACAGGCAGCCAGGCGCCCAAGGCCGCCATTACCGAGACCGGCATCGGCCTCCTTCTCGGCCAATTCGGCCAGTTCCCAACCTTGTGCGTCCAGAGTGCTGTGCGCTGCATCTTCGAGCCCCAGATTGAGCAGGGTATTATTCAGGCTGCGCCCAAGCAAAAATTCTAGAGAGAGATAAAACGCCCGTTTTCCTTGCATCGCGCTGCGCTGTTCTTCGGTCTGGTTCCAGCGCTCTACCAAGCGATCGCGTAGGGCCATACCGAGAGCGGTGTAGACGCTGCGCGCGTATGTACCCGCGCCCGCCTGAGCAATGGGAATGCCCAGCGTGCGGAAGAGATAATGCTGGGTGTCCTGACAAAGGGCTTCGGCATCCATGGCCAAGGCGGGAAGGGTACATTCAGCGCTCTTGCTACGTTTGCGGTTCATGGCGGGCTCCTTCGGGGCAGGATACAGATCGAGCATAGAACTTTTTTATAGGGATGAGAAGAGCTTCCCCTATTGCTTTTTGCCAGCAGGCTCGCCAAGTTGTGTATTCACGTTACTCTTATGGAGAAATTGATGATGGCAAAGTCGTTGGCAGACTTTATTCGCGACGCACGCGCGCAGATCAATGAGGTAGATTGCGACCGCGTCGAGGAATGGCTGGATGCAGGCGAAGATGTGTTGATTGTTGATGTGCGCGAGGTAGAGGACTTTTGCAAGGCACGTTTGCCTGGTGCGCATCATGTGCCACGGGGGCACCTGGAAGCGTTGGCAGACCTGGAATATGGCAAGGCGCATCCGGCATTATCCAAGGCGCGGGAGCGCCGAGTGCTGTTGTACTGTGACAGTGGCACGCGCTCCGCCTTTGCCGCTGTCACCTTGTTACAAATGGGTTTTACCCAAGTCTACAGCCTCGCTGGTGGTATGGTGGTCTGGGAGGCCGAGGATAAGCCCATCGAATCCTGAGTTCAGTTGGGCAGGACTTCGGCAAAATTTTCTTGATAGCGCTGCGCGAATTCGGCGCGGGTGAAGTGATGATTTTGCGTGCCGGCAATCTCAATTTTGTACGCGCCCATGAGCGAAGCGATGCGCCCACAGGTCGCCCAGGGTAGATTGCGCTCCAGACCATAGAGCAAGCCGGCGCGATAGGCATCACCGCAGCCCGTGGGGTCGATGACGGCATGCGGCTTGGCGGCGGGAATTTCAATTTCTTCCGCGCCCTGATAGATGCGTGAACCTTGTTCCCCGTGGGTAACGACGAGTGCTTTGAGCTTGCTGCGCAGCGTCGACAGGTCCCAGCCGGTGCGCGCCTGGACCATGCCGCACTCGTAATCGTTGACGCTGAGATAATCCGCGTCGCTGATCGCTTTGCGTAAGGTGTCGCCATCAAAGAGCGGCAGGGCCTGGCCGGGATCGAAAATGGTCTGTACGCCAGCGGAATGCAGATCGGCCAAATGTTGCACCATCGCATCTAAACCATCCGGCGCAACAATGGCCCAGCGGCTGTCAGTCGGCATGTGCCCGGCAAGGTGGTTTTTTCCCGCCTGCATCATTGCCCCGGGGTGAAAGGCGGTGATCTGATTGTCGTCTAGATCGGTGGTAATGAAAGCCTGAGCGGTGTATTGATCGCTGCGTGTGGCGATGTGCGTCTGGGCGATGCCGAGATCCTGCAAGTGCTGGGCATAGGGACCAAAATCCTGCCCTACCGTACCGACGATCAAGGGCTCGCCACCCAACAATTTGAGGTTGTAGGCAATATTGCCGGCGCAGCCACCAAAGTCGCGACGCATCTGCGGTACCGTGAACGATACATTGAGCATGTGTACGCGGTCGGGCAGGATATGTTCCTTAAAACGGTCCTGGAAGACCATGATGGTGTCGAAGGCCAGAGAACCGCAAATGATGGTAGGCATGGAAACTCCTGTTGATTTTTTGCAACGGATGGTAGTGGTAATTTGAACGAATCGGGGCTACACTGTGGTCATTATACGACAGAGTCGTTTGTGGGTGCGAATCATGAATGGGCGCGGGTTTTTCTATGGATTGCTGTTTGCCGGGCTGCTTGCTGCGCCAGTCGCGGCGCTGGCTGCGTCCGATCAGCCCTACGTGAACCTCTTTGGCGGTAATACCTTCTTCGGGCCTGGGAGTCATCTGGATGGGGGCGGCACCTTGGGTCTGCGCGTGGGGCAACGGCTCGGTCAGCACTTGGGTATTGAGTGGCAGGTGGCCTCGGCCTTTGCGCGTCTGCAAGATCAAAACAAGACTAGCGCCAATCAATACAGTGGTTCCGTTATCGGGAACTACTATGCCTTTTCCGGGGCCTCTTCGCCCTACTTGTCCCTCGGGCTCGGTGCTTCCAGTGATTTGTTCAATCAACAAACCGGACGTGGAACCTCGGTCATGGGAATCTTTGGTCTGGGTTATGAACAGCGCCTTGGCGATCATTTCGGTCTGCGCCTCGGGCTGCAGGACCAACTGCTTTTCGATACCCCGCAACCCCAGGGTGGTGCACTGAACAATATCCAGGTGACGGGTGGTATCTCCTATTTTTGGGGTGGCAACGACAACACGCGCGCCTTCCCCATCATTGCACCTACTCGCTCTGAACCTTGAGGGCTTTTCGCGCTCGTAATGAGCGCCTTTCATTTTCGCGTAGCGAATCCCTCTGCTATATTTGGACGACTTTTCTGCGATTGACATCGCCAGTAACAGCCGAGGAGCCGTCCGTATGTCCAAATCCCATCTGTTCACCTCCGAGTCCGTATCCGAAGGCCATCCCGATAAGGTCGCGGATCAGATTTCCGATGCCATTCTCGACGCCATTCTGGCCAAGGACCCGCAAGGGCGGGTTGCCGCAGAAACCCTGATCACTACCGGCCTGATTGTTCTCGCAGGCGAAATTACCACTAGCGCTCAGGTCGATTATGCCGACGTGGCGCGCCAGACAGTACGCCGTATTGGTTATGACTCTTCGGAGATGGGTTTTGACTGGGCCTCTTGTGCAGTCGTCCAGACCCTCGACAAACAGTCGCCAGATATTGCCCAGGGCGTGGATGAGGGCAAGGGCCTGGATCTGGACCAGGGGGCCGGCGACCAAGGTTTGATGTTTGGTTTTGCCTGTGATGAAACCGACGTACTCATGCCCACGCCCATCTACTTTGCCCATCGCCTGACGGAACGCCAAGCGATGGTGCGCAAAGACGGGCGCTTGCCCTGGCTGCGCCCCGATGCCAAGAGTCAGGTAACAGTGCGTTATGAGGATGGTCGGCCAGTGGCCATCGACGCCGTTGTCCTCTCCACCCAGCACAGCCCGGACGTGAGCCATGCCGACTTGGTAGAGGCCGTGCGCGAAGAGATCATCAAGCCGGTGCTGCCGCCGGAGATGTTGCACAAGGGCACTAATTATTTCATTAACCCCACCGGTCGTTTCGTGATTGGCGGACCCGTAGGCGATTGCGGTCTGACCGGGCGCAAGATCATCGTCGATACCTACGGTGGCCAGGGTAGCCACGGTGGCGGCGCCTTCTCCGGCAAGGATCCGTCCAAGGTTGATCGCTCTTCTTCCTATGCCGGGCGCTACGTGGCCAAGAACATCGTCGCCGCCGGCCTGGCCAAACGTTGCGAGGTGCAGGTGGCGTATGCCATCGGCGTTTCCCAGCCGGTGAGCCTGATGGTCGATACCTTTGGCACTGGTGTTATTGATGACGACCGCATTGCCGCTATCGTGCGTGAGCACTTTGACCTGCGCCCCAAGGGTATCATCCAGATGCTCGACCTGCTGCGTCCCATCTACGGTAAGACGGCCGCCTACGGACACTTTGGCCGGGAAGAGCCGGAATTTACCTGGGAGCGTACCGATCGCGCCGCGGCCCTGCGGTCGGCGGCTGGCCTGAACTGATTCTCCAACCCGACCCGAGGGGCGCTGCAGCCGCTGTTTCCAGGCGGTCAGGCTCGGGTGCGGGTTGTTGCTTCAACCGCGCTCGTCTTTCAAAGGAGCTGAACCCCGATGAATGCCGTGTTGCAAGATAACGCCGATTATAAAGTTGCTGACCTGTCCCTGGCTGGCTGGGGACGCCAGGAAGTGCGGATTGCCGAAACCGAAATGCCCGCCCTAATGCGCATCCGTGAAAAGTATCGCGCCGAGCAACCGCTCAAGGGCGCGCGCATTGCCGGTTGTATCCATATGACCATCCAGACCGCTGTACTCATTGAGACCCTGGTGGCTTTGGGTGCGCAGGTGCGCTGGTCTTCCTGCAATATCTTCTCTACCCAGGATCAAGCGGCGGCAGCCATTGCCGCGGCGGGTATTCCCGTGTTTGCCTGGAAGGGGGAGACGGAGGAGGAATACTGGTGGTGCGTGGAGCAGACCATCACGGGGCCAGGGGGCTGGAAACCGAACATGGTCCTCGACGATGGCGGTGATCTCACCGGCCTGCTGCACGAGAAGCACCCGGAAATGCTGAGCGAAATCCATGGGGTGTCGGAAGAGACCACCACCGGCGTGCACCGCCTCTGGGAGATGCTCAAGGAAGGCAGTCTCAAGATTCCGGCCATTAACGTCAACGATGCGGTGACCAAGAGCAAGAACGACAACAAGTATGGCTGTCGTCATTCCTTGAACGACGCCATCAAGCGCGCCACAGATCATCTGCTCTCTGGTAAGCGCGCCCTGGTGCTCGGCTATGGTGACGTCGGTAAGGGTTCCGCCGCCTCGTTGCGTCAGGAAGGCATGATCGTGCGGGTGACCGAGATTGATCCGATTTGTGCCATGCAGGCGTGCATGGATGGCTACGAGGTGGTGTCTCCCTACAGCAACGGCGTGGACGATGGCTCGGATGCCTGCATCAACCGTGATCTTTTGGCGCAGACGGATCTCTTGGTTACCGCAACGGGCAACTACAACGTCTGCAACCCGCGCATGCTGGCGGCACTCAAGAATGGCGCAGTGGTTTGCAACATTGGCCATTTCGACAATGAGATCGACACCGCCTACATGCGCAAGAGCTGGGCTTGGGAAGAGGTGAAGCCACAGGTGCACAAGGTCTATCGCGATACGACTGCTAGTGGCAAGGCCGATCCGGCCAGCAATGACTACTTGATCCTGCTTTCGGAAGGCCGTCTGGTTAACCTCGGCAATGCCACTGGCCACCCCAGCCGCATTATGGACGGCTCCTTTGCCAACCAAGTGCTAGCGCAGATCCACCTCTACCAGGAAGGCTTCGCCAAGCTCCCGGCGCTGGAGAAGGCCCAAGCAATCCGCGTGGATGTATTGCCGAAAAACCTCGACGAAGAAGTGGCGCGTTATATGGTAGAGGGCTTTGCCGGGGTGATTACCCAGTTGACCACGGAGCAGGCGGGGTACTTGGGCGTGCCGGTGGATGGCCCGTTCAAAAACGACGCCTACCGCTACTGATGGCCGGGCCGGAAATCTCGGTGGAATTTTTTCCACCGAAGAATCCCGCTGGCGAGGAGCGTTTGCGTGAGAGCATGGCTGCCCTGGCGGCCTTGCGTCCCGCTTACGCCTCTGTCACCTATGGGGCAGGGGGTTCTACCCAGGAGCGTACCCTGGCCACGGTGCGCCTCATTCAGCAGCAGGATGGCTATGAGGCGGTGCCACATCTGACCTGTATCGGGTCCACCGAGACAGGGATTCGCGAACTCTTGCAACAATATCGGGGCTGGGGCGTGCGCCGTATCGTGGCGTTACGCGGCGATCTGCCCGAAGGTATGGAAAACCCGGGATTCTTCCGTCATGCCAGCGACTTGGTGGCGTTCATCCGCGACTTTGGCGGTTTCGAGATTCTCGCCTCGGCCTACCCCGAGGTGCATCCACAGGCCGAACATGCCCGTCTGGATATCGACTATCTGGTGGCCAAGGTCGAGGCCGGCGTAGATGCCCTCATTACCCAGTATTTTTACAACCCCGATGCCTATCTGCAGCTGCGTGATTTGTTGGCGCGGCGTGGTGTAACGGTGCCGGTGCTGGTAGGGGTGATGCCGATCCACAACTATGAGCAGATTTCGCGTTTTTCTGCCCAGTGCGGCGCGGAGATCCCGCGTTATTTGCGTTTGTTGTTGGAATCCTACGCCGACGATCCCGAGGTACAGCGGGAAATTGCCGCCGATGCGGTGGCGCGCCAATGCAGTCTCCTGTTACGGGAAGGCGCGCCGGGGCTACATTTTTATACCCTGAATCAGGCAGACGCTACTCTGGCCATTGCGCAACGTCTGGATATTTGAGCGATTCCGCTGCGCTGATATACACTCCCAGCTAATCTCGTGCGTTCCCCTCCGCACCCAATAGTTTCTTTAATCTACAAGGAGTATTTCCATGTCGAAAAAACATCCCGTCATTGCGGTGACCGGCTCCTCGGGTGCGGGTACTACTACGGTCAAGCACGCCTTTCATGACGTCTTTCATCGCTTGGAGGTCAACCCGGTAGTGATCGAGGGCGATAGTTTTCATCGCTATAATCGTGTGGAGATGCGCGAGGCGATCGCCAAGGCCGCAGCCGAGGGTAAGACCATCAGCCACTTCGGCCCAGAAGGAAATGATTTCGGCGCCTTGGAAGCCCTATTCCGAGAGTATGGCGAAACGGGCGCCGGCAAGATGCGTTATTATGTACACGACGATGCCGAGGCAGAGCTACGGGGTAATGCGCCGGGCACGTTTACCCCCTGGCAGGATATCCCTTCGGGTACCGATTTGCTCTTCTATGAGGGGCTGCACGGTGGCGTGAAGACCGCAGAGCATGACGTCGCCAACTATGTCGATTTGCTCGTAGGTGTGGTACCGGTGGTTAACCTCGAATGGATCCAGAAAATCCATCGCGACAATGCTCAGCGCGGTTACTCGGCGGAGGCAATTGTCGATACCATCCTGCGTCGTATGCCGGATTACATCAACCATATCACCCCGCAGTTCAGTCGCACGCATATCAATTTCCAGCGCGTACCGATGGTCGATACCTCCAACCCCTTTATTGCCCGCGACATCCCCACGCCTGATGAGAGTATGGTGGTTATCCGCTTTAGTGATCATCGGGAGGAGAATTTTCCCTATCTGCTGCAGATGATCCCCGGCAGCTTCATGTCGCGTAAGAATAGCATCGTCATTCCCGGCAACAAGATGGGCTATGCGATGGAATTGATCTTGGGGCCGCGCATCGAACGGATGTTGTCGGAGCGCTAAGGTTTCTGGGTATTGGTTCTGATGATTGAGCCGAGGCCGTGTCCTCGGCTTTTTTCTGACGAACTATTGAAATTGCTCGATATCTCCGATGGTGTTATTTTTGCCGAATCAAAAGAGGGAGTATATGCGCTTAGATTCTGTTCGCCACCTGCTGGTTACGGCGATCACCGGGGCTCTCACGCTACTTTTTATGAGCGTATTGCCTGTGCACGCGTCTTCGTTGCCGAGCGTCGGCTTTTACTATGGCGGTGGTGCTGCGCCCGCGGCTTTTCGCGACTTCGATTGGGTAGTCGTGAACCCCGGCAATGAACGCCTGCCAAGCGCTTTCTCCCCCCAACAAAAAATCTTCGCCTATGTCAGCATCGGGGAAACCACGCCGGGTGACGACCGTTACGCGCAGCTCCCAAAATCCTGCGTGCTGGGACAGAACGCAGCATGGGGTGGAAAAATCATTGATCTTGCCCAGCCACAATGTCGCGATTATCTCTTGCATAAGATTATCGATCCGATATGGGCAGAGGGCTACCGAGGATTTTTTCTCGACACCCTAGACTCCTACGAGGCGGTAACGCAGGGTGCGGCACGGAAGGCGCAGGAACAGGGGTTGGTGGATCTCATTGCGGCAATCAAGGCGGCGCATCCGCAAGCCCAGTTGATTGCCAATCGTGGTTTTACAGTGTTGCCGCAAATTCACCAAGATTTGGCCGCGGTTTTGGCAGAATCATTGTTTCGCGAGTGGGATCAAGCTAGCCATAGCTATCGCGAGGTATCCGAAACAAATCGGCAGGCGCTGATCACGGAGTTGCACAAAGCGCAGTCCTATGGGTTGCCCGCCATCGTTATCGACTACTTGCCGACCAAACTCAATCGCGAGGGTTGGTGGGAGGATGCTCAGAAGATCCGGTCTCTCGGTTTCATTCCCTATGTAACGAATGCCGAACTGACGGCCGTTGGGGCCGGATTGCGTGAACCGATGCCGCGCCATGTATTGATTTTGTACAACAGCACTGGCCCAGAAGAGTACAGTGAAGCATTCGCCAATGGCGCCATGCCCCTGGAGTACCTTGGTTATATTCCGCAGTTCCAACGCTTGGCCGATGGGTTACCTAAAGTTGCATATCCTGGTGAATATGCAGGAGTGGTGCTGTGGAGTGATGGGGACCCGATTGATGATGTCTCGGGTCTCTCGCACTGGTTGCGCGAGGCGAAAAAGGCGGGAATTCCGATCCTTCTGCTTGGGGACTTTCAGGATGATCTCGACTCTGGCTTTTACCAAGCGGTAAACATGTCTCGCCCAGTATCCATGGCGGCGAATTCGGCAGAGGTTGCGAGCGCTGCGAAAGAAATGAATTATGAAATGCCAATTGAGGCCAGCACCCGGGATTTTCTCGCGGTGACTGCGCCAGAGGGTAGCCAAGTCTGGTTGCACGTGCTCGATACCGCAGGTGGGAGCGAGGATGCAGCGGCGATTACCCCTTGGGGTGGTTATGTTTTGTCCCCTTACATCTTGAGGACTCTGCCGAACAAAGATACTCGTTGGTTGATTGATCCGTTTGCCCTATATCGGGCGGCGCTGCGGTTGCCAGAAATGCCGGTTCCCGACACCACGACCGAGAGCGGGCGACGTTTGTTTATGGCGCACACCGACGGGGATGGTTTTGTGAGTCGAGCGCAATTCCCGCCCTACCATATTGCCGCTGAAGTCTATATGCACCGGATTTTGGAGAAATATAAACTACCCTTTACTGGCTCCGTAATCGTTGGCGACCTGCTTCCCGGAGACCGCGGTTTGTATCCTGCCCTCGCGCCTTTGGGCACAAAGGTGGCGCGGGAGGTGTTTCGTCTACCCTATGTGGAAATTGGTTCGCATATGTGGTCGCACCCCTTCAATTGGCCGGCAATTGAGGCGGGTAAGGATTATCCTGGTATCAATTTGCTGCCGGTCCCCGGTTACAAATTTAGTCCCTACATGGAAGCAGTAGGTGCGGCAAAATGGATCGATAAACACCTCGCACCGCCCGATAAACAGGTCGTGATCGATCAATGGTCGGGTGACTGTGAGCCAGATGCGCAGGTGGTGGGCCTAGCCTATGGTGCGGGGCTAATGAACATCAACGGTGGTGACAGTTATATCAGTAAGAAAGACCCGAGTATCACTGCCGTCCCACCGATTGGGATCTTTCGCGGTAAATGGCTGCAAGTGTTTGCCCCCGACGCGAACGAAGACTATTTTACTAACCAGTGGCACGGGCCGTTCTGGGGCTATATCAACGTCATTCAGACCTTTGAGATGACCAATAAGCCCCATCGTTTGAAACCAATCGACATCTACACGCACTGGTATACGGCGACCAAGCTTGCTTCTCTTTCGGCGCTGGAGAAGGTGTATGACTGGGTTCTGACGCAATCCATCACCCCCACGTATGTCGCAAATTATGCGCATATCGCCAACAATTTCTTTACCATTCACATCGCACGACAAGGCGATGGTTTCTGGATCGGCAATGCCACCGATTTGCGTGAGCTACGTATGCCGAAAAGTCTTGGCTATCCGAATATTTCGTCTAGTTCAGGAATTGCTGGCTATAACGACACGCCGAATGGTGCCTATTATGTTCACATGGATGGTCAAGATTCGGTATATCTGGCCCTACAACCCAGTGTTCCGAAGGTGCCCTACATTATCAGCGCCAACGCCCCGATCAGCGCATTTCAAGAAAATGCCGGTGGTTTTACGGCGCAATTGGATGGTTTTGTCCCAGTTCAGCTGCATCTTGCCAACATCCAGGGTTGTCAGCTGCAACTGAACGGCAAAGTAGTGGCGAGTTCCGCACAGCTACAAAGCAGCGCACCGCATGCACGCGTCGATGTCCACTGCCCCGGAACGTGATCGGCTTGCAAATCAGGCGCGTCTGCTGCGACCAGCAAGCGTACTGTTGTTTGTTGCGATCGTGCTTGCAGTCATATTTGGCGTGGCCTGGCAGTATGGTTGGCATGGACGTCTTTTCTTTCAGGAGTCTGCTGCCGATGCCCGGGCGCAACTGGAGAGCGCCGAACTGATGTTGCGTAGTGGTCAATATCCGGCAGCACAGCGACAAATCGCTCCAATTCTGCGGGACCCGCGGGGGCCGATGTATCGTCAGGCGCGGCTGCTGCAATGGCGGATTGCCAAAACCCAGGCTCTCGCCATTCCGGCGGATTCACCGGCTCGTCAGGCGGCTATGCTGGCGTTGCGCCCACAGCTGGCAGGATTGTTCGCGCTGGGCGATTGGTCAGTCGACCAATGGCAAGGTTTTGCACAAGATGCGTTCGCCCTGGGTGCCTATGAACTCAGCGCACAGGCTTGGTCAGAAGCAGCCAAGCTGGATCCACAGCAGCGGACCGCTAACATGCTTGCCGCTGTCCGCGCTTGGGCTGCGGGCAATCAGCCCGCAAAGGCGGGTGATTTACTTTTGCAGCTCGCGGAGCAGAGCCAAAATGGCGCGCAGCAGAAAGCATTTTTCCTGCGAGGACTTGCCTGGCTAGAAGGCGGAAAAGGTGCGGAATCGGCCCTGCAAGCTGGGCAAGCGACTTTGCAGAAGTTGCCAGCATTGTGGCACGACCACGATGTCGTGTTGTCCATGGCGCGCTTGGCCTTGTCCGCCGGGCGCCCGGAGCTGGCAGCGCAGTGGCTGCATCGCGAGTTGCTGCGCGCGGCGCCCGTAAAGAAGATGCCATGAGGCTGCGAACATTCCTTGTTGGGTTGGTGCTGACGTGTCCGGCATTACCGACATTTGCGACTACGCTGCCTACGGACTGGTGGAAGGCGCCGGGCAGTCTCGCCGCCGACGATGCGCAATGGCGGGCGAAGTATCTAGCGCAAAAAGAGGTAGCGAACGCCTTCGCGGCAGAACTGCAAGCTAGTCAAAAATCCGGGAAAGGGATGAGTTATCTGGATCAGGGCGGTGCATCACCATCCTGGTACAGTCCGCCTTTAGTGGTGCAGCCCTTTCCGGCGAAATATTCGCAAAAGCTTTATGACTTGGCCTATAGCGCCTTTTTGCAAAGCCACAATCTCAACGAGGCTTATCGCCTAGCCTATACTGCGGTCGAGCAACGGCCCGATGATCGCCTGTGGCGGCAGCGACTGATCGAGGTCGCAGGTTGGTTAGGTCAGCGCGAAGAGGTTTTACGCCAACTCCATTGGCTGGTAGAGCATGGTGATGCAGCAGCACAGGAAAAAGCGGTATCGCTGGCCCTGACCTTGGCACGCCCCGATATCGTTATTGCCATGCTCGCGCCTGCGGCGCGCGCCCGTCCGCTCAGCGATGCACAGTGGAAATCGCTGATTTACGCCTACGGCGAACTCGGCGAGCCGGAGCGCGCTTTGCGAGCTCTCGACTTTGCTCTCCAACACTTTGGCTCGCGGCACTATTTGTTGAATCAAAAGGCCTACCTCAGCTACCAGATGGGGGATATTGAGACCAGTCTGCGTGCATTGCAGCGCAGTGCCGGGCACTATGGTTCCAGCCCATCCTTGGCGATTGATGAGGCGCATTTGTTATCCATGCAGGGGAATTATCGACTGGCATTTGCCGCATTGGAGCGGGTGCGTGCGCAGGCGACCCTGGAGGATGTTCCATTTTGGCAACTGTACGCAGTTTTGGCCTGGGAATTACATGATAATTCCGCCGCCTTCCAGGCGGAAAAAACGCTATATCTTCTCGGCGCCGCAAACCAATACGATTTGCAGCGCTTGGTGCTATTGAGTGGAGAGAAGCAGCCCGAGGCGGCTCTCGCGGTTGCCTTGCAGGGCTGGAAAAAATATCAGCTCCCGCTCTTTTATTTCGAAGGGTTATATTACGCAGCGACAGCCAAGCAATGGGAGACCCTGGGGGGGCTCTTACAAGCAGTCGAAAAATCGGACCCCGACGGTGTGCGAAATTTCCCCGCGTATTGGCTGGCTATGGGGCAGTGGGCTAATGCACGTTTGGATTATCGCGTTGCCGGATTTGCCTATGCGCAAGCCCTCAAGCTCAACCCCGAAGATACCGTGGCAAAAAATAATCTGTTGTGGATGCTTATTGATAGTGGACAGGTGCGTACCTTGCGAGCGCTTTTGGTGGGCAATACGGTGCAACCGGAGCCGGGTATGCGCGATGCGGTACTCAACGCTCTGGAACGTCTGAATCTGAATCGCCAAGCCCTGCGCTTGGCTGCAACTCTCCCGCCTGCGGTGCCAAGTGAGCGAGCAACACGTTTGCTCAATCAAGCCTCGCTCTGGGGTAGCGTCGGACAGACGGGTCTGGCTTGGGCCTTGCGCCGCCAGGCGGCCTGGCAAAGTATGCAGGACTTACGCGTCAGAGACGGAGGTGCTCGATGAGACGTACAGAGGTAAACGTCTTGGCACTGTTGACGGCAAGTATCTGTTTTTATTCTGGAGTGACTCTTGCTGCTGGCGAACGTAATCCCCCAGCTTCGGCCCAACCTGGCACCAGCGATGGAATCGCGGTGGGCGAAGACCATTTGCCTCCGGCAAGCAGAGCGGCGCCCAACCTAGAAGTGGTGCAAAAACGCGATACTCTGCATACCCTTGCCGATGCCTTGGCTGCATCGCCTGTGGGCGGTAATGTGACCCGTTCCGTGTTGCTCACAGCAGCACGCCAGGGTGATTTTTTGCCGGCAATATCCTGGAGTCTGGCGCATGGGTACTGGGGTTTAGCGCAAGTGCTGATCGCCAATAATCCCCAGCCCACACCGCGCTGGGCACGATTGAGCCTCGCCCTGCACACGCACGATTCGTCTGCTTTGGCTCATCTCTTGCGCCACCCGCAGGACTTACCAGCGCGTGACCGTATGCAGGCGCAAATGGACCTTGGGCGCTACCGCCAAGCACGGCGTGACGCATTATTGGTGCTACAAAAGGGCCCGTTTGATCGCCTACTGCGCCGCCAGTATCTGGAGGCGGTACGGGAAAGTGGCAGTTATGTCGATTTGGCGGGCAGTTGGCAGAGTTTTAATGGTCTCAACTTGTATGGACCTCGCTTGCGCGGACGTCTTGCCTGGAGTGACCGCTGGAGCCTGATTTTCGACGCCGATGCCTTGTCGCAATCCGCGTCTGCCGCCTCACAATTACTGCGTGTGCCGGCCTGGAGTAGCCGCGATTTGCTTGGACTGCGCTGGCAAGATCCGCGTTGGCAGATTGAGGGCTTGGTAGGAACCTATCGGGGAGAACGAAGCACTGTGAGTGGACGTTTTTCTCTCGGGTGGCAGGCGACAGACAACGGCGAGTTGTCGGCAAATTTCGATTATCACGATCGCAGTTTGCAAAGCCCAGCCCTCGCGGTTGCGGGCATGACGAATCGTATCGATCTGCAGTGGGCACAGCGATTTGGATCCTGGTTGGGCAACATCACGGGGGGATGGAGCCAATATCAGGGGCAGGATGGCAAAGCGTTGGGAAGCGATCGATATGGCGAAGTTTCCTTACTTTGGCGTCATTCTCTCGGTCCTTGGGAGCTACAGCTTGGACCGTTTGCAGATTATCACAACCTTACGCGCGTCAGTCAGTTGCAAGGGGTGCTTGCTGACGTAATGCAGCCAGATGCCCGGAACCCAGATCTTGTTTTGCCGGGGAGCTACGCCGATGTTGGGCTACGCATGCAGTGGGGAGCCTGGCAGCGCTCCCTGGCCAGTGATTGGTCCCCGTACTTCGCCCTAAGCGTTTATGAAAACACACGCTTTGGCCCGCAGTATCAGGTCGATGCGGGTGTTAGTACCGCAGTCTTTGGGCCAGATCGACTACGTATTGGCTTTGCCCAAGGGCAAGGCGGGAATGGGCTTGCTTTGAATCAGCGCATGGTGCGCGTCGGGTATCGTTTTTATTTTTAAGAATCGCAGGGAGAAATGATGATGAATTGGCGCGCAGTGACAGTGTCTTTGGGACTGATGGTTCTGCTTGGTGGCTGTGCAGGAATGAACGTAAAAACCGCCAGCCCAATCGCAAACAACAAAGGGACCACGTGGGCGGTACTTCCCTTTGCCAACAATACCGAAACGCCTATGGCAAATGCCCGCGCGGCGGCGATAGCAGCGGGCATTTTGCAAAGTGAAGGGCGGCCGGTGCTGGGGAACCTGCCCATCAGTACCCGTACTGAGGCCCTTCTCGGCGGTGACTGGAAGCAGGAATATGCCGGCGCTTTGCGCGAGGCACGCGCTGATGGTGCGCGCTATGCCTTGGCGGGAAGCGTAGATGAATGGGATTATCGGGCGGGTATCAATGCTGAGCCGGAAGTAGCTGTGACCCTCTGGGTGGTAGATGTTGCCAGTGGTAAAGTGGTCTGGAGCGGCGTGGGTAATGCCCACGGCGGGAGCCTCGGGCGTGGTGGTACGGGTGGTGTTGCGCAGCACTTGATCCAGCGTCTTCTCGGTCGCGCGTTGCATTGAGACTGAGACTAGCATGGGTATGCTGACGGTGCTGCCACGGCGGGGCGAGGGCTGGTTCGAGGCAATTCTGTTGCCGGTTCTCGCCTTATTGCTCAGTAATTTTCTCAATCCCCAGGATCCCCTGCTGCTCGCACAGGATTTTCCCTGGTTACTGATCATCCCGTTGTTGATTGCCTTACGCTACGCCTTTCTCCCGGCGCTGACTTCGTCGGTGATATTGGCAAGCGTCTTCCTCTGGCACCCCTATCCACTGGTACAGGGCTTAGCGGTTGCCGCCGGGACGGTGTTGGTGGTACTCATTGCCTCGGAATTCAGCGCATACTGGTCACGACGCGAGACGGGACGTGCGCTCGAGGAAGAAATTACCGCAACCCGTCTACGCCAACTTGCGGATGACCTATACGTTACCCGGGTATCGCTCGATCGCTTGGAACAAAGTCTGCTTTACCAACCGGTTTCCGTGCGCACTGCGGTAGAAGAGCTGCGGCAAAGCTTGGCTGCTAACCACGGTGTCTTGAATCAAGAGATTGCCTCGCGCGTTTTGTATTTCCTGAATCAACTTGCGGGCGTACAAGTTGCTTCTTGGTACGCTTGTAACGGTTCGGGTACAAGCCCCAATTTGCTTGCCAGTTTTGGTAACGTTGTTAGCTTGGACGATGCAGATCCGGTTTGGCGGCAGGCACTTGCCGAGGGTCAGAGCCAAAATATCGCTGGCTTGGAATTGGGGCAGATTCAACAATATCTAAGCGTTCATGTATATAAAGATAAAATGGGAGTTCAGCACTGTCTTGGCATTGAAGATATGTCTTTTTTTGCCATTAGTCGCGAAAATCTGCAGATCATCGAAGTCTTGTTCCAATATTTGTGCAATTATGCCAGCGCGATCCAGTTTTCGCAGCAGGTGTTGCAGCGTTGGCCTGATTGTCCGCCGGAGTTTGCTGTTGATCTCCTGCAACTGCAGCGTTTGGCTGGGGTTGTGCCGCAGGTGGGGTTTTGCATTCGCTATGTTTTCCTAGATGGCCCAGAAGTCGAAGCAGTTGTGCGCAAGGTTCAAACCTTGCGCCGTGGGCTGGATGTGCTGTGGTTGCACCGTTCTGATAGCAGGCTGTATTTATTGGTGCTATTACCTTTTTCCGGTCCGAGCGCGGTCGACGGCTACTTGCAGCGAGTGGAAACGCGGATTCGGGAATGCTGCCCCACGGATTGGGAAAAAATGTTCCAACGTCGTGATTCCTTGCAGATAGATCGAAGTGAGGCGGTCACCCAAATTCGTGCGTTTCTCGAAGAGCGAGAGCCCGGGTGATTTTGCTCGCTATCCTCTTTTTCCTGGTAACGCTGGCCGCTTCACTCCTGGCGAGCATCATCGCGCCGCGGGAAAAGATGTGGCACGGCTGGTCGCCGACCTGGCTATTGTTTTTATTGCTCTGTGTTTTTCTCCTTTTTATTGGCGCAGTGCTTGCCATAAGTTATGCAATTGCCCTACGTTCGGTGCGGCGACGTATTCACACGGCTGAAGTCGAGCCTATCATCGTACCGGTACCAGCGCGGGATTCTCGTTTGCGTATTTCTAGCGTTTCTCAGGGTGCTGTGGCAGGCCGTTTGCGAGGATCCAGGGATCCGAGTCAACGGGTGGAAGCGCTTTCACAAATTGTTGCCTCGCGCTTTGCCGAACAGACCCGCTTGTTGCGTAGTGCCTTGCGAGATGAAGCGGAAGAAATTCGTTTACTTGCGTATGCGGCGCTGGATCAGCGCGAGCAAGAAAATACAGAACTCCTGTTGCAGCTACAGGAGGAGATCGAGCGTAATTCCGACCCCCGTCTCCGGCGGCGTCTGCAAGAATATTTGGCTTGGCTGCGCTGGAACATTGATCATGCCGTTTCACGTGAGCTTGCCGAACCAGATACACGGCGTGAGACGCCGCTGCCCATGCCTGAGTCAGGAGGTCAAGCGGAGGTGCTGCCGGCCATGTTGGAAGGGTTACGTGCGCTAGAAACAGGCAATACGGCTAAGGTGTTAGAATTCCTTCAGCAAGCTGAGCAAGAAAATATCGCACCGGCTGTGATAGCTCCCTACCGTGCGGCGGCCCTGTATTTACGGCGCGATATATCAAGCCTGCGTAAGCTCTACGGCCATCATCCTGAATTGGCTCTCTCCGCGCGCTATGGTGCATCCTATCGTTTTTGGGTGGAGAGGTGCGACTGATGATGCATAAATCGGCGAGTTCCGTGGACATCCTTCTTCTCCTTGAGGGTACGTTTCCCTACGTACGTGGTGGGGTGTCCTCTTGGGTGAACCGGATGATACAGGGGTTTCCGGGACATCGCTTTGGCGTAATTTTCTTAGGCAGTGCCCGCAATGAGTATATGGCAAAACCCTATGCCTTGCCGGAGAACGTAGACTATTACGCAGAATATTTTCTCCATGATAGTGCTGAGCTACCCCATAAACGATTCGGTGCGACGGACTTGGCGACTAGTTTGGAGCCAGTGGAGGTTGCCCATGCACAGATGAGAAAATGTATCGCTGGTAAGCAGGAAGACCTTGATCTTGGTGCTTATGCGAATAATTTTTCTGTAAACCAGCAAAATTTCCTTTATTCTGAAAAGATCTGGGAGTATTTTCTCGCGCGCTATGCGGAGATTCCCGACCAGCCACCATTTGTCGACTATTTTTGGACGATCCGCGGTATGCATGCACCGTTGTGGGTGATCCAAAACGCGCTGGAAAAGGCACCGCAAGCAAAGATAATGCACTGCCCATCGACCGGCTATGCAGGTTATCTTGGGGCACTGCTCAGCCATCAGCAAGATCGTCCGCTGATCCTCTCGGAGCATGGTATTTACACTAAGGAGCGGCGGATTGATTTGATGTTGGCCCGCTGGATTCAGGAAGATGAGGAATTTTTACAACGAGCTGGGCATATCCATTATTTGCGGCAACTTTGGATCAATTTTTTTGCCTTGCTTGGACGGATCAGTTACCGGCAGGCCGATAGCATCATCAACCTCTATGCGGGCGTTATTCCATTGCAAGTCGCCGATGGTGCCAGTCCAGAAAAACTGCAAACCATTCCCAATGGAATAGCCGTGGAGAACTTCATTTCTTGCCGCAAAGCTTATGCGCAACGGCAGGATGTAGTAGCCTTGATTGGGCGTGTGGTGCCGATCAAGGACATCAAGACCTTCATCCGTGCCGCAGCGGTGGCCCGTGACCAGGGGCGAAGTACCCGCTTTTGGATTGTCGGTCCCACGGAGGAGGACGAGGAATATTTCACCGAGTGCACGATATTGCTGCGCCATCTCCAGCTGCAAGAACAAGTAAAGTTTTTGGGGTTTCGTGCCGTAACAGAAGTATTGCAAGAGGTGCGACTTACTGTGCTGAGCTCCATCAGTGAGGGACTTCCCCTTTCCGTACTCGAGAGTTTCGCGGCCGGTGTGCCAGTGGTAAGCACCGACGTTGGCTCCTGCCGAGAACTGATCCTGGGCGCAGATGGGGCTCACCCTGCTCCGGCAGGGAAGGTGGTGCCCATCGCGGAAGCACAGGCGTTGGCGAAGGCTATTTATGAGTTGCTGGACGATACTGCAGAGTGGCAGCGTTGTAGCGATCAGGCAATCTTGCGCGTAGAGAGTCAGTATCGGGAGGAGCAAATGTTTTCTGCTTATCGCCACCTGTACGATCAAGCCCTGCGAGGGAGCTGAGTATGGCAGGCATTGGGTTTGAGCTGCGTCGTATTCTGCGCCGAAATAGTTATTTGGCACTGATTGAGGCCTACGGATATGCGGGTATTGTCTCATCCGGGCCGTGGATGCTATCGATTTTTGGTATATTGCTCCTTGGTTTTCTTGCCTTGAGTGACCGATCGGCGGCGCTACCAATCATCCAGTTTCAGGTATCTGTGACCTATCTGATTGCGGTTTCGCTGATTTTTACTGGACCAGTACAATTGCTTTTTACTCGTTACATCGCCGATATGCTCTTTGCGCGCCAGGCGCGTGCGGTCGTGACGATACTGCTTACCATGTTGGTGACGGCAATCGTACCAGGTGCGGTGTTTGCCAGCTTGGTTTTGCTCTTATTTTTTCAGGGAACGCCGATTCTCTATCAAGTATTCATGGGGCTTAGTTTTGTTGAGCTTTGTGGCGTATGGGTACTAACGATTATGGGCACCAGCCTGAAAGATTACAAAACTTTGGTTAGTTGGTACTTTTTAGGCTATTCCACAATTGTAATATTGGGTTTTTTTGAGGGCCGTCATTGGGGCTTGTTGGGTTATTTAGCCGCGTTTTCACTCGGGCAGCTAGTTCTCTTGTTTGGCCTGGGCGTGACGGTGATCCGTGAATTTCCGGGTTATTTAGAATGGCCGAAAACGCGAGCCAACCGGTTTTTCTGGTCGCTTTCCCTTGTCGGTTTGGCATTTAATGGAGCAGTCTGGACCGATAAATTTCTCTTTTGGTTTAATCAAGCTACGGGAGCGCGCGTCATTGGACCCTTGCATGCCTCGCCAATTTATGATGTACCAATCTTTTTGAGTTATCTCCTGATTGTGCCGGGTCTTGCGGTGTTTCTTTTTCGTCTCGAAACAGATTTCGTTGAGGCCTACCAAGCTTATAATCGGGCGATCGTTGAAGGTGGAACATTGCAGGAGCTACGCGCAGCTAAGATTGGTATGATCATGGCTACGCGTGCAGGACTATGGGATATTGCTAAGATCCAGGGTGTGACAGTTTTGCTCGCTTTTGCGTTTACGCCGCAGCTGTTGCATGTGTTGGGCTATTCCGAAAGCTATGCCCGTATCTTTCAGTTCGATGTTATTGGTGTGAGTTTGCAGCTACTGTTGATGAGCCTGTTGAATGTCTATTTTTATCTTGACCTGCGCGCTCGTGCAGTCTTGTTGAGTGTGTTGTTTTTGGTGGGAAATTTCGCGTTTACCTGGCTGACGCTTTGGGCCGGGCCGTTTTTCTATGGTTTGGGTTTTGTTGCCGGACTGTTTTTGGTTGATACGTTGGGAATCTATCTCCTCGCTCGTGATTTAGGACGAATCGATTACCTTACCTTTATTCGCGCCCGGTAGGGCGCAGTGTAACATTCGTGTAGCAGGACATAGGTCGCTGTTCTACAATGGATTGATGAAATTGTTTGGAAGTGGTGTAATGTAAATCATACAAAATTCTGTGGGTAACCGTTTGTAATTGTATAATATACTGCAACTTTCTGCATGGCATATTTCCTGCTTAGAGAGTGCGGCGAAAATTGCGTAGAGGAGCGAAGAAATAATGGGTGAGCGTATTTTGGTGATTGGTGGTGCTGGCTTTATCGGTTCGCATACGGTGGACCATTTGCTCACCCAGGGTTACTCGGTGCGGGTTCTTGATAACTTCTCCACCGGTCGGCGCGAGAATCTTCCCGCATCGCATCCGCGCTTGGAGGTTGTGACCGGTGATATTGGGGACAGCCACCTTTGGGCCAATCTGCTTGCTGACATCGATGGCATTTTGCATCTGGCCGCTCAGGTGTCAGTGCAAAAAAGCATAGAAAATCCGGTGAACTCCTGTACCGAAAACATCCGGAATTTTGTCATTGTGCTGGAGCTCGCGCGGAAACGCGGCGTGCGCGTGGTGTATGCGTCGTCAGCGGCAGTCTACGGCGATCCACAAACTCTGCCATTACGCGAGAGTGATCCGGTTGTGCCAATTTCGCCCTATGGGCTGGAAAAGTACAGCAACGAACTGTATGCGCAACTTTACGAAAAAATGTATGGCCTTTCGCACTTGGGGATGCGCTACTTCAACGTTTATGGGCCACGCCAGGATCCATACTCACCCTATAGTGGAGTGATTTCTCGCTTTATAGTACAGATGCGTTCAGGGCAGCCTCTGAGCATTCGCGGAGACGGATTACAGGAACGGGACTTTATTCACGTCGCAGATGTCGCGCGCGCCAATGTTGCAGCCTTGTTCTGCACTTGCTCAGGAGTGCTCAACATCGGCTCCGGGTGTGCTACGACTATTCGCCAACTGGGTGAGACACTTTGTGATTTGCATGGTTCTGGTGAGTTTTCCTGGGTTCCTCCCATCGCCGGCGATATACGCCATTCCTGTGCGGATATTACCGCCATGCGAACCTTGCTGGGCGCGCCTAAGATCACCCTGGCAGCGGGGCTGGGAGAGTTTCTCAACACGGATGCCGGAGTAGACGTGGGCGCAGAAGCGGTGGGAGCATAAGCCTCTATTACCCTTGCTTGGTGCCATGGTGATGCCCTTCTCCCCTTTTTTGCGCACCGTAACACTCCTGTAGCAGGGTGTACTCCTTTGTTCTATAAAAGATCAATGATAAAGCCTTCAAATGTTGTAATAGAAACGATACAAGATTATATATAAAAAACGTCTAATATATCATAATATACAGACACTTATAGATTGGCATGTTCCCTGCTTGTAAGGTAAAGGGCATCTTTTGTGTTTCTTGGAACGGGAACAGCAGGGGGTGGCACTGGGGATAACGTGAGCCGCTGGAGGCCAACATGCTACAGGACATCAATCGATACAATGCTGCAAACGCGCGCCAAATCTTGGAGTATTTCCATGCCAAACGGGTGTTGATTACCGGTGGCTTCGGCTTTGTTGGCGGGCACGTGGCGCGCCATCTATTGGATTGTGGTGCGGAGGTGACAGTACTGGACATCGACACCTCTCCTAGTCGTCCGTCGATGATGAATTGTGCGCAGCAGGGATTGCGCGACCAGGTGCGCGTGGTGGAAGCAGACGTGACGGACAAGCTGGCTATGCAGGAAGTCATCGAAGAGGGGCGCTTTCACTATATATTTCATTTTGCTGCTTATGCGTCGGTAATCGAAAAGGCGCTGACCGCACCCTACGACACGATCATGGCAAATACGATAGGCTGGATCAATGTGTTGGAAGCCTGTCGCATGACCGATCATAAACCGAATATGATTTTTCTATCGTCAACCGACAAAGTCTACGGTGAGATGGATGGAGACTCCTATTTCGAACACATCACGCCGTTGCGCGGCATTGGTGTATATGACTCCGCAAAACTTGCCGCAGATGTGTTTTCCCGGACCTATCATGAGGCGTTTGGTCTGCCTACCGTGACGCTACGGATGTGCAACATCTACGGACCCTATGACTTCAATAGCGCCTACCGTTTGCTCCCAAAGGCCATGCAAAGCATCTACGGAGGCACTGAGCCAGTAGCGCCGGAACTCTATTTTGATGCAATTGAGCATCATCGTGACTATCTTTATGTCGATGATCTGGTAAATGCCATCATATTGCTCGCGCACGGAAATGTGTGCCGTGGAGAAGTTTACAACCTGGCTGGTGGCACCTATCTAAGTACCCCAACCATGTTGCGCACGATTGTAGAGTTGTGCGCGGAGGTGGAGGGCGCGTACGACGAGACGCGTGCGGCGCAAATTCTGCGTAACGGCATCGCCGTGCGTGTTAGTGCGAATGCGTCAACGGTCCATGCCATCAGTAAACAACACTTAAACGGTGAGAAGCTGATAAATGACACAGGTTTCCAGCCGGGTGAGTCATTTGCAGATGCATTGAAGGCGACTATACGTTTCTATCTGGACTACTTTATGGCAAGTGGGGCGGAGGCAGGCCATGCACAACGTCTGGCAGGATAGAAAGTGTCTGGTTACCGGCGGCGCTGGGTTTGGCGGCGCACATCTTTGTGAAAAATTATTGGCATGCGGGGCGCAGGTATATGTGCTCGATAAACTTGTGCACGACCTGTCCTATTTCCGTCTGCAAGGTTTTGAACGCCATGTGCAAATGATCATCGGTGACATCACTGATAGCGCTTTTGTCCGCCTGCTATTAGAGCGGTTCGAGATCAACACAATTTTTCACCTCGCAGCCCAACCCATCGTGCCAATCAGTAACACTCTGCCGATGGAAACCCTGCACACCAATGCCATGGGTACGTTTGTGCTGCTCGAGGCGATGCGCCAGAGTTTATTCGTCGAGCGCATGGTGGTGGCGTCCAGTGGCGCATATTATGGCGCTACCACCACCGATAGCGCGTTGTTGGAGACGGATCCGCCACGCACAGCAACGAACATCTACGCGTCGTCGAAGGTCGCAGCAGATGCGGTAACGCGTAGCTACGGGGGAGCCTATGGGTTGTCCGTCGCAGTGTGTCGCTTCATGAACACCTATGGACCAGGCGACATCAATTTTACTCGTCTGGTGCCGCGGGCAATACGCAATCTTCTAAACGCTGAGGCCTATCATTTTGGCGCACGGGATGATGGCAGTTCGCGCCTGGATTTCCTCTATGTAGGCGATATGGCGGAGGCATATATGCGAACCGCAGAAGCAATGCCGGGGTGTCGCGGGGAGTCTTTCAATTTTGGCAGTGGAGCTGCCACCTCAATAACTGATGTGGCTAAAAAAATCTCCATCCGTTATGATGGCCAAGAGCGAACCCCAATATTTGCAGGAGAGAAAAGAGAGCGTCCGGCAATTAAATACCTCAACGTCGATAAGGCAAGGAAGTCGTTAGGATGGGAGCCAAAAACTGCATTGGAAGATGGGTTAAATAGCACTTTGGAATGGTACCGGAAAAACTGGAAGATGCTACGCAAAATCGCATGAGGTGAAGGGGGGGCGTTAATTATGCGTAAAATGGTTCGTTATATCTCCCAGTTTGGAGCTAGGCTGTTACCCGTAGTTGGTTTTTCCATAGCAGTTTTATTGTTGTTTATGTTGGCAGTGCTGCCGGTACAGAATCAGGCGCAGGTCTATATGAGCGTGACGCTGCTTGCGATCATGATGCTTGGGCTTTTCGTCATCAAGCGGTTTCCGGTGCCTACCGAGATGGTTGATGTCATACGTGTATTGAACATATTCATTGCCTTATATTTGATTGTTCGTTATCTGGTGTGGCGGGCGGAATTCACTATTGGTGGCTATGGAATAGCGAGTACGGTTTTTGGATCGCTCCTGTTTGCGGCAGAGGTATACGCTGCAATATATGCAGTGTTGGGTTTTTTCGTGAATTTTTCGCCGCGCAATAGAGCACCAGTGCCGCTGCCGGAAGGAATGGCGAGTTCGCCATCGGTAGATATTCTTGTGCCAACCTACAATGAGACGTCCGACGTTCTGGAAATTACCCTGCTGGGCGCCTTGAATGTCGATTATCCACCAGAGAAAGTGCGTGTGCATCTTTTGGACGATGGTGGCACCGACGATCGCTGCCAAAGCCCGAAAACCAGTGCAATGGCACAAACTCGCCGCGCCGAGTTGCAGTCGCTCTGTACCCAATTGGGTGCGACTTATCATACTCGCGCACACAATGTCCATGCCAAGGCTGGAAATATCAATGCCGCACTTGCGTCTTTAGATGGCGATCTGATGGTAATTCTTGATGCCGACCATGTACCTACACGCGATTTTCTCACGAATACCGTAGGATTTTTTATCAAAGATCCGCTCTGTGCGGTGGTGCAGACACCTCATAGTTTTATCAATCCCGATCCCATTGAAAAAAATCTCGACATTTATCACGATTCGCCGCCGGAAACGGATTTGTTCCAGCAGTACATACAATCCGGACTCGATGGCTGGGGCGCCAGTTTTTTTGTTGGTTCGGCGGCCGTTATACGTCGACACATGTTGATGGAAATTGGCGGTATACAAACCGATACCCTTACCGAAGATGTTGAGACCGCAATGATGTTGCATGCGCGTGGCTATCACAGTGTCTTCCTGAACCGATCGCAGGTTCTCGGATTGCAACCGGAAACTGTGACTAGCTTTATCAGTCAGCGGGTTCGTTGGGCACAGGGGGCCATACAAATTCTGCAAATGAAGAACCCGATTTTTGTTCGTGGTTTGAGTCTCGCACAGAAAATGACCTATATTACCAGCTTTTCTTACTGGTTGTTTCCTTATGCACGAATGATCAATATGCTTGCGCCCTCGATGTTTTTGTTGTTTGGTATCATGGTATATGACGCTACCATTGGCCAATATTTGATCTATGGAGCGCCATATTTCTTGGCAACATGGATATATTCGGATTTTATTTATGGAAAAATCCGCTGGCCGTTGACTTCGGATGTCTATGAAATGGTGCAGACGCCGCTGGCGTCGATAATGCTGTTCAGTACCTTATTGCGGCCGGGGAAGCGACCGTTTAATGTTACCCCAAAGGGGGAACAACTCGACACCGATTTCGTGTCTTCGGCGATTCGGGTGCAACTGATATTTTTTGCCATCATAGTTGGTTCCCTGTTGGTTGGCGCGTGGCGCTGGGTAAGCTCGCCAGGTGAGCGCCCGCAATTGGTGTTTACGATGATTTGGGAAGTGCTTAATTTCCTCATCATTACGGCGACAATCGTGGTCATGTTGGAGAGGCGTCAGGTACGGGGAAACTACCGCGTAGGATTTGGTGACGGAGACGCTCAAGTGTACGGGGAGATCGCTCTCAAATCAGGTGCAATGGTTCGTTTGCCCGTCTCTGACCTGTCCATGGGGGGAGTGGGATTTCGGCATGCGCACTGGCCCGCTAGTATTGAGCAAATGCGGGCGAATATCACTGGGGTTCGTCTGACTGCGGAAGGAGCAAGCATTTATTCAACAAGTCTCATACCCGTTTGTATGGTGCAGGGGCGCGGCGATGAAGTGGGGTTGGAATTTCAGTATCGGGATATGACACAGAAAAAGGAGTTGGTTGGCCTTTTGTACTGTGATAGTGGGCAGATTGCGGGATATTCCGAGCGGCGTAAAAAACGGGTAGGCTTTGTCTATTCATATAGTTATTTTTTAGCGAAAACTGCGGCAGGGGTCGGTTATTGGGGTAAATTTCTGTGGACCAGAAATCTGCGTGACACTATCGGACATATTGCGCGCCTGCCAGTCGCGACCGCCGCAGTAGTGCGTCGCGTTCCAGAGCTAGTAGGACGTTCACGATCATGAGATTTTGTAGCTACATTCCGTTGGCGCAAGGGATTCTCCGCATGCTGGGCCGGATGATCCTTCTACTTGCGGCGATGTCGGTATCCGCTGGGGTAAATGCTGCTACAGTCGATCACTCCGTCGCCAACCTTTTGCATGGGCCGCAATATGTCCACCTCTCGCCGCATGACTCCCATTTCGATATTCCCTGGGTGATCCCAGCGCACCAAAAAGCGGAGCAAGTTTTACTTCACTTGTTTTATTTTGTTGGTCCGGGGACGGTACCGGGTAGCGAACTGGTGGTTGCTTTGGATGGACGGGATGTCGCTGCGGTTAAAGAAGATCCAAAATATCCAGAAGGGCAAGCCGTAATTCGCCTCACCAATCAACCAATCGATGCGGGGAGCCATAAAATATCTATACGCTTAGAGACGACAGAAACTGTTGCTTCCGCATCGCCAGTCTGGACGCAGGTTGACCTCTATCGATCATCTCTCAGCTATACCGTCGACCACCTTCCTTGGCGGCAAGTAGACTTTGCGGATTTGGACAAGGTTCTTCGCCAAAGCGATCAAAGCGAGCCACGGATTTTGCCGCTACAGTTGCTTGGTCCAGTTTCCGCGACCTTATTGTCCGCAGCCCAACAGGTAGTTGCAGGTGTTTCACTGCGGGGTAGTGAGCCATTATTAGTACAGGCTAATTTTGGCGTTGCTGGGGATAAGGCGGGGGATACAGATTCCCAGAGTTCCACGGTGCCAATTTCTGTCGTCATTGGCACAGAAAAGGATATTGGAAATAGCTATTCAGATATTGGGAAGACGGAAGGACCTGAGCTAATTCTGCGCCAACCCAAAGATGGTGCGAATGGTGTGCAGTTGATCGTTACCGGGCGCACTCCTGCTGAAGTCCTGCAGGCAGCCCTGGCTTTCGGGAGTAATCGGAATGCCGTGCCTGCTGGCGCCGTGTGGCAAGTGCCAAAGCACTTGCCTTTGGCGAGCGATATGCGACAGGGTGATCAACTCGCCGCCGTCTTGCGACCGGGAACCGAGGTCCCTATTAATAAGGTGAATTTGGATACGAATAGCGCGGAGGAGTTGGCCGCCAACTTGATTCATTTTTCCTTTTGGATGCCCGGCGGGCAATTTGCGGACCGTCAGGCGCAGATGACGATGAAATTAAATCTCGATGTTGCGCCGAGTGGAACAACGCAAAACCCACCATTGGTTACCATTCGCGCGAATGGTGAATGGATATCACAATGGCATTTGGGCCTTGGTGCGGGACACTATGAGACAAAGGTGCCATTTTCAACCCTGGATGCCGGAACCAACCATATCAGCTTGGAAGTTACCGGTGGGACAACTAAATTGCTCCCCGGCTCGACGTTGCATATTCCCAAGACCCATGACTATGCGATGCTGCCTGATTTGCGATTATTTGCCCGCACGGGCTATCCCTTGGTGCGCACGGATGGAGAAAAACTGGGGGTGGCCTACCTTGATCCGTCAGCACAGGAGGTAAGCGCGGGGCTTACTCTGTTTGCACGCTTGGCTCAGGCTTCGAGGAGTAACCTACCCGCCGCTAGCGCGCAAATCGGTGATTCCCTGAGCGGGTCCAATGAGATCGTCCTTGGGACGTTGCCAGACCTTTCCAAATCCCAACTAGTGGGCGCGCCGCTGCAGTTGACGCGCACCGGATTACGTTGGCAGCTTGGTAGTTCCACCAGTTCTTGGAGTGGAGTGGAGGGGCAACAACCATCCGCGTTTCTCTTGGAAAGCCCCAATGATCCGCATGGTCGGACGTGGAAAGTTTTATTTGCGGCGCGTGACGCCGCACATTTCGCAACAGCCGCTTGGCAGCTTGTCAACACGAAAAGCTGGCACACTCTTAGCGGCAATTTCGCCTGGCTCGATAAGGGGGGGGAATATCGCTCAACGCTATTTGGTGGACAAAAAATATATGGTAAAAAAGACAGTCCATGGTACTGGATTTATCTATTTTCCGTCCAACCATACTGGTGGATATTAATTGCGCTCCTGCTCGTCGCAGGAGGCGCACTTTCTGGTTGGGCAATTATTAAAAACAGGCGTCGGCGTTGGCGTATGGAGGAATCTCATGGACAGTAACGATCAAAGCCGGTTCTATGTTGGCCTTGTCACTGGAAGGTTGTTGGGCTTGGTTCTTCTACTGTTCATTTGGATTGCCAGTCGACCGGTATTCGCAGCGGTTGTGAATCACCATGAATCAAGTAACCTGGTTGAGCAGATCAGTGGCGAGAAAGGGTCGAGTTCGCCTGAGCTAGATGCGGCGGTAAAGAACATCTGGGAGAAAATAAATCAAAAAAACATCGCGTTGGCAACAGCCGAGATACAGTCTACAGAAGCGAAATATCACGGCTGGCATCCGAACGCCGAGATGGATTTTGTTCTATCAGAACTAAAGGTGTGGCAGGAAATAAAGCACGGTAGCATAGAACATGCGACGCAGGAACTGCGGCGTTTTACCTCGCGCTATGCCAAGGGGCCGGAGGCGTTGCAGGAGCAGAAAGATCAGATCAGCATGCAATCTGTGTTGATGGATCGCCGGCTTTGGTGGGACTTACAGCAGCGCGCAACTGCCAGCGAAATGCGCACAAAAATTAAAAATGCGGAAAGTGAAATCCCTGGATATCACCCATCGCCGGCACTGCTGAGGGTGGTAGAGACGGATCAAGCTGCAGATAGCGTCCCAGATTTGGCAAAGAAAAATGACTGGAATGCTGTCATTGCGTTGGCTCAGCGCTATCCACTGGTCTTTTCCTCCGCAAAGTACCCCGAGAACGCCCTTTTACTTGCCCACGCGCAAGCGCTTTCTGGCAATCCTCTGCAAGCAAGTCGATATTACTATTCGCAGATACAAACAAGTAAAAATCTTGCACGCACGCAATTGCTTCTTAATGACGCGAGTGAGGTGCTGCCCGAGTTTGCGGTTAACAGCCTTTACAAAACCGCGAAGGAGAAATATCCGGATGCAACGACGCAATTGGAACGCTGGCATCTGAATTACCTGTTAGGTATTGCTGCGCGCTGGCATGCGCAGGGGCAGAATATGCGCGCCTGGTTGCTGTTAATGCCGCAGATCGCCGAGATCGAACGGGCCAAGCGCCCCAGCGACGCGAGATTGATTGCCGCCATTCAGGGCGCACTGAAACATAGTGCCTCGGCATTACAGTGGTGGTTCTTGGCGGCTCGCTGGTCTGGGAAAGAAGAAGATTGGCAGACTGCCGGTACATTAGCTATGGCCGATGGTGCCACCGTACAGGCTGGAGAAGCTATGGCACACCTCCCGCCCGAATCAACACCAGCACGCACCCTATATGGATGGTATTTTCAACAACGTGCGGTAAACGCCTTTCAGCACAAAGACTATGAGCAGACATTGTATTATTTGCGGGAGTTGAGAAGCAAACAGCCACTCTCAGCCGGGATGCAGAGTATAAGCGCATGGTCGCTTATTCACCTACATGAGTACTCGCATGCGAGCGAAATGTTCCATTCTTTGTACCGCGCGGAGCCCAATTCCGATAATGCAGCAGGCGTTGCCCTTGCGGACTATAACACTAAATCACTTGCCTCGGCTTATCTGTTGGCGCAGCAAGTCCCCGGGGCTTTGTCGACATACTTGCCCATGCCAGCGATGGCCGCTAATTTGGACAATATCAATAAAATCACCTGGCGCATGAACGCGAAGGGGCAGGTTATCTTGCCAGCGAAACGCGCCAGCTTCCTATTGCTGGGCGCGGGTTGGATGCAACGCGGTGGGCGGGGTGCTGGAAGTAGCCGCCTGCAAGAGATTGCGCCTGGCGTTTTGGCGCAATGGGGATTGAACTGGCATTACTCAGCATTCGCACAGTTACATGGCTCCTGGTTAAACTCCAATGTGGATTCCGTGCAATCGACAACTCCGTTTGGTGCAGCGCAGTCGCTTGGCTTTGTGCCATCTGGATCGTTGTCTAACTGGCGTGCACCCAGTATTTTGCTTGGTATTGACGACCTCTTGCCTGAATATCAATGGCGTGTTGGATTCGGTTGGACTTCGCCGAGCAGCATCGGCGGTGGTTCGCCGCAGGCCGTTTTGCAATATCAGCACAATATAGGATCCAAAGGCTCATACTTGGCGGTAGACGCATTGCGTGATGCGCTGCGGCAAAGCTGGATTTCCTATAATGGAACCCGGGGCTTTTTGACGCTGAATGAGCCTGGAAAAAGCGCGCAATCCATACCTTACGAGTGGGGTGCGGCGATGCGCAATCAGGTTGGGATCAATGGTTATTATGCCGGGCAAAAAACAATGTCCTGGAATTACTTGGCTACCGTTCATTTCAATGCGATTACGGGTCACAATATTCGTAGCAACTATGGTTGGACGAGCTACCTATCGGCGATGAAGCCGGTTGTTGTAAACGAATCCTGGTGGTCTGCCGTGGGACCGGCATTATACTCAGAGGGTTACGCGCGGAACGAAAACTTTACCACCCCAGGATATGGCAATTACTACAGTCCAAAATGGTTGTTACAGCCGCAACTTGCGGTAGCGGTAAGCCATTGGTGGGACGGTGGGTCATTATCGCTTGCGGCTGGGATCGGTTACCAATGGGCACGCACCGCTGCAGCCCCACTCATTGGAGCTTCTGCGCTGCAAGGCTTCTCACTGGCGGCTGGCGGCGGGGCCATTGGGGAATTTGCCGCTGCAGATAATAGCAATATATCGGGCAGCATTGACCTGCGTGTTACCCAGAAAATTGGGCAAAATTGGTATCTAGATAGCAGTGCTAGTTATCAGGCGAATCCGGCGTTTTCCCAAACCAACGTCGGTGTGGGAATTCGCTACGTCTTTTCTGGTCTGATGCCTAGAACCCTTTCTCTGGCTGCGCTTTTGGGGAATATGTGGCGACTCAATCCATGAAGGCAAGGATATGGCAATGGCCCGGGCGCGTAGGACGGGCACTATCTCCAGTTGTACTGGGCTTTGTCCTGCTCAGTTTGTTGATTCCTCAGGCGCGGGCGGATGGCGTGACTGATTGGCAGCATTTTTGGACGGATTACCAACGGGTTTTCGTAGACCCGCAATCCGGTCGTGTTATCGATTGGTATGAGGGTGGAATCACTACATCGGAGGGACAGTCTTACGCGTTATTCTTTGCTTTGGTTGCGAATGAACCGCAGGTCTTCGCGCGAATCCTGGCGTGGACACAGAGCAATCTTGCCCAGGGTGATCTCGCAAAGAATCTACCAGCTTGGCGTTGGGGCAAAAACAAAGATGGGAAATGGGGACTATTGAGCGAAAACCATGCGGCAGATTCGGATCTTTGGATTGCTTATGATTTACTGCAGGCCGGTCGTTTGTGGAAAAATCCCGATTACACTCGCTTGGGAAAAGCTTTGGCGCAGCATATTGCCGCGCAAGAAGTCTTGCCAATGAAGGGTGTCGGTCCAATGTTGATACCGGGAGAAAAATATTTTCATTTTGGCTCGACGCTGATCATTAATCCAAGCTATCTGCCGCCTTTTCTGCTCGCAGCCTTGGCACAACAGCTGCCCGGCGGACCATGGGCCGAAATGCTCGATAAACTGCCTTATGTTACTCAAAAAACGGCGCCGAATGGCTTCTCTCCGGGATGGGTTGCCTATGATGAAAATCGGGGTTTTTTCCCTGCACCACAAGGAGTCTATGGAAGTTATAACGCTATTCGCGTCTATCTGTGGGCAGGGATGACGGACCCATCTACGATAGGTGCAAAGGCGGTGCTGGATGCATTGTGGGGAATGGCGCTATATATGCAGTCTAACGATCTCCCGCCACTAAAAGTGAACGTTTTGACTGGGAAGGGAGAGGGGATTGGGCCCAGCGGATTCTCGGCGGCTATCATTCCTTTTTTGGCGCGCTATCAGATGCAAAAATCCATTTCCATTCAATTACAGCGTCTGGCGCGAGAAAAAGACCCCAATACGGGCGTTTATGGGCGCCCTCCAGTACACTATTACAACCAGAATCTCGCCCTATTTGCGCTGGGCTGGTACGATCATGCCTATCGTATGGGGCCTCACGGAAATGTCCATCCCAGTTGGGCCGAGAAATAGGTGGCTTGTATTTTGATTATCGTAGGAAAAATCCATGACTGATGCGCTATTCGATTTTGATGCGGTTGTGGATCGCCAGCATACCGACAGCGTCAAATGGGCTGGAGCGCAAAAAAAATTTGGCAAACCAGTTTTCCCCATGTGGGTGGCTGATATGGACTTTGCGGCCGCTCCCTGTATTTTGCAAGCCTTGGAACGGCGGCTTGCAGAACCAGTATTGGGGTATCCAGATCATGATGAAAGGGTACAGGAAGCGGCGGCGGACTGGTGGCAAAGGCGGTACTCTTGGGCGGTGAATCGGGAGGAAATCGTTCTGGTTCAAGGTGTTGTTCCGGCGTTATATGCTGCAGTGCGCGCGTTTTCCCAGCCGGGAGATGGAATCGTTATTATGCCACCGATCTATCCTCCATTTTTTGCGGCGGTAGAAGCGCAAGGACGACAGTTGATTTCCGTGCCGTTGCGTAAGGATGCGGACTTACGCTATGAGATGGATTTCGCCGCGTTAGAGGCAAAATTGCCACAGGCCCGCATGTTGCTGCTCTGTTCTCCACACAATCCGGTAGGACGGGTGTGGACCGGGGACGAATTACGACTGCTGGTCTCACTATGTCAGCGACATGGCGTGCAGATCGTCAGTGACGAAATTCATGCCGATCTATCTTGTCTCAAGCTAACCCATCGCCCGCTAGGAAAGGTGGACCCCACGGCCATCGTCCTGGCGTCGGCAAGTAAAAGCTTCAACATTGCTGGCTTGGGTGGCGCAGTTGCTTGGCTCCAAGGGGCCGCGCAAAAGGCAAGGTTTGTCGAAGAACTGCGACGTAGTGGTATCCTCGGTACGCATACCTTTGCCAAAGCCGCCATGCGTGCTGCTTGGCGAGAGGGTGCGCCATGGTTACACGCGCTACAAGAGTATCTTGCTGAAAACGCCCTACTCTTGCACTCTTACTTGGATCAATATCTACCAGAGATTCGCTTCCGCCAGCCGGACTTTGGTTATCTAGCCTGGTTGGACCTCGGCGCCTGGGGGCTTGGGGATGAGGGAATCGAAGCCAGGATTCTCGACGTCGGCTTAGGATTGAATTGGGGCCCCTCTTTTGGCGAAGGGGGCTCTAACTTTGTTCGCGTCAATTACGGAACCCCTCGGCAACAGTTGCAGCATGGGCTGGAGCTACTCCGCCAAGCGGCCAGCTCGCCATCGTAAGTTGACCCTATTGTAGCTGCTTTGGATAACTCAACCGGGTGTCTCCACACAGGGATGCAGGCTTTGATAATGTTTGTGTAGCGCATCACCGGTGGCGGCGACGAGGGGATGCAAGGACGGCGTAAGGCGCGGTTGGCTGCCAAATTGCATGCTCGCCAGATCGGGAGCGGTGGCGCGCATCTGTACCGCGAGGCCGATGGTGTTGATGAGTTCGCCCGTCGTCGCCCCGCCCAGTATCTGCCCTCCTAATAGCTGCAGGGAGTCGCGCGCAAAGATGACGCGGCAGTAGATTTCCGTAGTATTGGGCATGGCCGCCGGGTGGTGATCCGGCAGGCGCGCCTCGCCCACGAGGATTGGGAAGCCCTCCTGCTGCGCCTGGTGTTCGGTCATGCCGGCAACGCCAAAGGCTAGCCCGTCGATCTCGCTGGCATAGACGCTTACCGAGCCGGCGTTGAAGCGCAGCTCGCGCAGTCCATAGAGGTTCATGCCAGCAATCCGCCCTTCCGCCGCCGCTTGCGAAGCGATCATGGCGTGATTGGCCTTGCGGGTGAAAAAGTCCTGCTTGTGGGCACAGTCCCCCACGGCAAAGATGCTCGGGTCTTCGCGGCTGCGCTGAAAGGCGTCCACCCATACCCCGCCGGAGCGGCTCAGGGTGAGGCCCATGGCCTGGGCCAACTGGGTGCGCGGGCGGGTGCCGATGGCGACCAAGACGGCATCGACAGCCAGCAGATCCTGTCCCGCAATCTGCACCCCGGCAACCTGTTTTCCCATACTGTCGGCAATGACCGCTTCCACCTTGCAGCCGGTGTGGATCTGTACGCCGTGTTTTTGCAGTTCTTTCTCCACCGCTTCACAGGCATAGAGATCAAAGGCGGCCTGCATCAGGTGTGGTAGCATCTCAATGATATGCACCTCGATGCCGCGCTTGCGGATCTCATCGGCAAATTCCACGCCAATGAAACCGCCACCAATGATGGCCAGACGTTTCACTTTCGGGATCAGGGTGCTGAAGAGCTGATCAAGGTAGTTGTAGTCTTTCTGGATGCTGAAGACACCCGGGAGGTCCAAGCCGGGGATGGGCGGAACAAAGTTGTCGGCACCGGTGGCCAGAATCAGACGTTCCCAATGGATCAGATCGCCGTTGTCGAGGGTGGCGGTCTGTTGCTGGCGATCCACTTCACTGATTCTACCAGTCTGGAGCTTGCCACCGGCGGCCAATAGTGGCGCACGCCCGGCCATATCCTCGTCGGTGCCGCCCAGGGTACCGAAGATGTAGGGGATGCCGCAGGGAATCACGGCATCGCTCTCCGGGCGCACAACGAGTACTTGCTTGTGCGGCGAAAACTGCGCGGCAGTGATGCCGCACATCATGCCCGCGGGCCCGCCACCAATGATCAGTACATCTGTAGACATCTCATTCATACCCTGCCCTCCAGGGGAAATTAAGGGGTTCACTTTCGCCGCGGCGGCCTAGCACAAAGATATAATTGGATACGTCTATAGAATAGTACACGCTCGGATGGAGTGTTTGGGGCGAGCCCGAGAGTTGTATGCGTCCACCGCCGAGTCAATCGGGAAACAAGATCGGGAGGTAATCGCGGGCGCTGTGCAAGACGTGCAGCACGTCTATGCGTTCGACCGGTGTCCCAATCAGGCGGTAGAAAATTTGATAGTTCCCGTACACGCGATGACGCACACCTCGCTTCTCGTAACGCGGTACCAAGGGGAAAGCGAGCGGCATGCTGGCGAGGGCAAAGCATTTCTCGCGTAGCTCCGCCATGAAGTTCAGCGCGCGGCGCGGGTTGTCACGGGCAATATAGTCACCGATGGCCTCAAGGTCTAACTCCGCATCGGGAAGGATGTGGACGATCATTCCCCTTCCGCCATGGCTCGGTACTTCGCTGCAAGTCGGTCGAACACTTCATCAACCGGCTTGCCTCTGTCTGCATCGGAATCCGCGAGAGCCCGTTCGATCACGGTGTCCAGCGCGGAAAGCCGCGCTTCACGGTCCTGTACGAGCCGCACGCCCTCGCGCAGGACTTCACTTTTGGAGTTGTAACGACCGGATTCGACGAGCTTCGAGATGTAGGTTTCGAGCTGCTTCCCCAAGTCAGCACTGATCATCATTCAGCCCTCCATAGCTTGATGTGGTATAGTATTCTGGATATCAACAATTATCAATGCATTTTGAGACAGAACTTAGGACAGCATGGACAAGAGGTATCCACCTGCTTTGAGCGTTAAATTGATCTGTCTGTCAAAGAACGTCGAGGCGGGGAGTATTTCCGAAACCGATCGCCCCCTGATGGCACGACCTTGAAGCACCACGAGTGAAAATAGATACCGCCGTTGAAGCGCGATAGATGCAAGCCTGTTTTACATCACCCGGCATTAGGCGACATGGCACGGGTGGCACACCCGTGCAGCGAGTGCAGCGCCGACTCTGGCCTCGCGCCACTGCTGCATCCATGCCGCAAGATTGTTTAACACCTTGTTTTTATTGGTGCCCCAGAGCAGAATCGAACTGCTGACCTACCGCTTAGGAGGCGGTTGCTCTATCCACTGAGCTACTGGGGCTGCAGTACGATGGTAGCAGGTTATGACAGTTTGGGCCTAGCTCAGCACGGCAAAATAGGCGGCATATAGCACGCCATTGAGCAGGAAATGCATTGGCCGCAGCTGCACGCCACGCCAAACGAGCAGCAACGTGTAGCCACCGGCGCAGAGCGTCAATGTGGCACCAAGCAATACTGGCGGGCTAGGGGTCCAGGGGGTTAGGGATACGCCAATGGCTGGCAACAGGGAACCTTGAAAGACCAAAGCGCCGGTAATGTTGCCAAAGGCCAACGTGTCCTTCTTGCGCCGTATCCACAAGATACTGTTGATTTTTTCTGGCAATTCAGTGGCCACAGGCACGATCAGTAAGGAAAGGATCAGGGCCGAGACTCCGAGCCAGGCGGATAGATGCTCAACGCCATGGACAAAAAGCTCGGCACCAAAAATGATGCCAGCGAGACCCAGCGCAAGCTGCAGGAAGACGACTGGCAGGGCATTGGGTAGACCAAGACGAGAAAGATACAGCGCTGCTTCCGCCTCGGTGGCGTGTCCGTCAGCGACCAGGGCGGCAGAGGCGCGAATGGTCAGCAGGACATAGAAAAAATAGAATAACACGAGTATTACGGCGATGGCGCTGCGCACGATAGCGGCTTGATGGGGAATGAACAGCGCTAGGGTAGCCAAGGCGAAGGCGGCCATGAACCAAGAAAGATCGCGGCGCAGCCCGCTACGCTCAGGCAATAGCTTGCCCCGCCAGCCCCGCTGCGCGGCGGCGAAAACGGACATCAAAAACAAGGTAAGGGTAGAAAGCATCATTGGCGCCCCAAGAATGGCGCCAACACCGACTTCCTCGCCAACCTCGGGGCTGGCCAGGCTGCTCGATGCAAAAACAGCCACCAGCGGGACCATGGTTTCCGGCAGGGCGGTGCCGACAGCGGCAAAGACGGAGCCAGTAACGCCCTCGGAGAGCCCCAGTCGGTCGCCCAGGTGCTCTAGTGAATTAGTGAACAGCTCAGCGGCTAGAAGGATGAGAGCGAGGGCGAAGAGAAGCTGAGCGATGTCCATGGTCAAGGTCTCGGTGGATTGGAAGTGCTAGGATAATCGGCGGATCGGATGGCGCCTAGTCCTTGCGCCTGCAAGATTTTTGCGCGAAGGTGAGTCCTTGTTGTTTGGGGGTGTTATGCAGGAGCTCTGTCATTTCTTTGACCGCAGTATTCACTATGTCGAGGCGGGAGAAGATTCCCCGGCGGTGTACTACATTGCCGACAAGGATGCTGGAGGCATTATCATCAATGCGCCACGTTATGATGCAGCAACCTGGCAGCAGTTAGAAACATTGGCGCCGCCTACTATCCTTTTTTTACCGAGTCGCTTCGGCGCACAGGACCTCCCCCAGTGGCAGGAGAAGGGGCTACGGCTGGTAGCCCAGCCGGTAGAAGGAAAGGCCCTGGGCATCGACCTCGATGTTGCGCTGGATAGCAAATTGCGACTCACGCGCACCATCGATTTCTTGCCCATGTCTGGCCGTACGGCAGGTTCTTGTGCACTGCGCTTGCGTAACAAACCTGGAGCCATCTTTTTCGGGCCCATCCTCGAGCCGGCTCAGTCGACGGGCTGGCCGAGTCTGGTACCGCACCCCGACGATCAATCTTGGGAAAATCGTCTTTTTGGTAGCCTGGGCCTACAAGATGTGGCCTTCGAATACGCCTTTTGTGATCGCTTTACCCCCGGGCAAACGCCTTTTGGTCCGGGTGCCGACGCGGGTATCGCGGCGGCGTTGCAGGAACTGTTGGCTGCTGACTGAATCATGCATAGACGCGAGATTTGGCGTATAGTGCGCACTCGCTTGCGTAGGGGGTAGGAATGGGACAGGAAAATATACAGCGTTTTGGCGATTTTGCCCTTGCCGAACCGCTCCAACGTGCTGTGGCCGAAATTGGCTACGAGCAGCCTTCACCCATTCAGGCCCAGAGCATCCCTCCACTGCTTGCTGGCCAAGACGTTATCGGTCTGGCACAGACCGGTACGGGCAAGACGGCCGCTTTCGCCCTGCCGTTGCTTAGCCGAGTGGATTGTTCGCAGCGCTTTCCGCAGGTCTTGGTGCTGGCGCCGACGCGCGAACTCGCCATCCAGGTGGCTGAGGCAATGCAGAGCTACGCCAAGTTCCTGCCTGGTTTTCATGTCTTGCCCATCTACGGCGGCCAGTCCATGGGCCTGCAGTTAAAACAACTGGCGCGTGGCGTGCAGGTGGTGGTGGGCACACCGGGGCGGATTCAAGACCATCTGCGTCGCCGCACCCTGCAGCTCGACCGCCTCCAGGCGGTGGTTTTGGATGAAGCCGATGAGATGCTGCGCATGGGCTTCATCGACGCCGTTGAGGACATCCTCCAGCATACCCCCGAGCAACGCCAGGTAGCACTGTTTTCCGCGACCATGCCCGAGGCGATCCATCGGATTGCGCGCACCTACCTGCGCGAGCCGGTAGAAATCAAGATCAAGAGCGCCACCAAAACGGTGTCTGCCATCCGCCAGCGCTATTGGCAAGTGAGTGGCACACACAAGCTCGATGCGCTGACACGCATTTTGGAAGTCGAAGACAGCAATGCCTGGATCATCTTCGTGCGGACCAAGACCGCCACGGTCGAGTTGGCCGAACGACTGGAGGCGCGTGGCTACGCTTGTGGTGCCCTCAACGGCGATATGAGTCAGGCGCTGCGCGAGCAGACTGTCGAACGCCTCAAGTCTGGCACCCTCGACATCGTCATCGCCACCGATGTCGCGGCGCGCGGCCTGGACGTCGAGCGTATTACTCACGTCATCAACTATGATATCCCCAACGATACCGAGGCCTATGTGCATCGTATTGGGCGCACCGGACGCGCCGGGCGCAAGGGCGAGGCGATCCTCTTTGTTGCCCCGCGTGAGCGCTATCTGCTCAAGGCCATTGAGCGGGCCACCGGACAGAGCATCGAAGCCATGCATTTGCCGAGCCTTGCGGATGTTGCGGATCGTCGCGTCGCGCAATTCAAAGAACAGCTCCTGGCGGTGATCGAGGGGGAGGACCTAGGACCCTTTGAATCGCTGATCGCCGAATATCAAGAAGAGCACGATATTGGCTTGGGCGAGATCGCCGCGGCCCTGGCCTTTTTGGTGCAGAAAGACAAGCCGCTATTGCCAGCACCGGAAACCCGCCCCTCCGCCGCACTGGATACAGCTGTTTCATCTCCCGCACGCCAACGTCGCGAGCGACGCGATAGCGATGGCGAGGCGAAAAAACGGGGGGAAAGGCCCCAGGCGGCACGGGAGTCCCGCCGCGAGTTCTCTGCTGGTGATAGCGATCCCAGCATGCGTATGTATCGCTTGGATGTTGGCGAGGAACACGGTGCGCAGGTGAAAAATATCGTTGGCGCCATTGCCAATGAGTCGGGTTTGCCGAGTCGCTTGATTCGCAAAGTACAGATCGCTAGTGATCACAGCGTGGTGGAATTACCTGCAGACCTGCACGGCTCGGTGATCGAGCATCTCAAGAAGACCTGGGTTTGTGGCCGCCCCCTGCAAATTCGCCCGCTGTCGTCCGGTGATGCGGGACGGGAGATGAAACCGCGCCGGCCAGCGGTAAAACGCAAGACGGATGCTAGTGAAGATCGGCGCGAGGCACGACCAAGTACGCGCAAGCGCGAGCGGCGGACATAAAAATACCGGCTCAGAAACCGGGCCGGTAAGTGTTTTCCCCGCAAGGGGGGAGGGCAGCTCACACTGCCCTGCGCGGGCTAATTAGGCCCGACGGACCTTTTCAGCCTGCAGACCCTTTGGGCCGCGAGTCACTTCAAAGTTGACGCGCTCGCCTTCCGCTAGGGTCTTGAAGCCTGAGCCTTCAATAGCGGAGTGATGCACGAAGACATCTTCCTTGCCATCTTCCGGCGTAATGAAACCAAACCCCTTGCTGTCGTTGAACCACTTTACCGTACCAACCGCCATGTTACACCCCAAATAAATAAAAACAGCCGAACTGGCCAAAGACAGTATAGGCCTTTCCGCGACAAAAGCAAAGGAGAGTAGGATAGTGCGCGGGTCTTGTGCTACTCTCTGGCGCGGAAAGACCATGATTGGAGTGAACAATGAAACGGCGTACAAAGTCGGCAGCAGTAATGGTGTTGATGTTCTCCGTGCTCGGCAGCTCTAGCGCCGCCTTGGCGCAGGATACAGCGCAGCAGAACCTCAAGGCGCCCCCTGAATCGGCAAGCAAAAAGGCAATTTTGCAGCAGAATACGGATTTTTTTTACGACCATATTACGCTGCAATCGAGCATGTCCTATGCGTACTCGGACCAGAATACGATCAATCTGAATGGTTTCCTCGCGCTTGGCGCAATTTTTCTCGGCAATATCAACGTGAGTAAGGTCAAGTCGAGTATTTTTACCTTCACGGAATCCGCTTATGTTCCGTTGGGACGGAAGTTACAATTGGTTCTCAACGTCCCGATGGTGTATCGCCAGAGCACATATGAGATTGGTGGGGCGGGCTATGCAAGCAACCAGTATAGTGAAGCCTCAGTGACCTCCAACGGCCCCCGATTGGGAGACATCAGTGTCGGCGCCTACTACCAATTACTCCAGGAATCAAAAAATTGGCCGACTTTGACGGCAAGTCTTTTACTTACCGCGCCCACCGGCATCAAGCCGTATGGTATCAAGGTATACCAACCGGACCCCAATAATACCAATCTGCAAGTACCTACCACGTTGCCGACGGGTAATGGCGTCTGGACGATTACGCCGGGTATTTCTTTTGTTTCCACCTCTGACCCCGCCATATTTTTCGGTAGTGCCAACTATTATTACAATTTGCCGCATAGTTTTTCAGACATCAGCACGACCTTGGGAGTGGTGCAGCCAGGTCAGGTACGCTTGGGCAATGCCTTTCAGTTCAGTATGGGGGTCGCTTATGCGCTCAACGATCGCCTTAGTGTAAGTACGTCTTTTGCCGATCGTCTACAGCAGCAAACCAGTATTCGTACCGACGGCGCGGCATGGACCCCTATTGTTGGCAGTGGCGCTAATGTCGGCGTTGCGAACTTCGGTTTGACCTATGCATTTACCCCATCGAGCTCCTTGATCATGAACCTCGGGATCGGTCTGACTTCAAGCGCGCCAAACTTTCAGCTTACGGCAACGATTCCCTACAACCTATAATCGTTTTGCCATTGGGAGCTATGCGCGGGCACAGCTCCTACCTATATAGCCCCATATTAAAACGGGATGGAAATCTCCCCCCCGAAATAACTGCGATGGTATCCCGGACCGCCACCATACGCATTGGCGATATTGCTATAACCACCGGTGAGGGAAACAGCACAGTAGGGGGCTACCAGGCCGGTTAGCGTGCCAAAATAATCCTGTACGCCAGAGGTGGCCCCATCAATAGTTTGCGAACCAAAACCCGAATAAAAGCGTAACGTCCAATAAGGCGAAAATTTTTGTACGTAGATGAGATAACCGATCGCTTCGCGATAATTCCGGGGATTGAAGTAGCCGCTATAGGGTACCGTGCTGCTGTGATATTGACGGTAATATCCTTGGATCCCGAGGCTGATCGGCCAGCGCCCAAGGCTGAGAAATTCTGGCGTTGCACGAATCACCACGCCATTGCGCTGGTTGTTATCGGAGAAAGACTGATGAAAATAGGTCGCGCTCAGAGTCCCAATGTCGCGCAAACGCCCAAAACCACCCAAACTTAAGGTATTGACGAGGATGTGATTTTGCACAGCAGTATAGGTACGGATGGGTTCACGGTCCGCGCCGGCGTCTATGCCCCAACTGTCGGAGGGTTGATATAAGGCGGCAGCATGGACGGTAGTGTACGTCCAGTTCCTGCTCGTACCTAGGCCACCGAGTATGCTGTAGTGCCAATCTCGGTTGGGTACTGCCGTCCAGCCAGCGCGAATGGCACTTAGACCCACTTGACCAGTGGGATCGGAGACTTGGGTTTGCTGGTAGCCGGCTTGCCAAAACGTTGGATTCAAATTTGCGGCGCTCAGCCAATGACCCGGCCATAGAGCATCAGCGGAATAGACCTGATTGATATTGCTATCGCTGTCGCTACTGTAGTGGAAACCCAAGCGCAGCTTGGGGCGCAGTGCAAAATCAACATAATTCTGGGTGATTTGATAAAGACGGGATTGCCAATCCGGTCCTTGGTAGATTCCCGTGGGGGCAGCCAGCGCTAGATCGTGCTTTGCCATCACATTCCAGTCAAGCAAATTGGCAGCAATGGCACTTTGTAAGGCGGCGGGTGCAGTGTGGCGGTATGGTTGCACTACATCATAGGCCTCGATAGGCCTGCCATTGGCGATCAAGGCGCGCGCCAGGCCAACACTGACCGCCTGGCGGTCGATGGGCTTTTTTGCCAAGGGAAGGGCCTGCGCGTAGGCGCGATATGCCTGATGATCGTTTCCCAGCCAGAGCGCGGCGTATCCTTTACCCGAAAGGGCTGCCAAGCGGTCAGGCTGATATTGATGTGGTGCTTGCTTGATACCCTGTAGGGCAGCATTGAAGTCCTGTAACGCGGCCTCTGGGTGATTTTGTTGCAGGGCGTGGCGCCCCGCACGTATCTGTGCTGCGGGATTGTCAGTATGCTCCGCGACGGCAAACTGACTGATAGCAAGTGCACAAAATCCTCCTGCTATGGCCAAAGTGCTCGTCTTCATTTGGTGCCCCAGGTTTTGCTGAGACGAAAAACCTCGGACGCATAGCCGGCGATAGATGCAGGACTCATGAGAAGCTGAGAAAAGAAGACATAGAGAAACATGCCCCGTAGATTACGCCGAATGCGCAATCCTCTCTCCTTAAACATTCTCCGCTGAACCAGGAAGATGACAGTGTTGTTTAATGCCGCGAGAGGGATGAGCAAGAGTGTAATGGGGCCGGCGATCAGCAAGAAGCCGAAAAACGCGGCGATGATGCCAGGCACAAAAAACAACATATAACTCAAGTCAATAAATGGAAATAGCAGGTTGATGAAAACGAATTGCAAGGTCAAGCGTGGCTGAATGAGGATGCGTGGATGTGCGCGAATAGCCTCGAACATACCGCGCGCCCAGCGTCTTCTCTGCTGGAACAGCTGCCGATAGCTTTCTGGTACGTTGGTGAACACCACGGCATTTTCGGCATACCCAATGCGATAGCCTTTGGTAAGCATACCCCAAGAAAGGACGATATCCTCACCAACCACGGGCGCCCATCCACCTAACTCCAACAGTATCGACTTTTCGTAGAGAGAAAAGGCCCCCTGGGCGACCAGTGTGCCCTGATACAGGCTCTGAACCCGTTTGACGATCGCGATCCCGTGAAAGTAGTCCCACTCCTGCAGGCGGGTAATCCAGTTTTTACGGGAATTCCGTACCGCAATCGCTCCGGCCACGGCAGCGGTATTGCTGGGATCGCTCAGGTAACGGCCGACGATAAATTTGATGGCGTTGTGGTAGAGATAGGTGTCGGCATCAATGGTGATGACCAAGCCATGTTGCGCGTGCTGTAGTCCAGCATTCAGCGCGCTTGCTTTGCCGCCATTGATGGGCTGACGAATGAGGCGCAGCGAGGGGTGGTCAAAGGCCTCTACCTGTGCCGCCGTTCCATCCTTGGATCCATCGTCAACCACAATGACCTCCAAGGCGCCTGGATATTCCTGCCTAAGGACCGACTTCAGCGTATCGGCAATCGCCAACTCTTCATTGTAAGCTGCAACCAGAACGGAAACGGCCGGATATTCTGTGATCTCCAAGATTTTGGGGCGGCGGTCCATCAGGGTGCTGAAGAGCACGAAGCCGGAAATATAACCAGGGAAGACGGCAACACCCAAGATAATCACGGCAGTGAGTATCGGACCAAGTACCAGGTCTAGGTTGTGAATCCAGGGGAGGGCTATCCAAAAACTAAACAGCACCCAAAGGAGCGCTCCAACTTGTGCGAGTATAAATTTCGCAAAAACAGGAAGATAACGAAACCACTTTAGCCCATGGCGCGCACTGTGCTGCTGCCCATTCTGCGGAGCTGTTTGCATCTCTCCTGGCGCTTCCTGGGCAGCATCTAGCGGTTGGTGATCAGCTAAGTCGGTATGAAATTGTTGTATAGTTTTCATTTTTCTTCCTTTGGCGGTTAATTATTCTTCTTATGTACACCCAGAATCATCACGGCATGCTGGGTGGCATAGCGCTTTGTAAAATGGACTGCATTTGCTGCTGGGAGATATTGTGTACGGCTCCCGTTTCCATCCCCAGTGTCATGTGCATGGTATTGCTAATCAAGTTGCCGTTGCTCGCAATTTGGGCGAGTTGGTAAGCACCGCCGGCACCGATTCCCTGCTGGACGGTATTGGCGCCATTATTGATGAGCATGGACAGCTGACCCGGTTGAACGGTCATAGTGACGTCACCCTGTTGGGTGGTTCCCGGCATCAGATTGGAACCAGTATGGGGTGTGCTGGGGGTACCGTTCACTACATTCAGCGTCATTGCGTTTTGTACGCCATTGCCTTGACCCGCAATCTGGATCCCCTGGGAAACTCCTTTGATGTTCGCAAGGCCGGCGCCATCAATGGCAGAACCGGGATTGCTGATTGTTGGTGGAAGTTGCCCATTGTGAACGGAATACGTGATGGTGGGAACGAATACATTGTTGCTACTGTTCAACGCGACATTCAAATTGCCTTGTAGGGCAGCATTGTTTCCCGGTGCTGTCCAATTGGTTTGCATCTGTACACCAAAATATACGATGTGACCGCCGATTACCCCTTTACCCACCATCTTCGCCAAGATCGGGTCCGGCACGACAGGTGCGGCCAAGTCGAAGGGGGCGGCGCTGGCATAGCCAGAAAAAACTGCGTAGCCGAATAGTGTTGTGATAATCATCAAACGAGCTTTTGTCTTGATGTTCATGATCATTCCCCGTCAAAAATAATTAACATTATCGTAACCAAAATGTACAGAATCCAACGGTACCTTGGGCAAGATGCCATGCAATATCCGCAGGGCACTTGGTGCTTCCGGAGGGGTTAATAATACGGAATGTGGATCAAAGCCCTTGCCAAACACGGCGAAAACGATCTTGTTCCAGTCCTGCAAAAAAACCTTCTTCGGCATGATGCGGTTGCCCAATGCAGGGTCCGCTAGATAAACCTTGTCTGTCGTGGTTTTTTCCAAAACGACGAAATGTTTGTATCCGTTCAAATCCAAGAGGACGATGATCGGAATGTGGATTTTTTCGAGTTGCGCAGGGGTAACCACATATCCCTGTGCCTGTAAGCCAATTTTATCCACATAGTTTTTCAGGTCGAGCATGGAAAAACCGACCTTCTCCACTTCAGCGGGATTGCTGACGGTAAACAGCCCTTTCATGACGGATTCTTCCGTCACGTCCCGGTTGAAGCCGTATTTCAGAATGGTGGCCAGCGAGGCTGCGCCACAGGAGAAGTCCGTATGTTGACGAACTACATGAATGAAATGCATGCCCACCATGCTACGTACGGGGACATGGATAACGCCGGCTCCGGGAATGACATTGCCAAAGGGCGCGGCGACCGATAGTTGACTACAAAAAAGCCCAGAAGCCATGGCGCCGATGATCATCCAGTTACGCAAGATCGATGGCATGTTCATATGGCCTCCGGGTCAGAAAAGTAAGATGTTGCCACCCCATTGCGGGATGGCAAAGAACCAGCGTATTACTGGCCGCTGGCGATCGCCAGGGTGTTGACCTGCTGATTGCCGTTGCCCGTAGCGACGTTCAGGCCAATGTTGCCAGAGGCGCCTGCCAAGGCGTTGCCGCTGACATTGCTGTTGTACATAGAACCCGTGGTCGAACCACCGTTGTAGTAGGCAACCTGCTCCACTGGCGCGGACGCGTTGGCCATCGTCTTGGGTGAAGCCATAGTTGCCATGGCCAGGCCATTTTCCTGCTGGTTCTGCGCACCCGCAGCGACGTTGATGCCGATATTACCGCTGGCATTCGCGCCTGCATTGCCGTTGACGGTAGCGCTGTCTTGCACATTCGTGTCCATGGTGCCGTTGTACAGAGACATCTGCGTCGCACCAGCGGTAGCGTCTGCATAATCAGTGCTATTCTGATACTTGTAGGTGTTGTTGCTGGCGCTCAGAGCGGTGTTGTTGCTCTGCTGGTTGCTGTTACCAGAAGCCATGTTAACACCGATGTTACCAGAGGCACCCTCAAGGGCGTTGCTACCCAAGCCAGCTGTGTTGTTGACATAGGACCAAGCCCACCAGAAGAAGGGGTTGCCCTGGGCAGTGCCGTCTGCGGCCAAGGTCTGGGTTGCGCCGACATTCGCCGTGCTGCCAATGGAATAGCCTTCGCTATCATTGTTGGCAGCCATGGCGATGGCAAGACTGTTGCTCTGCTGGTTGCTGATGCCAGCCGCTTCGTTGACGCCAATGTTGCCCGAGGCATTCTGCAACACGTTACCGTAGAGACCCGTCTCGTTGCTGGCACCGACCTCGTGGCCATAGTTCAAGTTGCTATAGTTCAGGTTGAGCATACTGGTCTGGCTGGCACCAACATAGGCGTTGGCGTAGTCCGAGTACTTGGCATAGGAGGCGGCAAGGTTGTTGCCTTGCTGATTGAAAATGCCGGAGGTCATGTTGACGCCGATATTGCCGCTCGCACCCTGCAAAGCGTTGCCGATGAAATCTACCGCGTTTGCGCCGTTCATGACTTGCCAAGCAAAGTCCAGAAGTTCGGTTTGGCTAGCATTGACGCTGGCATCGGATGCCGCGTAGTCGTCGACGTTAGTGTTAGAGGTCAAACTACCGGCATTGGCCTGTTGGTTCTGGGAGCCGGTGGCGATATTGAAACCGATGTTGCCACTGGCGTTCGCGCCCGCATTGTCGGACAACACAGCATTTCCGGTGGCATTAAACATGGATCCTTGTTCGTTCAAGGCACTAGCCTGATTGTTGCTTACAGCAGCGCCAGCGAAAGCGAACGGGGCCGCGCATAGAGCGGCAACGGCAAGGGCGATGGGGGTTAACTTGCGAACCGTGTTCATGGTAATCTCCTTAAGTGAGTAACTAGAAAGAACGTTGTGTCACTACTGCATCACTCCGGGAGCCACCCCGAGAGCGAAACTGTTTGCCGAGGCATTGCCTGAGCCGGAAGTCTGATTGACCTGGGCGATGCCGCCGGCGTTGTGGAAGGCAGTGGCTGCGACCGCGACCTGACTGCTATTTCCTCCTTGGGTGCTACTACTACTACTTGTGTCTCTGTGGACACTGGATAAACTTTGGGCAAGTGTCTGGTTCGATACCGGCTGAGCCGCGCCCATAACAATCTCGATGTGGTTTGCTTCGGCGTTACCCGCGCCAGCCGCTTGGTTGATCGACATCAGGCCGGTGGCGCCGTGAAAGGCGTTGCCCAGGATTTTCGCTTGCTGCTGGACGAAATTCGCGGATGGTGTGCCGCTGGCCTGTTGTTCTACACCTGATGTTGTGGCAACCCCTTGGCCATTGGGGCTCATGATGATGTTGGCAACATTGGCCTGAAGATTGTTGTTGCCGGCCGCCATGTTACTTTGCAGCGCCCCACGAACATTGCCCATAGCGTTGTCGGAAATGATGCTTTGCGCCGTATTGGGTAGGGGGAATGCCGCGGCAGTCCCGAGCGCCAGTAGGGCACTCATTCCAAGAATTCCGCTGAGTAGGTGATGATTGCGTAACATGGCTGCGTCCCTCAACGTGTACTCATCATGGTGTTGTTTTGCAGGTTCATGGAGCCAATCTGGATGTTATTCCCTTTGCCGCCTTTGCCGGGAAGCTCATCCCAGAGAACCACGCCGGGGTTGCCAGAATGCATTTTCGGAAGGTTGATTGGTTCACCCTTCCCGCATACCTTGGCGAGCATCTTCGTTTGTACAGGTTGGCCAAGATCTGGTGCCTTGTTGGCGAACGCTGGGCCGCTGAGAAAAGCGAGTAACATACCCATTAGGAGTATGGATCGCGTCCTGCGGACTCTCGCGCAATGTGCTTTCCTGATCATGGCCAATTCCCTCGAAACGTTGTGACGCTTGTTCCTAAGCAATAGGCGTGCCAATTTATAAAAACAATACAAAACAAGTAGATAACTTATTATCGCGGGGATCGCCCTATACGCTCTTTGTATTGCTGTTGTTACAGGATGGGGATACGGCAGACCCTGCCGGTATCCAGAGAAGAAGCATAATATTTTGTTTTTATGGATAAAATGTGGATATTTCGGGGTTTGTTACACGTTCGTAACAGTGTTTTGTAGGTGTTGGTAACAAGCTGATTGTTTTGCTGTTTGTGAACGTAACGCAGAAATGTGACGACTACTATCGATCCTTCTGCCCGGGCGGGGTAATGCCATGCTTTTCCATCAGTCGATAGAGGGAGACGCGCGATATCTGCAATAACTCTGCTGCACGTGTGATACTGCCGAGACTATGGGCGATAGCGGCCTTGATTGCGTCTCGCTCAGCGGCGTCGCGCGCCTCAATCAAGCTAATCCTGGCGCGTTGGTTTTGTCGTCGCTCCAGGCTGAGATCTTCGGCGTTGATAAGGATTTTGTCGCACATCACCATGGCGCGACGTACCCGATTGATCAGTTCGCGAATGTTTCCTGGCCAGGCGTAGCCATTCATGATTTGCATGGCATCTTCACTGAAACCTTTGACCCGTTGACCACGTTCGTCGGCAAAGCGATGAAACACATAATTGGCTAGTAGAGGAATATCTCCCTCGCGGGCGCGCAGGGGGGGCATGTGAATCTGTAGAACATTCAGGCGATAAAAGAGGTCCTGGCGAAAGCGTCCGCTCTTGATGGCCTCCTCTAGATTTACGTGGGTGGCCGCAAGAACGCGGACGTCCACGCGAATTTCCTCTCGGCCGCCGACGCGATGAATGGTTTGCTCTTGGAGGAAGCGGAGAAGGTTTACCTGTAAATCGAGCGGTAGGTCGCCAATCTCATCGAGAAATAACGTACCCCCATCAGCGGCTTGGATACGACCGATTTTCCTTTCCGTGGCGCCGGTGAATGCACCTTTCTCATGACCGAAAAGTTCCGACTGAATCAGGTTGGCAGGGAGCGCGCCACAGTTGACGGCGATGAAAGGCCCGCCTTTGCGAAAGGAGCGTTCGTGAATGGCCCTTGCCGTCAGCTCCTTTCCGGTACCACTCTCGCCAGTGACCAAGACGGGCGCATCTGTCGCGGCTACCTTACGAATGTCTTGATAGATTTTTTGCATCTGCTTGCTGGCGCCCACCATTTGATCTTCTGTAGTTACTAGGTCGGCATGCGGGTCTGCAGTGAAAAGGGCTTCGCGGGAGATCTCCGCCATACCCGCGGCGTGGCCTAACATGACGAGAAGACGCTGAGGGTCAATTGGTGTGGTGTGGTAGTCATAGAAAGCACTGCCGATCAGTTGCCGCACCGATAATTGGCTGAGGAGCTCTCGATCCACTAGTGCCAACCAACGGATGCTTTCATTTTGCGCAATCAATCGAAGAACATGCTTTTGCCACTTCGCTGCGTCCAATTCCTGCAGCACCAATATACCAACTGCGGGTTGCTGTTTGCGCAGTGCTGCTGACACTTCGTCAATGTGGCGAAACTGCAGGAGTTTCCACTCGTTTGTGCTGAGGATTTCTTGCGCGCGCGCGATAATCTCTTCGGGACCAAGGTACAAGGCGACGCGACGGAGGTTGCTAGACTGCACGATCTGTGTGTCTTCCACTGCTGCCATGTCTTCCCTCGTCTTAGAACTTTTCACTAGATTAGCCCGAGCTTGCACCAGATACAAACTTCTGTAGAGATCAGTACAACGGCACTAAAAATTCTGCGGGTCTACATCCAAGCTCCAGCGCACACGCCGAGCAGTTGGCAGATTGCCGAGCAGGCTGATGGCATTGGCGAGGAGGTGATGAAGGGCAGATCGGTTGGCGCCCTCGAGCCAGAGATAGGCGCGGTGAAAGCCGGCACGACGTTCGAGGAGCGCGGGTACCGGGCCACTGCAGTCCAGCTCTGTGGCAAAACAGCTACGCGCTGCACGTAAAAAGGCATAGACCGGTTCTGCCCGTTGTGCCTCGGCTTGGAGCAGGGCGAGGGCGCGAAACGGGGGCAGCCCCGCCTGCTGGCGTTCGCGCAGTAACTGGGTAGCAGCGGTCGCATAATCACCGTTTTGCAGTGCTAGCAATAACGGATGTTCGGGGAGATGGCTCTGCAGGATGACGCGCCCCGGCGCATCGCCACGACCAGCGCGCCCGGCCACCTGAATTACTGTTTGCGCCAAGCGCTCCGGCGCACGAAAGTCGGCGCTGTAGAGTCCTTGGTCCACATCTACAATCCCGACTAGGGTGACGTCTGGGAAATGATGTCCCTTGCTGAGCATTTGCGTGCCGAGGAGGATGGCAGGACGGGTGTGGAGGATCTCCTGCAGGCGTTCGGCTAGTTGCCGTGGGGTGTGCACCTCGTCGCGGTCGATGCGCAGGAGTGGGATGTTAGGAAAGCGTTCGCGGAGAAATTCCTCCAGGCTTTCGGTGCCCATACCAATGCCGGCAATTTCAGCGGCACCACAGCTCGGGCACTGTTCCGGTACAGGCGCCTCGAGTCCACAGTGATGGCAGCGTAGGCGCGCCTGACGGCGATGCCAAGTCAGTGGCGCGCTACAGCGTTGGCAATGTGGCACATGCCCGCAGGCACGGCAAAGCAGGGCCGGGGCAAAACCCCGTCGATTGAGGAAAAACAACGCCTGTTTACCGTTTGCGAGGGTTTCGCCGCAGGCACGCAGGAGCGAGGGGTCGAGTCCAGCCACCAGGCGTTTTTTGCGTAGGGGCAAGATCTCGATTGGGGGAATTTTCTGGGCGCTGGCGCGTTCGTGCAGGCGCAGGTCGGCAAAGCGACCGATCTGGCGATTATGCAGACTCTCTAGCGATGGCGTCGCTGAGCCCAGTACGATGGGAACATCCTCGAGTTGGGCGCGGCGCAGGGCCAAGTCGCGGGCAGAATAGAGCCAGCCACTGTGCTGTTTGTAAGACAGGTCGTGCTCTTCATCGACAATCAACAGCGCCGGGTGCAGGAGGGGAACAAAGAGTGCGGAGCGGGTACCGATGACGATGGAGATGCTCCCGCTGCGTGCCTGCGTCCAAACTCGCAAGCGTTCAGCATCGCCTTGCCCCGAGTGATAGACGGCAACCGCGTCTGCGCCAAAGCGGGCGGCGCAGCGTGCTTGGGTCTGGGTGATCAAGCCAATTTCTGGCACCAGAAACAGCACCTGTTTTCCCGACAAAACCAAGCGTTCCATGGCCTGCAGATAGACCTCGGTCTTGCCGCTGCTGGTAACGCCGTCGAGCAAAAAAGCTTGGAAACCGGTAGACGCTCGGAGAGCCATGACCGCTTGCGCCTGCTCCGGGCGCAGGGCGAGAGGAGCTTCCCGTAGCTGCAGTGGCTCCTGTGCTGCCTCTATCCAGCCAGCCGCAAGAAACTGTCGTAGGCGTTGCCGGTCGCTGCTATCCAATTCCGCCATGCGCACGTTGCCGTTGCCTAAGCGCTGCAAGAGGACCATTTGCCGTGCGCCTAGACCTCTTTCTGCAATGTTCGCATCAGCGATCAGACGCCAAGCTGTGGGCGCGAGGGAGGGTATCTGTTGCCCCTGGCAGAGCCGCGCGGGCAATGCGGCTTCCCAGACGGCGCCTAGAGGGTAGTGATAGTAGTTGCTGCCAAATCCCAGGAGGGCCTGCAAGCTGGCTGGCAGCAGTGGCTGTTCGTCGAGGATGCGGTGGATCCCTTTGACTGGGATGTCCTGGGGACAGGTTGCGGTACCAATGGCGATGGCAATGCGTTCGCCTCGCCCGAAGGGCACGCGAAGGCGGCATCCAGACTTCGGGAAAGGTGCATCGCAGCGGTAGCTAAAATGTTGCGGTAGCGGGCCGAGGATTGCGACTTCGATACAGTTTGTATCAATTGTCATAAGTTGCCCACAATTTCTGTGGATAAGTCTGTGAGTGAAATGGGTTCAACCTCGCAAAGGCTCTGAGCCATCTGCGTTTTTTCCCGATGCCTAAAAAACAGGCATACATAACATGTTGTTTTTTAATATTTTTTCTGGGCTGCATCCTAAGCCATTGATTCTTGCCAGCGAGCGTCAGTACATGGCTAGACTGTGTATAAGTAATCGTCGATTCTCGCCTCAAGCGTGGCCAAGAGTGGCCGCCAATCCCCAGAAAATCCATAGTCCCACCCAGTTGTTGTGGAGAAAGGCACGAAAGGCCTTGTCGCGATCGCCATCGAGAAGAGTTTGCTGGTAGACGAAGAGAATGGCAGCACCTACTAGGCTGAACCAGTATGGCCAAGCGAGTTTCAGGTCAAGACCAATGGCGAGCAAAATCGCCAGCATAACGACTTCAAGAAGAGCAATGGCCAGCCAGTCGAAACGTCCGAAGAGTATAGCGGTGGAACGAATGCCGGCACGCAGATCATCCGGCCGGTCGGCCATGGCATACGCGGTATCGTAGGCGATCACCCAACAGGCGTTGGCGAGCATTAGCCACCAAGCCAGCGCAGGGATGCGGTCTTGCACCGCGGCAAAGGCCATCGGGATGCCAAAAGAAAAGGCCAATCCTAAGAAAGCTTGGGGTAGATGCGTGAAGCGCTTGAAGAGCGGATAACTGGCACTGATGACGACGGCAAGCAGGGCGAGATAGAACACCAATCGATTCAGAAAGGGCAGCAGCGCTGCGGCTAACAGACAGAGAATGACGAAGAGCAATAACGCCTCGCGAGCGCGAATCCGCCCGCTCGCCAAAGGACGGTTGCAAGTGCGGGCGACCTGGCGGTCAAAGTCACGATCAAAATAATCGTTGATGACGCAACCAGCCGAACGCATTAGCCAGGTGCCCAGGGTGAAGATCAAAAACAGCGCCAACGGCGGCGTGCCGCGCGCGGCGATCCATAGCCCCCAATAGGTGGGCCACAGCAAAAGCAGGGTACCGATGGGGCGGTCGATACGCATCAGGGCCGCATAGGCCGCTAGGCGACTACGCCAGCTGATCTTCATCGGCCGCGCCCACGCCAGGCTGGCAAATCCAGTAGAAGGTGCTCCTCTACCCAAACGCGTCGCGGACCGCGTTGCAAGACCGAGCTGCGCCGCCAGCGCCGGTGTTGGCCAAACGCCGGGGTGACGCCAATCTGGATTGGGCTGCGGCGTAAGCGCCGATGGCGAAACAGGGTGTTACCAATGGGGCGGCTACCGTGGCGCGTGAGTGGCTGCAAACCCTGGCTGATGGCGCGTATCGGAAAACTGGAACGCGCCCAGATGGCTGGTTTTAAAGGGTCGGGTCCGTGCAATTCCACTTCCCGCCAATAGACCCAAGCGCCACGCGCCAGCCCCAGGGCACGCCGCTCTTCTGGCCGTGGGCGGGCCCGGCCGCAGCCGAGTACCCGCGCTTGCGGCCACTGCGGCGCTCCATAGGCGCGGCGCAGGGCCGCAGTGAGAGAGGCAGGAAGACAAAGCCAAGGCCAGAGTGCCCGGGCAGCGTGGGAGCGGCTGTGACGCGAAAGACTCATGGGCGGCCATGATCCGGTCTTTCCTGTGGGTGGTCAATCGCTGAATAAGAAGCAATCGACCCGCGCCGGTGGCAGGTTACGCCAGACGTAGCTGGCCCGTTTGTGGGTAAATCCGGTGTTCAGGCCCGTGCATGAGCTCAAGGGGTGGTAGGTGAACTGGATGAAGGCCGTACCGCGCCGTGCACATTTTGGGAATTCCGCCAGAATGCGCTCGACGATGACGGGCGGGATGGTGCGCAGCGGTAAACTAGAAACGATGGCACGCACCGGCAAGCGATCGGCAACCAATGTGGCCAATTCGGCGGCATCGCCATGGATAACTTTTACCCCGGAAAATTCTTGTTGCAGGTGCTGTACCATGTTGGCGGAGCGTTCGATGAGCACGAGATCCGACCTCGCAATGCCACCCTCGAGCAGGGCGCGGGTCACCGGGCCGAGCCCCGGCCCCAATTCAATCACTGCGCCCTCACCAGCAGGCACTAATCCTGCCATCCGCTTGGCGAGAAACGGCGAGCTGGGAAATAGCGCGCCAATGCCGCGGGGGTCGCGAAAAAATTCCCGGGTGAAGTTCCAGAATCCTGAATTTGTTCGAATTGTCGTCATGCTGCAATCTTCCTGTAGAGGGTGCGCAGTGTGTCTTGCTCCTGCGCCCCGGTATGCGGTACTTTCATTACTAAGGGTAGCAGGAAGAGGGAAGACGCGGCAGGGTTGCTATACTTTTTCAAAATGGGAAATTTTTTGGGTCATTAGCCTCCGGAGTTGCCAATATGTCCGAAGACGTCAGCGTTGCCAATTCACCGCGTTTCGTTAGCAATCTCACCAAGAATACCCTGGCCTTGGTGCTGGCAGGTGGGCGTGGCAGCCGCCTGGGACCACTGACGGATTGGCGTGCCAAGCCAGCGGTACCCTTCGGCGGAAAATTCCGCATCATTGATTTCTGTCTCTCCAATTGCATCAACTCCGGTATCCGCCGCGTTGGGGTGCTGACCCAATACAAGGCGCACAGCCTGATTCGACATCTGCAGCTTGGCTGGGGCTTTTTGCGTGGCGAATTCAGCGAATTCATCGAGCTCTTGCCGGCGCAACAGCGTATGAATACCGGTTGGTACAAGGGCACTGCCGATGCCATCTTTCAGAATATCGACATTCTTCGCGCGCACCGACCGCGTTACGTGATCGTCCTCGCCGGTGATCATATCTATCGTATGGATTATGGCCAGATGCTTGCCGAACATGTGCAAAGCCAGGCAGATATGAGTGTGGCCTGCATCGAGGTGCCGCTGCACGAGGCGCGCGCTTTTGGCGTGATGACGGTGAATCATGAAGACCGCATTATTGGTTTCAGCGAAAAACCCGACGACCCCAGTCCGCTGCCAGGTCATCCGGAGAAGGCGCTCGCGAGCATGGGTATCTATGTATTCAATACCGACTTCCTCTATGAACAGCTCATTCGCGATGCCGATGACCGACATTCCGATCATGATTTTGGCAAGGACCTGATCCCCTACATGGTTTCGCGCTATCGGGTGCTGGCGCATCGCTTTCGCCACAGCTGCGTAACCACAGGCATGGGCGGCTCCGACAGCCATCGCTGTTATTGGCGCGATGTGGGCACCATCGATGCCTACTGGGCCGCCAACATTGATCTTGTGCACGTAACCCCGGATCTCGACCTGTACGACAGTCGGTGGCCGATCTGGACCTACCAAGAACAACTGCCGCCAGCAAAGTTTGTCTTTGACGATGATGGTCGTCGCGGCATGGCCCTTGACAGTATCGTTTCGGGTGGTTGCATCATCAGTGGCGCAACGGTACGCCGTTCGCTGCTTTTCTCCAATGTGCGGGTCAATGACGGTCATACCCTGATCGAAGATTCGGTCATCCTGCCCAACGTGCGTCTGGGTGAGGGCGCACGGCTGCGTAAGGTGGTAGTCGACAAGGGCACGGTAGTCCCGGCCGGTTTGGTAGTAGGCGAGGACCCCGAGGAGGACGCTCGGCGTTTTCATCGCACTCCCAATGGCGTGACCCTGATCACGCCGGAATCTCTTGGGCAGCAGTTACACTTTGTGAGGTGATCTCATGGTGCCGGCACGCTCACTACACGTCGTATTCTGCTGGCATATGCATCAGCCAGACTATCGTGATGCCCAGGGCGAGTATCGGTTTCCGTGGACCTATCTGCATGCCTGCAAAGACTATGTCGATATGATTTCGCACCTGGAAGAGAATCCCCTGGCGCGGGCGGTGTTCAACTTTGTCCCGGTGCTCGTCGAACAGCTCGATGACTATTCCGAGCAATTTCGCAGTCGCCAATTTCGCGACCCGCTACTGCTGGCACTGGCGACCCCTGATCTCAAGACCCTGGATGTAGGATTGCGCCACGGCTTGCTCGAACAGTGCTTTCGTCTTGATCCCGAGCATATGCTCAACCCCTTCCCCGCCTATCGGCGCCTCTACGACCTTTGGCGGTTCATTCGCCAGGATGCCGCGGAGATGGGCGATTATCTCTCGGTGCAATATCTGGCCGATCTCCTGGTCTGGTACCACTTGGCCTGGACGGGTGAGACCCTGCGCCGACGCAGCGTACCGATTCAGGAGCTCATGGCCAAAGGTAGTGGCTTCAGCTTTGCTGATCGTACGGCGTTGCTTGATTGCTTGGGAACGACGATTACGGGCCTTTTGCCGCGCTACCAAACCCTGGCGCAGGCGGGGCAGATCGAGATCTCGAGTACCCCCTATCAGCACCCTATCGCCCCGTTGCTGCTTGATTTTCAGGCCGCGCGCGACGGATTGCCCGATGCGCCATTGCCAGAAAGCCCGCAGTACCCAGGGGGAGAAGAGCGGGTGCGGTGGCAATTGCGGCGTGCGCTAGACAGCCATCAGCGTCATTTTGGTCGGGCGGCGCAGGGAATCTGGCCAGCCGAGGGCGGGGTGTCGGCGGATTTTGCCAAACTGTTAGGAGAAGAGGGTGTGCAATGGACTGCCTCGGGAGAAGGTGTCCTGGGCCGTAGTCTGTTTCACTCTTTCCCGGATTCCTCGCCCGCTGGTGGGCGCGCGGACTACCTCTATCATGCTTATCGCCTGGCAGGACAAGGGCCACATCTGTTCTTTCGTGACGATGCCCTTTCCGACCGTATTGGCTTTGACTACAAGACTTGGTCGGGACATGACGCCGCCACGGACTTTATCCAGCGCTTGGAAGGGATCTGGCGCGACACCGAGGGTCAGCAGGCACCGATAGTTAGCGTTATTCTCGATGGTGAAAACGCCTGGGAATATTACCCCTACAACGGCTATTATTTTCTCGGAGAGCTATACCGGGCCTTGAGTAATCATCCGCATTTACAGCTCTGTACCTTTGCTGATTATGTGCGAGACCATGGAGATAAGGCGCATACGCTGCCAGTACTCGCTTCGGGTAGTTGGGTATACGGAAATTTCAGCACCTGGATTGGCGACCCGGCCAAAAACCGCGCTTGGGATCTGCTTTGCCATGCCAAGGTCGCAGTGGACGAAAAGATCGGTAGCTTCGCTGCCGAACGCCAGGAACAGATTCGCCAACAACTCGCTCGCTGTGAGGGCTCGGACTGGTTCTGGTGGTTTGGTGACTATAATCCGGGTGATGCCGTACGCGATTTCGATGGCCTGTACCGCGATCATCTGCGGCAACTTTACACTCTGCTGGAGCAAGCTGCGCCAGCGGAACTCGATCAAGCCATCAGCCACGGAGGCGGTAGCGCCGAGGCCGGTGGTACCATGCGCCGCGGTCACGCCGAAGGAACCTGACAGATGCCCGATGCCCTGCCCCTTCTTTTTGGAGTCCATGCCCATCAACCCATTGGAAATTTTCCTGAGGTCGTAGACGACGCGGTACAGCGTTGTTATCACCCGTTTTTGCAGGTTGTCGATCGCTACCCTGACTTTGTCTTTGCCTTCCATAGCAGCGGTTGGTTGCTCGCCTACATTGCCGAACATCATCCCGAGACCATGGAGCTGCTGCGTGCCATGGTGGCACGCGGTCAGGTAGAGTTGGTAGGTGCGGGCGACACGGAACCGGTGTTAGCAGCCATTCCTTATATCGACCGCATGGAACAGTTGCAGTCCATGAGTAATCGCCTGCAGGAGGATTTCGGGCAGCGCCCGGAAGGGGCATGGCTGACAGAGCGCGTTTGGGATCCATCGGTGGTACCGGCCCTGGTCGATTCCGCTATTCGCTATGTGGTAGTTGATGATTACCACTTCCTCTGCGCGGGACTAGAAAGAGCAGATCTGGGTAGTTTTTTTCGCACGGAGGAAAATGGGCAGGCCATTGATGTCTTCCCCATCTCCGAGGCGTTGCGCTACCGTCTGCCCTTTTCTGAAGTGGCGGATGCCATTGCCTTCTTGCATGAGCAGGGGGTGCAACAACCGGGCAGTGCGGCGATCTACTTCGACGACATCGAAAAGTTTGGCCTTTGGCCAGAGACCTACAACTGGGTTTACGAACGTGGTTGGCTGGCGCAGTTCATCGAGGCTGTGCTCGCCTCCGAGCAGATCGTGCCACAGCACTTTGCCAGCTATCGCAAGGCGCGGCGCCCGCGCGGCATGATCTACCTGCCGACGGTGTCCTACAGTGAGATGAATGAATGGACCCTAAGCCCCAATGTGGCGCGCGAGTACGAACATTTCTTGCAGCAGGAATCCGACGCGGGCCGCCTGGATGCGCGCAAGGCCCTGATTCGGGGGGGTATCTGGAAAGGATTCTTGCATCGTTATCCCGAATCCAATTGGATGCACAAACGCATGTTGCAGTTGTCAGCCCGTTTCCATGCCCTGCCCAAACGCCTGCAGAGTGATGCCCTGCGTGCCGACCTGCACGCGGCGCAAGCAAACGATGCCTACTGGCATGGACTCTTTGGCGGAATTTATCTGCCGCATCTGCGCCGTGCCGTACATCATCACCTGACGCGACTGGAGGCAGGGCTCGATCATCTGCGCAAACGACTAGGGTTATACTGGGATGATGTCGACCTCGATGGCCGCGAAGAATGCTTCTATCACAGTGCCGAGATGCAAGTCGTTATCCATCTTCCCTATGCCAGCATCCAGGAGTGGAACCACTACCCCTGCGAGCACGATCTAGGTGATACCTTGGCACGCCGCGACGAGGCGTACTACGATAAAATTCGCCAAGGCGAGCGTTCGACAGATAGCGAGAGTGGCAGCGGTGGCATCAGCTCCGCCCATGATCGTGTGAGCTTCAAAACCGCCATACACGCCGAAGATTTGGTTTTTGATGACTTTCCCTGTCAAAGTTTTGTTGATCGCTTGGCGGGAGAGGTGTTGCAATATCAAGCGATTGATGGGGCGAATCCGCCACGATTTGTAGCGACGCAGGAAGCATGGAAGATAGAGAAATTGTTTGTTTTGAAAAAGAGTCTACTTTCTCTGCATTATTCTGCAAATGGCAAGAGTGATCGGGCAAGTGAATTCTCCACGCGAATCTTTCTTGCCATGCCGAGTTGCGATGGCCCGGCGGGCTGTTTGTCGGTCGATGGCGCTGTTCTGGGTGGCTTTGCGGCGGAGCTGTCTGGCGAGTCACGGGAGTTTCGTCTGGACGACGCAGTTCTCGGTGGCAGTGTCGAGATTCAGCTGGATGGCCAGACGCGCTGGCGGGCTTGGCCGCACCGTACGGTATCACAGTCCGAGGCGGGCTTTGAAAAAATTATGCAGGCTTGGGTGCTGGAATTGACCTGGCCTCTGCTTGGCGATGGTTTTGCAGAATCTATACAAGTCAAGGTGGTACAGTCATGAGTTCTCTGTACCTGGGCGTGGATGTTGGTGGTACCAACCTGCGCTTTGGGGTTTTTGATGCAGCGCAGTGCATAGCGAGCTACCGCACGGCAATGAACCTGCGCGAGCGTTGTGCCCAAGCGGGAGAGGCCGCGGCGGCGCAACAATTGGTGCTAGAAGCACTGGCCGGTGGTTACCACCGCCTACGTCAGCAGTGTCCGCAGATTGATGGTATCGGCGTTGCTTTCCCTGGTTTTGTTACCGCCGATGGGGTGCTGCGCCAGTCTCCCAACATCCCGCATCTGGAAGATTTTGCTTTGGAGTCGGCGCTGACTGAGGCGCTACAGGTACCCGTGGTGCTGGAAAATGACGCCAATGCAGCAGCCTTTGGCGAATTCTGGTCGCTACGCCAAGAGCGGCCCGATGCCACCTCGCTGATCTATGTGGGGCTAGGCACGGGCGTTGGTGGCGGTTGGATTCAGGGCGGGCGCCCCTGGCGGGGTGAAGATGGTGCAGCCATGGAGATTGGGCATCTTACCGTAGTTCCGGGCGGACGCCGCTGCGGCTGTGGCAACCAGGGTTGTTTAGAACAATATGCGTCGGCACAGGGGCTGATCTCCAGCTATCTGGAAACTACCGGAATGAATGCCGATCCCAAGATCATTGCGCAACTCGCACAGGACGAAAATCCTGCTGCTTTGCGTGCTTTCCAGACCTTGGCGGAGCATCTCGGGCAAGCCCTGGCGCATGTGATCAAGGTGCTGGATTGTCGCCAGATTCGCGTTGGCGGGGGTTTGAGTGCAGCTTGGGATTGCTTTGGCGAAGAGCTGCGCACGCAATTGCGAAGCAATATGATTCCTGCTTTGCAGGACACCGTAGAGATCGCCGCTGGAAATGGCGACGACGAAGCTGGGGTGCGCGGCGCTGCCCTGCTCGCCCGAGAAGTGCTGTCGGCTTGATGCGGGTGGGAATTTTTGACTCGGGCCTGGGCGGTCTGAGTACGTGGCTGGCCTGTACCCGTTATCTCCCCAACGCGGAATATTTTTTCTTTGCCGATACCGCCAACGCTCCCTATGGTGATCGCACGGCAGAAGAGGTACGGGCATTCACGCAGGCAGCTTGCCAGCATTTCCTCCAGTTAGACGTGGATGCCTTGGTGATCGCTTGCAATACCGCCACCAGCGCTGCCGTAGCGCCCCTGCGCGAGCAAGCGCCCATGCCGGTAATTGGCATCGAACCCGCCATTAAGCTTGCCTTGCAAGAGAGCGCAGGCGAGGTACTCTTGTTGGCCACCGAGTTGACGGTACACGGTGCCAAACTGGAGCACCTTTTGCGCGGTTGCGACGTTGAGCAGCGGGTGCGGGCGTTAGCCTGCTCTGGTTGGATGGAAATCATCGAGAGGCAAGCAAACGACTGGCGCGCGCATGCCCAAGATTATTGGTACGAACGTATCGCGCCACAACTGGGATCTGCGCAAGCCTTGGTCTTGGGTTGCACCCACTACTGCTGGTTACGCGAGGAAATCTCCGCGTGGTCTGGAGGAAAGACTATTTTTGATGGGAACGATGGCGTGGCGCGGCAGCTCTATCGTCTCCTGCTGCGGCGCGAGCCGCTTACACCTCCCGACAGAAAACTCGGCCCGCTGGTCCTGCACTTTGCTGCCTCCGCTGCGGCGGCCAGTAAAATGGCTGCAGCAGAGAGGCTCTTGCGCGGTATGGGTGTGCAGGCTCGTATCCTGCCCTTTTAGTTGAGGGTGATGCCGTTTTTGCCCAGGGTTACGTCGTATTTTTTTGCCTGCGCCTCGCCTTGGGCGTAAGAGAGCTTGGCCAACTCTTCCGCATGCTGCGCCTTGGCTACGGCCGCATCATATTTGCCACCCTTTTCTGCGGCCTCGGCTTCCTTGAGCAACTTGGGAGTGGCCAGCCATTGGTAGTGAATGCTCTCGGCCTTGGCCATGGCGGTCTTTGCGGCACTAACAGGCTGCTGAAAAAGTCCGTGGTATAATTGCCGGAACAGGGCACGGAGGGATTCGATCATGCGTGGAGCCAAGGTAGAGATGGGTGCGATGTTCAGT
>NZ_JBFRXP010000011.1:0-98558 GCF_041146875.1 Acidithiobacillus sp. IBUN Pt1247-S3 | reverse complement strand
AACCAGCCGCGTCTCAGCAACTGACTCTGTTGTAGTGGAGCGTTTTAAAATCGCTATTCGCAATATCAATGAGTTATAAAATTAACTGTCGAACTCGGGGGGTCTATATGGAAGATTCAGTAAACACCAATATTCTGCAAACAGTAACCGGACTGCTTACCCGCCAAGTCGTGCTTGGCCGCGAGCAGTTGGAACAGGCGATCGGCGACATCGTTGGGCGCTTTACCGGACTGCATCAACGTCTATCCAGTGCCGTATCAACAACACTACAAGGCGATGGTGAAAGCTCCAGCACGGCAGAAGACGATACTGCGCAGATCTTTCAGGAGACCGAGCAGGAACTGCAGATGATCCTGAGGCACATCGAGAGCTCGGCGGAAAAACATGAAGCCAATCGGGAGACCATTCGGGCCCTCATGCAACAGGTGAGCACCCTTGAACAGATGGCAAGAGAGGTTGGTGAGATCGCCGCGCAAACCACGCTGCTAGCGCTCAATGCCGCAATCGAGGCGGCTCGGGCGGGGGAACAGGGGCGCGGTTTTGCGGTAGTGGCAGACGAAGTACGCAAACTCTCTTCGCGCTCCAAAGAGAGCAGCGTGGCGATGGCGGATAATGTAAAGGAAATCACCGGTGTCATTCGTCGGGTGGTCGCGGCCTCGGCCGAGTCCATCGAAGCCGAACGAGAATTTCTGAAAAATGCAAGGATTTCGACGCACAACGCCCTGGATCGAGTTCGACTCATAACCGACGAACTGCGGAGTTCTCGCACCCAAATGCAGCAGGAAGGCCAGGATATTGCCGAGGATATGGACCATCTGCTGGTTGCCCTGCAGTTTCAGGATCGGGTGAGCCAGATTTTGCAGCATGTAGAAGAAGGACTCGGGGAGCTACCGAAGCACCTGCACACGCAGGAATCCATTCACGATGTGCAAGCTTGGCTGGACGGTATGCAAAGTCGATATAGCACTGCGGAAGAACGCGCAGCCCACAGCGGCGAATACAGCGTCACGAACAGCGGCGACGACGACATTACTTTTTTCTAATCGATAAGGACAAGATCATGGCGAAAACGATTTTGATAGTGGACGACTCCGCATCCTTGCGGCAAGTCGTCGCCATCGCACTGAAAAGTGCTGGGTATGAGGTGGTTGAGGCCGGCGATGGAGTGCAAGGGCTCGCGCAACTACAGGCGGCGCAGAAAATCCACCTAATTATTAGTGATGTCAACATGCCGAATATGGATGGCATTACCTTTCTCAAAAATATCAAACAACTGCCAAACTACAAATTTACCCCAGTCATCATGCTCACCACCGAGAGTGGCGACGACAAAAAGCAGGCCGGGCGCGAGGCCGGTGCCAAGGCCTGGGTAGTGAAGCCCTTTCAGCCGCAGCAATTGCTTGCAGCGGTTGCCAAACTGGTACTTCCCTGACCATGGATCTGCACGAAACCCGGAATGGTGATTCCCTGCGCATCTCTCTGGATGGCGCGTTGGATATCTACGCCGTCACCACGGTACTAGCGCAGATACGTCCACTCCTGGCGAGCAACCATCAAGTAGAACTGGATTTGCGTGGTGTGGAAGAGTTGGACGGGGCTGGGCTGCAACTCCTGATGGCGCTCAAATCCGGGGCATTGGCGCTGGGATGCAAGCTGGGCATCAGCGGGCACTCCTCAGCCGTCATCCAAGCACTGGAACTTTGTCGGCTATTACCCTTTTTTGGCGACCCCGTACTCCTTTCGCAGGAGGGCAAACGATGATCGACATTGATCCCGCCTTGCAAGGCGCCCTGGAGACATTCTTTGTAGAGAGTCAGGAACTGCTGCAGGAGATGGAGAAAATCCTGCTCAGCGTCGAGCAGGAGGGACTCGATCCCGAGCGACTCAACGCGCTATTTCGCGCCGCACATACGATCAAGGGCTCAGCGGGGCTCTTTGGCCTGGACCCACTGGTACGTTTTACCCACCGTTTGGAAAACCTGCTGGACGGTGTGCGCGCCGGAAAGCAGGCGTTCGTGGCTCAGGAGATGGTCCCCTTACTTCTTGCCTGCGCTGATCATCTGGCTGCGTATCTGGACATGCTACAGGGCAATGACATTTTTCAGTCAGAATTTCTCGCCGAGGACGTCCGCCTCCTCGAGGCCCTAGAGGCCGTGCAGCGCAACGGCGCCGCCGTGGTCGAGCCGAAGCAAAGCCCAAACGCCCCCCCCGCCCTAACGGTTCCGAGCAGCCAACCAAGCAAGGCAATTCCGGTATCGCCGAGCGTCCCAGCCCAAGCAAACTGGCATATCTCCCTACGCTTTGGCACCGACACCTTTCGCGACGGCATGGACCCGTTATCTTTTCTCCAATATTTGCAACAGATCGGCAATATTGTAGGGCTGGTCACCATCACCGATCCGCTCCCCCGGCTGGAGGATTTTGATCCGGAAAGCTGTTATCTGGGTTTCGAGATAGCCTTTGCCGGCAATGTTGGTAAGAGAGAGATCGCCGAAGTCTTCGACTTCGTCAAGGACAGTTGCGTCCTCCACATCCTCCCCAGCCACGAACGCCTCGCCGACTACTTGCAGATGATCGCGGCGCTGCCCGAGACCGAGCAGCGTCTGGGAGAAATTCTGGTTGCGGTGGGTTCGCTGACCACAGAGGAACTCCAACAGGCTTTAGGAAAACAACAGGCCGCAGAGAAAAGCGAGGGCACCCATAAGCCCCTTGGCGAAATCCTGGTTGCGGAACAAATGGTGCAAGAGCCCCTGATACAAAGCGCACTCGCCAAACAACAACAATCTCGCGCCCAGCAACCCCGGCAAATGCTGCGCATCCAGGCCGAGGAACTGGATCAACTCATCGATTTAGTGGGAGAACTGGTGATCGCCAGTGCCGCCAATCGGATCCAAGCGGCTGACGAGGAGTGTGCGCGCGAATCGAGACTCGAGGCCGCAGTGCAGGTTGCCCGCTTGGTAGAAGAGATCCGCGATCGCGCCCTGCACCTGCGTATGATCGAGGTGAGTGAAATCTTCCAGCGCTTTCCCCGGGTGGTGCGCGATACGGCCAAGCAACTGGGGAAAGAAATCCAGCTCGAGATTCGTGGCGAGCAGACCGAACTCGACAAGAGCATGGCGGAAAAAATCGTCGACCCCCTCATGCATCTGGTGCGCAATGCCATGGATCACGGTATTGAACCCGTAGCTGAGCGATTGGAGGCCGGCAAGTCGGCCGCAGGCCGTATCATCCTCGAAGCACGTCACGACGCCAGCGGTATCATTATTGAGGTACAAGACGACGGCGCCGGCCTGCGCCGTGACAAGATTCTCAACAAAGCGATCGAGAAAGGCCTCGTAGCCGAAGGACAGAAGCTCACGGATAGCGAAGTCTACGCTCTGATCTTTGCTGCAGGCTTTTCCACGGCGGACAAGATCAGCGACATTTCCGGCCGCGGTGTCGGCATGGATGTCGTCAAACAAAATATCGAGGCGGTCCGGGGCAATATCGAGATCGACAGCCAACAAGGCAAAGGCAGCACCTTTCGCATCCGCCTGCCGTTGACTCTCTCCATTATCGACGGCTTCGTGGTACGGGTTGGTAAGGGACTCTTCGTCATCCCCTCCGATGTAGTAGAGGAGTGCATCGAATATCCGGCTACAAAGAGTGGTGGCTACATGCAACTGCGTGGCCAAGCCCTGCCGTTGCTCGATCTCGCCAAGACTTTTCAGGTCGAAGAAAAAGCCCACAGCCGGCGTAACGTGATTGTCGTCGGCCAAGGGGCCGAGCGTGTCGGGGTTCTGGTAGGTGCCATTCTCGGCAATCAACAAACCGTAATTAAACCCTTGGGGCGACTCTTCGAGTCGCTCCCCGGCATCTCTGCTGCCACCATCCTCGGCAACGGCGAGTTGGCACCCATTCTCGATATTTCCCATTTACTGCAACACCCGGCACGGTCCACCCGCAGCGGCCTGCCGAACACCGTCTGAAAGGAGACTCTCGATGTTCGCAAATCTACGTATTGGCCTGCGCCTGGGCTTGGCATTCGCCCTGCTTATCGTCTTTTTGATCGTGGTGGGGGGGATCGGCTGGTGGGGCGCACAACGCCTGCACTCCGATCTCGATACCGTTACCGGCCCCATAGCCACCAATGTCGACAAAATCAATACGATGATGTTGCACGTTGGGCGCATGAAAGCAGATTTCAATCTTTCCTATGGGCTACCCAATCTGGCGCCACAAGCATCGAGCCAAATCGCCAGGATCGATAAGCAAATTCGCACTTACTTTCCCTACCTACGGAAAAACTTGATTGATCCCAAGGCGCGAGCCAATCTTGAAGTCTCTTTCAGCACCTATGTGGACTTTTACAACGGGTCGCAACACTACCTGCAGATGCTCGCTGCAGCCCCAGCCAACCCAAAAGCACAAGCGCAAGCTATCACCGTCGCGAACCAGTACCTAGCCACGCATGTGACTCCGGTCGAGCAGCACCTCTTCCAAATCAATCACGAGTTACGTGCTGCGGCGGAAAGCACTCTCGCACACAAACGCGAGACCGGCGAAAATGACGCACAACTGGTCAACACCATAATTGTTGCGATTTCTATTGTCGCCATTCTCCTCAGCATACTCATTGCCTGGGGCCTGTCGCGCTCCATTACCCGACCGCTGCTAGAGGCGGTACGGGTGTCGGAGCGGGTTGCCAAGGGCGACCTGAGTATGCAGGTAGAGGCGCGCGGCAAAGATGAAACCGGCCGGCTGATGGCAGCGATGCGCGATATGGTACAGAACTTGACGCAGATCATTAGTGACGTGCGCTCTGCCGCCGACAATCTCTCCAGCGCCTCAGAGGAGGTCAGCGCCACCTCTCAATCGCTTTCCCAGGCAGCATCGGAACAAGCTGCCAGCGTCGAAGAGACCTCCGCAACGCTGGAAGAGGCCGCCGCCTCGATCAAACAAAACGCCGAAAATGCTCGGGTCACAGACGACATTGCCACCAATGCCTCGGCCGAGGCAAAAAAGGGAGGGACTGCCGTCGAGCAGACCCTACAGGCCATGAAAGATATTGCCGAGCGAATCAGCATCGTCGACGACATTGCCTATCAGACCAACATGCTGGCATTGAATGCCGCCATTGAGGCAGCCCGTGCAGGCGAGCACGGCAAGGGTTTTGCTGTCGTCGCCGCCGAAGTACGCAAACTGGCTGAACGGAGCCAGGTAGCCGCGCAAGAAATTGGCACCCTCGCCAGTGGCAGTCTCAAGGTTGCCGAAAATGCGGGAGAGGCACTAAAGGCGCTGGTCCCCGCCATTGGCAAGACCTCCGACCTGGTACAGGAAATCAATGCTGCCTCCAATGAGCAGGCTGCCGGCATCGATCAGATCAACATTGCCGTTGGCCAACTGAATCAGGTTACCCAACAGAACGCATCGGCGTCCGAGGAGTTGGCAGCAACGGCTGAGGAAATGAGTGGTCAGGCCGGTCAACTGCAGGAATTGATGGCGCAATTCCGCCTTGCGAGCGCCCAGGAGCGCCTGCCAGGCAGTAAAAAAGCTACGGCGAGCAAGCCTACAGTAGCGCACATCGAAGCCCATAAAGCATCGGGTAACGAAGAATTTGTGCGTTTTTAAGGAGCCAGATCATGGAGAATCTTCCTGCCTTAGCAAAATCTCCCGGAGGACTTTTCTCCGGTCAATATCTCATCGTGCAATTACAGGATGAGGCATTTGGTCTAGATATCAGTGTCGTTCGGGAAATTATCGCATATACCGTTCCAACACCCGTACCGATGATGCCGGGTTTCGTATTGGGGGTAATCAACTTGCGCGGCCAAGTAGTGCCAGTCATTGACATGGCATTACGCTTTGGACGTAAGGCAACGTCCATATTCAAACGCAGTTGCATTATCATTCTCGACTTTGAAGAAGGCGCACAAAAACAACGCCTAGGAATTGTCGTGGATGCAGTAAATGAAGTGATCGAACTCAGCGAACGACAAATTGAACCAGCACCACAATTCGGCACGGGGTTGCGCAGTGATTTCTTGCGCGGCATGGGAAAAATCGACGACCGCTTTATCGTCTTGCTCGATATGGAAAGGGTGCTTTCACTGGAGGAAATGGCACAGCTCGTCTCTCTGAATACTGACGAGGCAGAAGACAATGGATCGAAAAATTGAGATCAACGCTGCGCCAAGCCCGCGCGAATACCAAAAAATTCAGGAATTTATTTTTGCCGCATCGGGAATTACCTTAGGCCCCGGAAAACAGGCCATGGTCGCCGGGCGTTTAGGGAAAAGGCTACGCGCCCTCGGTAGTAGCAATTATGAAGATTACTTGCAACATCTGCTCCGCGACCCGCAGGAGAAGCAGCTGGCTGTAGATCTCCTCACCACCAATGAGACTTATTTCTTTCGCGAACCAAAACACTTTGCTTTTTTTTCCGAAAAGGTAATTCCTGAGTGGAACCATCTCAACAAACCGCGTATCTGGAGTGCTGCGTCCTCTTCCGGCGAGGAGGCCTTCAGCATTGCCATGGTCCTCGCCGAGCGCCGCGGACAAAGACCCTGGGAGATTTTTGCCTCTGATCTCAGTCAGAGCATCTTGCAAACCGCACAAGCGGCTACCTATCCTCTGCAGCGTGGCGAAAAAATACCCAAGCCCTATTTACAACGATTTTGCTTGAAAGGTATCGGCAGCAAAGAAGGGACCTTTCAAATTGATGCAGCGCTGCGCCAACGTGTGCAATTTCACCAAATCAACCTAATTAACCCACTGCCGGACCTGGGCGAGTTTGACATGATCTGGCTACGTAATGTTCTAATTTATTTTAACTTTGATACAAAGGCGGCGATTTGTCAGGAGATATTGCAGAAATTGCGTCCAGGAGGCTATTTTCTGGTGGGACACTCCGAAAGTCTGCAGGGGATAACTTCTGGCCTGGAAATGGTGCAGGCGGCTGTCTACCGCAAACCATGAATGCCCCACGCGAGGTTTTTCTTCAACCCGGCGACTGGCACTTCGGCGGCCCTGACCTCATTCTGCGCACACTGCTTGGGTCCTGCATCTCCATTACTCTTTGGCACCCGCAGCGCCGGATCGGCGGCATGTGTCATTTTCTGCTGCCGCAGCGCTGTGGCCCCCGCGACGCGACTCTCGATGGCCGCTATGGTGCAGAGGCCGTTGCCTCCCTCTGCACCACCATTCGCCAAAACCATAGCAAAAATAGTGAGTATCAGTGCAAAATCTTTGGCGGCGGCAACATGCTCCACAGTCAACCACCTCGCCCCGGTGTTGAAGAACCCTGCGCCGACGTCTCCTGCCGCAATGTGCGAGCGGCGGTACAACTCGTGCGCGACGCTGGTTTTACGCTGCACGCCCTGCATGCCGGTGGACGGGGACATCGCAACTTATCTTTCGACCTGAATAGCGGCGAAGTCCTGTTGCGCTTTTCCGGCACCGATGCACAGATCTGGAGGCGCGCGCCATGAGTCCCACCCGCGTTTTTTTGGTAGACGACTCGGCGGTAGTGCGGCAAGTATTGCAGGCAGCTCTGGCCCAGGATCCGGGCATCGAGATCGTTGGCTCCGCCCAAGATCCGATCTTTGCTTGGCAACGCATACAGGGAAACTGGCCGGACGTTCTCATCGTCGATATCGAAATGCCGCGCATGGATGGCATCAGCTTTCTACGCAAGATCATGGCCGAGCACCCCATGCCGGTGATCATCTGCTCCAGTCTGGCGGAATCCGGCACCCAGTTTGCCATCGACGCCCTCGCGGCAGGTGCCGTTCAGATCATTACCAAACCACAGTCAGGCGTAAAAGATTTTCTGCAGCGGGATGCACAGAGCTTCATTCAAGCCGTAAAAGGTGCCGCCCGCGCCCGCATTCGGCCAGCCCCGAGCCTACCGCACAATGCCGTGGCGCAAGCTCCATCAGCGCTGTTGAGTCAGCGCAGTACGGAAAAGGTGATCGCCATTGGCACCAGTACCGGCGGAACCCAAGCCCTGGAATTTGTGCTCAGTCACCTGCCAGCCACCCTCCCTGGCATCGTCATCGTGCAGCATATGCCAGAAAAATTCACTGCCGCCTTTGCTGCGCGGCTGAACACCGTAAGTGCGCTGGAGGTGCGGGAGGCGCGCGACGGCGATCGCGTGCTGAGCGGGCGCGCCCTGATCGCGCCCGGCGGCAAACACACGCGCTTAGTCCGCTCCGGGGCGCAATTTCAGGTACAAGTCTTCGATGGGCCAATGGTCAAGCACCACCGCCCCTCGGTGGATGTGCTGTTTCGCTCGGTTGCCGAAGTCGGCGGTCGTAACGCCTGGGGTGTGATCATGACCGGCATGGGCGATGACGGCGCGCAAGGGCTGCAGGCCATGCACCAGGCCGGGGCTCGGACCCTGGCCCAAGATGAAGAGAGCTGCGTCGTCTTCGGCATGCCCAAGGAAGCGATCCGCCTGGGTGGCGTCGATGACATTCTGCCGCTCGCGCAGATTCCGCTTCGCCTTATCCAGCTCGCGGGGTAGATCCATGGCACCTGAGTCTTCGCACAGACTGTTGACGGTAACGGAACCACAGATGCTGGAAAACGGATGCCAAACAGATCCATTGCGGCGACGCAGCCTCTTGCTCTACGCCGCATGGGCGGTATTTTTCCTGGCGCTGTTCGCCTTCACTTCTGCAGTTGCCTGGAACTGGCAAGAGCAGATCCATGAGCGAGCAGTCCATCGGCAGGATCTCGCTGCCGAAGAGAGCCTGCACCGCATGAGTGACTTGCTTGGCATCATGTTGCAAATCCACGCGCGCAATCTGCTGCCCTTCGTCGTTGCCGGTAAGCAGTATTGGCCAGCGCAGCTCCCGCGCTATGAAAGAGTGCACCCGTACACAGAACATCTTGCCTGCACCCGCTTCCAGGAAACCCTGCCGTTTCCCCTTACGGGTTGCTTGAGTGGACACGGGATGCCCGGGATGAGCTGCCAGATCGGCACACCGAAAACGCTCGCCGACGGCGACTTACATATTCCTATGCAGGTACAGGACTCCACTACCGGCCGCTCTTGCTCTGCCACCCTGCGCTTTAGTGGCTTGAGCACGCGCCAATCCGAGCAATTTTTTCTCTACGCCGGACACACGGCATTGGCAAGCTGGCAGAATGGCGCTTGGGGCGCGGCAGTAGCCGAACCCAAGCACTGGCTGCAGCGTAGTCATCCGGTGCAGGGAACACCGCTGGAAATGCGCGTCTTTTGGCAAAACACGCTCAACGCTACGGCGCGGCAAACCCTCCTGCGCATGCGTTCTGGTACGGCGATCCTGCTGGTGCTGGAACTGATCTTTGCGCTGGCGTCGCTGCTCTGGCTCTACCGGTACGACATGGATCTGCGCTTTCGCTGGGCGCAAGAGCAGATGCGCGCGCTGATGCTGCGTAACGTGTCCAAGACCAGGTTACTGCGTTCCCTGGTGGAACTGAGCGTGCACGTTACCCAAGCACACGGCGCCTACATAGCTGAACCCGATGCTACGCGCAGGTTTCTGCGCATTACTGCGATTTGCGGCATTCGCGAAGAAATTCATAACGCCTTACGGCAACTACCGCTAAATTTGGATGAAGGTGTTTCGCCTTGGGGTCAACTCTTCCCGACCCTGGCCTTTCACCGCAAGGAGCGAACCGATCGATACCGTCCTCATGTGTCCGGCGCATGGTCAAAGGTCTGCGCAGAATATCCCGCCCTACGCGGGCTGCGCGAGGTTATCGTCTGGCCCATTTTGTATTCCGTGAACCACGATCCGGCAGGGGTTTTCAGCCTGGAGATTCGTCGCTGGCAACGGTGGCTCTTCGGTCAGCAACTGATTGCGCATTGGGACCTGATTCTCAATGACCTGCGCCGACATCTGCAGTCGCAGCATGAGCAGGCGGAAAAAGAACGCTTGCAGCATTTCGACACATTGACGGGCTTGCCCACGCGACGGCATTTTTTGACCTTGGCCGAGGAAGTGTTGCAGAGCGCGCAGCCCTGCTGGTTGGGGATTCTTGATCTCGATCATTTTAATGAACTGAACACCATTTACGGTGACCAGGACACGGATCACTGTCTGGCGGAAATCGCCACCCAGATCCAATCGGCTCTGCCATCCGAGGCAATTATCGGTCGCGTTGGTGGCGACGAATTTGCGTTGTTGCTGTGTCAGGAAAAAAACACCCCGGCCCTGGCCAGCCCAAAGATCGCCCGTGCAATCGGTAGCGCCGGCAAGAAGGTGCTCTGCACCAACCTAAGCGGCTCTCTGGGTTGGGCACATTTTCCGAACGATGATAACAGTATCGGCAAGCTCTTCCATCATGCCAACGAGGCCCTGGCCCAGGCAAAGCGCAATGGTCGCGACGACTGGCAACTCTATGCTGGCCCCGTGCGGGAGCGCGCGCAAAGGCGTTTACATGTCAATCATCACTTTGCCAATGCCCTGCAAGACGGAGAAATCCACTTCTTTCTGCAAGGCAAAGGCGATTTGCAGACCCGTCGCATTACCGGTGTAGAACTCTTGGCGCGCTGGATCACACCAGACGGGCGACGGATCGGTCCTGGCAGGTTCATGCCCTATGTAGAGGAAAACCAGCACCTCATCCGGCTCCTCGGGCGTCATGCCCTTGCCGAGGCGGCACGCCTGCGCGCCAAGACAGCCAGCCTCGGCCTCGAAAATTGGTCGCTGTCTGTCAATATTGGCGCCCGACATTTCCTGGCGCCAGAGTTCATTGATGACCTCAAGGAGATTTGCCCTGATGGCCGGGGGCTGATTCTGGAGCTCACCGAAACTGCCCAGGTCTTGGGTAGTCGTCCGGCACGCCCAATCATGGAGAGCTGCCACGAGCTTGGATATCAACTTTCCATGGACGACTTTGGTACGGGCTATTCGTCGCTGCTCTCCATCGCCCGCCTACCCTTTGATGAGATCAAGCTCGATCAAGGTTTCGTCCGGCAATTTCGCTCCGACATTGCCAGTTTCAGCATTGCCGGCGCCGCGCGCCTGCTCAGTCACTTGAGTCATATCCGTCTGATTGCCGAGGGCATCGCAAGCCCCGCAGAGCTGCGCTTGTGGCAACAGCTTGGCGGGCGCTACGTTCAGGGTTATCTCCTCGCCCCCGCCCTACCGGAAAACGCCTTCTTCACCTGGCACGGCACGCTCATGCCGCAGCTTCTGCACCCGGAGCCCGTTGTGCCCTTACAAGATCTGAATTGGCTGTGGGAGCTGATGCAGAGCCATCAACCCAGCAAGCGCCGGCGTAACAGATAAGCGGCAAGCACGTACGCGCAAATAGAGTACGCCAGCAAGACCCCGATGTGCAGCGCTACCTGCTGTGGCACCTGTCCAGTGAGCAAGGGGCGCAACAGCAGGACAGCGTGGGTAAGGGGCAGTACCGCTGCGATATTCTGGGCAAAGTTGGGTAAGGTATGCAGCGGATAGAACACACCGCAAAACAAAAACATGGGCGTGACTGCCAGGGTGAAGTAGTACATAAAAAAGTCGTAGCTGCGCGACAAGGCGGTAAAGGCCAGCGCGATGGCGCCAAAGCTGAAGCCGGTGAGCAGGATGACCGGTAGCGCCAGTATGACCTGCCAATGCCAATCGATGGCACCGAAGAAGCTCGCCACAATGATGATCGCCAAGGCGCTGATGGCCCCCTTGACCGCGCACCAGAGCAATTCGCCCGTCACGATGTCACCAATCTGCAGAGGTGTGGCCAAAATCGATAAGTAGGTATTCTGCACCGCCATGCGCGTGTAGGCCGAATACAGACCCTCGAAGGTCGCGGTATTCATCGCCGAACTGGCAACAATACCGGAGGCGATGAAGGTGATGTAGGGCATGCCTTGCATCTTGCCAACGAAGTGCCCCAAGCCATAGCCCAGGGCCAGCAAATAGAGGAGAGGGTCGACAAAATTGCCGAGCAGGCTCGGCAGCAAGAGCTTGCGCCAGACCAAGAGATTGCGGCGCAACAACGCAAAAGCGCCCCAACCAGGTATGGCCCAATACCCGCCCATCAACCTTCCTCCTCACGCAGCTCGCGCCCGGTAAGGCGCAAAAAGACATCCTCCAAGGTCGCCGGACGTTGCAAGATTTGATATTGCGGATCAGCAGCAAAGTGAGCCCGCAATGGATCGAGTTGCTTGTCAAAGAGCAGCAAGGTATCTCCGGCCCGCTCGGCGGCCGCCACCCGTCCCTGATGCCAGTTTTCCGCATCCGGCATGGCACCATCGCGGCGGCGCAGTTCCAACACCTCACCCGGGATATGGGTACGAATCAACCCCGCTGGCGAATCTTCCGCGCGGATGCGTCCTCCATCGAGAATCCCCACCCGGTCGGCCAGGCGTTCTGCCTCATCCAGGTAATGCGTCGTAAGCAGGAGCGTGACGCCGCTACGCTGCAGTTCGCGTAGACGCTGCCAGAGTAGATGTCGCGCCTGCGGATCGAGCCCAGTAGTCGGTTCGTCGAGAAGGAGAAGCTGCGGCTGATGGATCAGGGCGCGTGCCACAGAGAGGCGTCGGCGCATCCCCCCGGACAAGGCATGAATGGGGCGCTTCGCAAAATCCTCGAGCGACAGGAAAGACAGCAGTTCCGCACTGCGGCTGCGAATCTCGCTTGCCGGCAGGCGAAAATAGCGGCCGTAGATCCACAGATTCTCTTCGACACTAAAATCTGGATCGAGTTGATCGCTCTGCGGCACCACACCAATCCGTCCGTGGCCACCAGCAGGCCAGTCCGCCAGCGGGCGCCCTTCAAGGCGAATATTGCCAGCATCAACAGGCGTCAAGCCCTGAATGCAGCGTACCGAGGTACTCTTGCCCGCCCCATTGGGGCCGAGCAGGGCGTAACATTCGCCAGCGGCCACACGGAAGGACAGCCCGCGCAGAACCGGACGTTCGCCATAGGCCTTAACGACCGCGTCGAGCTCAAGCCGGGGAGAAGGCACGGCAGGGCTTGGCGTCGTCGCGCTTCTCGGCACCCAACTGTGCCTGATAGGTATCCAGCAGGGCGTTCTGCAGCAGGTTCAATTTGCCATGAAAGAAATGATCGGCCGGCAGTTCAATACGCTCTGGCTGTACCTCCAGGCCTTGCAGCCAGGTCGCAACGTCCTGCGCTGGCACCAGCTCATCATTCTGCCCCTGTACCACGGTCCAGGGGCAACTCGGCTCGGCTATCGTAGAAAAATCGAAGAGATTGACCGGCGGAGCAACCGTCAACAGGCGTTCGACCCGCGCATCGCGACTAGCCACCTGATAGGCAACATAGGCACCAAAGGAAAAACCCGCCAGCCAGATGGGAAAGCCTGGGCGGCGTTCGCTCACCCAATCGAGGACCGCCAGGCAGTCGTCCATTTCACCGCGGCCAGCGTCATAGTGGCCGGCGCTCTTGCCCACCCCACGAAAATTGAAGCGCAGCGAGGGGATGCCGAGCAGATTGCAGGTGCGGCTGAGGTAGTGCACCACCTTGTTGTTCAGGGTACCGCCGTACAAGGGGTGCGGATGCAGGATCACCGCAACAATGCCGCGCGTCTCTTTTTCCGGACAAGCGGTCAGACCTTCCAAAATCCCCGCTGGGCCGGGGATCTCCACGACCTCACCCACACACTCAAGGGCAAGCTCGTCCTTACCGTCATAGAGATGGCTACGATCGATGGGCAGCATCAGATGCGCAACCGTTCTACCGGCTTGCCATCGCGCAGGTGCGATTCGACAATCTCTTTTACGTCTTCGGCATCGATGTAGGTGTACCAGACCGCATCGGGATAGACCACTGCAATTGGGCCTTCACTGCAACGCCCCAGGCAGCCGGCACGATTGACCCGCACTTGGCCGTCCCCATGGATGCCCAGCTTCTTGGCATGCTTCTTTGCTTGATGAAAGACTTCCTCAGCCAAGCCGCCGTTGTTGCAGGCCTGTTCGCCATTCTCGCGCTGATTGAGGCAGAGGAAGAGATGACGTTGGTAAAAACTCATGTTTGACCCTCCACTGACATGGCGCCATCATAACCTGAAATAGCAGCTCGGGTCAGATAGCCTATGAATATCCTTGATCAGGCAATACTCTCCGTCGATAACGCCCTGCGTACCCTCAGCGGACAAAGCCGCGGCAGTGGCCGGGCCAATCCCGCTGCAGAAGAGCAGGACAAACTGCTGCGCCCTTGGGAACGCCGCCGCGCCGGACGCATGATGCGCGTCAATCATGCCGGCGAGGTCATGGCGCAGGCGCTCTATACCGGGCAGGAAGCGGGCAGTGACGATCCCGAGCTCTGTGCAGCCCTACGCCGCGCCCGCAGTGAGGAAGAAGATCATCTGCGCTGGTGCGAGGAGCGCCTGGCAGAATTACACAGCCGCCCCAGCCTGCTCGGGCCACTCTGGTATGCGACGGCCTGGGGTATGGGCTATGCTGCCGCGCGCCGCGGGCGTGGCAGCAATCTCGGCTTGGTCGTTGCCGTGGAAAACCTGGTCGAAGAACATCTCAAGGAGCATCTGCAGGACCTGCCCCTGGAAGACGAGCGCAGCCGCCGCATCCTGGAGCAGATGGAATCCGATGAGGTGGGTCATGCGGAAAGGGCCGAAGAACTGGGCGCCGAGGCCCTACCCATCCCTCTGCGCGTTGCCATGCAGGGCCTGTCAAAAATCATGACCCGCAGCGCCCTCTGGATTTAGCAGGAGTTAAGCGGAGGCCTTCACGCGCAGTGTGCTACCACCGGGAAGGTGGATGCGATACTTCCCGGCGCGCACCGCCTCTGCCATGCTGCCAATAGTCTGCTGACTGAGCAGGTCGATGACTTCGGCCTTGAGCGGCTTCCAGGCGTAGTGCACCGGGCAAGCGGTGGCATCCTCACACTTCTTCAGTCCGAGAACACAGCCCTGCCCCAGGGGCTTGCGCTCGACGATCTCTACCACATCGAGGATATTCTTGTCCTCAGCGCCCGGCGCCAGCACAAAGCCGCCGCCGCGCCCTTTCCGTGATTCGAGGATGCCGCTTTTGCTGAGGTCTTGCAGAATTTTTGCGAGGTACTGGCGCGGTGGCACGCGCGGGTCATCGGGATCCTTGAGGTACTCCCAGATTTCGCCGCTCAACACCAATTCCCCAGGCGGTTGGGTCGCCAAATAAATCAATGCCTGCAGGGCATATTCGCTGGTTTTGCTCAATAACATTTCAGTCCACCGCCGTAATGGTATAGTCGTGGGTGATTTTTGCGGTCTTGCCGAGCATGATGCTCACTGAGCAATATTTGTCAGCAGAAAGCTGGATGGCGTGGGCTACCCGTCGCGCATCGAGTTCTTTGCCCTCGACAAAAAATTGCAGATGGATTTCGGTAAAGACCTTGGGGTCTTCGCTGGCGCGCTCCGCCTGGATTTCCACGCGGCAAGAGCGGATATCCTGGCGCGACTTCTGCAGAATCATCACCACATCAATACTGGAGCAGCCACCCAGCCCCATCAGGATCATTTCCATGGGCCGCGCGCCCAGGTTGTGACCACCAATGTCGGGGGAGGCATCCATCACCAGTCCATGCCCACTGTCGGCATGGGCGAGAAAGGCCATTCCTCCCGGCCCGGTCCATTCTACCGTCGCTTGCATATTGTTCTCCATCGAATAGCTCAGCGTATCCGATGATTACACTACCGCTGAGAACAAGATGCAATCAATTTGCAAACAGTTCTTGCAGCGCAAGCCCCGGACTCGGCGCGCGCATGAATCCCTCGCCCACCAGAAAGGCATGGATGCCGGCGCTACGCAGGGTTTGCACGTCCTCGGGACGGCGAATACCGCTCTCGCTAATTAGCAAGCGATCCGCGGGGACTTGCGGCAAAAGCTCGATACTGCGCTGAATATTGGTGACAAAGTGGCGTAGATCGCGATTATTGATGCCGATCAGTGACGTGCGCAGACGCAAAGCACGTCCCAACTCTGCGGCATCATGCGACTCGACCAGAACACTCATACCCAGTTCCAGGGCGCAGGCTTCGAGTTCGGCCATCTGCGCATCGGACAATGCCGCAACGATGAGCAGAATCGCATCGGCGCCAATGGCACGGGCCTCCCAAACTTGATAGGGATCGACGACAAAATCCTTGCGCAGCACCGGCAACGGGCAGGCCTCCCGCGCTGCCGTCAGGTAACTGTCGCTGCCCTGAAAAAACACCTCATCGGTAAGCACCGACAGGCAGGTTGCTCCATGCGCTGCATAATCGCGGGCAATCTCTACCGGATTGAAATCTTCGCGGATGACTCCGGCCGAGGGGGAGGCCTTCTTGATTTCGGCAATCACCGCCGCCTTTCCTGCCGCTACCCGCTCGTGCAGGGCCTGGGCAAAATTCCGTGGTGGCGCGACCAGATGTGCCGCCGACTGCAGATCGGAGAGCGGCAAGCGTTTTTGTCGCTGCGCCAGCTCGCGGCGCTTTTCTGCCAGAATTTTTTGCAGAATGTCTTCCATACTCAGACCTCACGCGCGCACTGCAGCAGGTCTTCCCACTTGGCCCAGACCGCGCCGCTGTCCATCACCTCGCGCGCACGCTTGACGCCAGCCGCCAGATCGGAAACCACATCGGCGGCGTAGAGGGCTGCCCCAGCATTGAGGAGAACGATGTCACGACGCGGACCTGCCTGGTTCTGTAGCACACCCAGAAAGGCCGCCGCCGCCTCAGCCACATCGGCAATTTGCAATGCTGCCAGAGGCGCCGCCTGCAGCCCAAAATCCCCAGGCTGCAGACGATAGCGATGCACTTCGCCGTCGCGCAACTCCGCCACTTCTGTAGGACCAGACAGGCTGATTTCATCGAGTCCATCGTGGCCGTGCACCACCAGAACATGGCGCTCGCCAAGCTCGCGTGCCGCTTCGGCAAGGGGTGTGAGCCACGACTCACTATACACTCCAAGAACCTGGTGCGGTGCTCCAGCGGGATTACTCAACGGCCCCATCAGATTGAAAAGCGAGCGAATTCCCAACTCCTTGCGCGGACCTACGGCGTGACGCATAGCACCATGATGGGCAGGGGCAAAGAGAAAGCCAATTCCCACATGATCGATACAGGCAGCCACCTGCTCGGGCCGCAGATCGAGATTCAGGCCTACCGCCTCGAGCACATCGGCACTGCCGCTACGCCCAGACACCGCGCGATTACCATGCTTGGCCACCCGTGCGCCAGCAGCGGCAGCAACCAGGGCCGCTGCGGTAGAAATATTGAACGTGTTGCAGGCATCGCCGCCGGTACCGCAGGTATCGACCAGATGGCTGCCATCGACCTCGACGCGGGTCATGAAGGCGCGCAGGGCGCGGGTGGCACCCACCAGCTCCTCCACTCGCTGCCCCTTCATGCGCAGGCCCATGAGCAGGGCGCCCATCTGCGCCGGGCTCCATTCGCCGCGCATAATAGCGGAGAAGATTGCCTCGCTCTCCCGCGCCGAAAGGTCCTGTCCGGCAACAATCCCTTCCAGGATCTCACGCGTCGCTTTCATCAAGCTTCCCCCACAAGAAAATGATGCAAAATTTCTTTGCCATGGGCACTAAGAATGGATTCGGGATGAAATTGCACCCCTTCCACCGCCAGGCTCCGGTGGCGCAAGCCCATGATTTCGCCTTCCGCCGTCCACGCCGTCACCTCCAGGCAGTCGGGGAGGGTGTCGTGGGCGACGATCAGGGAATGATAGCGCGTTGCCGTAAAGGGGTCGGGCAAGCCAGCGAAAACACCCTGGCCGCGATGATGGATGGGGGAGGTCTTGCCATGCATTACCTGTTGCGCACGCACGACCTCGCCGCCAAAGGCCTGACCAATGGCCTGGTGGCCCAGGCAAACACCCAGGATGGGGATCTTGCCGGCAAACTCACGGATCACGTCGAGGGACACCCCGGCCTCGTTGGGCGTACAGGGCCCCGGCGAGATACAGATATGCTCAGGGCTCAGGGCGCTGATCGCCGCGAGGTCGATAGCGTCATTGCGCTCCACCCGCACCTCAGCACCGAGCTCGCCAAAATACTGCACCAGGTTGTAGGTAAAGCTGTCGTAGTTGTCGATCATCAGCAACATGGCTTATCTCCCCTCAGGGTCGAGGCCATTCTCGGCCATATCGACGGCACGGAACATGGCGCGGCGCTTGTTCAGGGTCTCTTCCCATTCCGCCGCCGGTTGGGAATCGGCAACGATGCCACCACCGGCCTGAATATGTAGCTGTCCGTCCTGCACGACGGCGGTGCGGATGGCAATGCAGGTATCCATGTTGCCATTCCAGCCCCAGTACCCTACCGCCCCGGCATAGACCCCGCGCGCCACCGGCTCTAGCTCCCGAATGATCTCCATGGCGCGAATCTTTGGCGCCCCGGATACCGTCCCTGCCGGAAAGGTAGCGCGCAGGGCATCCATGGCGTCGAGATCGGGGCGCAATCGCCCGGTAACCTGGGAGACGATGTGCATGACGTGAGAATAGCGTTCGATAGCGAAGGAGTCCGTAAGCTGCACACTGCCAATCTCGGCAATTCGTCCCACGTCGTTGCGCGCCAGATCAATGAGCATCAGGTGCTCGGCGCGCTCCTTGGGATCTGCCAGAAGTTCTGCTTCCAGGGCCAGGTCGGCCGCTGCCGTCTTGCCGCGTGGGCGCGTACCGGCAATGGGCCGCACGGTGACTTCGCCCTCTTCCACCCGCACCAGGATCTCGGGGGAGGAACCCACCAACTGGGTGCGATCCAGGTCCATGTAAAAGAGATACGGGGAAGGATTGATACGGCGCAAGGCACGGTAAAGATCCAGCGACGCTGCGGTAAAGGGGATGGACAAGCGCTGCGATGGCACCACCTGCATCACGTCACCCGCGGCAATGTATTCGCGAATCTGTTCCACAGCCACCATATAGCCTTCGCGGCTGAAACTTGCCTGAAAATCGTCTTCGTGGACTTGGCCACGCCGCTCGCCCTTGCTGCCCGGTGGCAGTGGGCCGCGCAAGCGCTCTTCCAGTTCTGCGAGGCGGGTCAGGCCGGCAGCATAGGCGTCCGGGCGTTGCGGATCGACTTGGAGCAGGAGCCGCAGAGTGCCACGCAGGTTGTCGAAAATCAGAATCTCATCGGCTACCAGTAGCTGGATCTCGGGCAAATCCAGCGGGTCGGGCAATGGCTCGATGCGCGCAAGGCGCGGTTCGATATAACGCACAATGTCGTAGCCGAAATAACCGACTAGGCCACCCGTAAAACGATCCGCCAGATCATCCAGCGGCGCGGCGCGGAAGCGTTGGCGAAATTCGCTGACCCAAACCAGCGGATCAGCATGGGCACATTCTTCCTGCAAGACCCCGGCGACAAAGCGCTGGATTTTCTGCCCGCGGATCTCTATGCGCTCACTGGCGGGTAGGCCAATGATGGAATACCGCCCCCACTTCTCGCCGCCTTGTACCGACTCGAAGAGATAGGCATAAGGGCCATCCACAACCTTGAGAAAGGCGGATAGAGGGGTATCGAGATCAGCGGGGATCTCGCGGCTCAGGGGAATACGGTTGTAGCCCTCACGGGCCAGGGACTGGAAACGCTCGGCACTCAGCACGGGTCACCTCGAAAATTGGCAATAACAATCATGGACAGCCTGCAATCAGCAGCTGCGCCATCGCCAAATTTTCCACCCGAAACCTGTCATATCACCCGCATTTCCCTATCAAAATTTACCGCAAAAGCGGTAACAGCTGCGGCAGTGTATCGATAACAACATCGGCTGCCAAGTCTGCGAGGGGCATATCACCACGGTAGCCGTAACTCACGGCCACTACTGGCATCCCGGCCGCCCGCGCTGCCTGGGTGTCGTTGATCGAGTCACCGACAAGCAAGCCCCGTTCCGGCGACAATCCAAAATGTGCCGCGGCGTGCGTTAGCGGCAAGGGATCGGGCTTTTTGCGCGGCAGGCTGTCACCGGAGAGCACCAGATCAAAATAGTTGCAGAGTCCTAGACGTTCCAAGAGCGGCTCGGTAAATTGCCCGGCTTTGTTAGTGATACAGACCAGCTTGCGCCCCTGCGCATGCAATTCCTGTAGGGCCTCTTCCACCCCTGGATAAACAACACTGTGCGCAGTGAGATGTGCCCCATAATAGGCGGAAAACTCCGGCATGGCGGCGTCTACCTCGGCCTCCGTAGGCTCTGCCTCAATGGCCAGGGCGCGGCGCATCAACTCGCGCACGCCATTGCCAATGAAACCACGAATCACGGGCATCGGCGCCGGCGGGCGTCCCAAAGACTGCAGGACATGGTTAGCCGCCCCGGCAAGATCCGGGGCGGTGTCGATGAGGGTGCCGTCGAGATCGATCAGCACCATCTGTGCGGCAAAGCTCTGCGTCGTCATCTGCGCGTAACTCAGCCGGCCAAGGCGGCACGGAAGGCGCCGATGGTCGCCTTGTAATCCGGGGTGTTATAGATGGCACTGCCAGCGACGAAAACATCCGCCCCGGCATCCGCCACCTGGCGCACATTGTTTACCTTCACGCCACCATCCACTTCCAGTTCAATCGCTTTGCCGGTGGCATCGATGCGCTTACGGATTGCCTCGATTTTGCGCAGGCTGTAGTCGATGAAACTCTGACCGCCAAAACCGGGATTGACACTCATCACCAGGACCAGGTCGATGCTTTCAAGAACATAGTCCAGTACCTCCAGGGGGGTCGCCGGGTTCAGCGAAACGCCGGCCTTACAGCCAACGCTGTGGATGAGCTGAATAGTACGATCAAGATGGATGGTACCCTCGGGATGCACGGTAATAATGTCTGCACCGGCCTTGGCAAATTCGGGGATAATACCATCCACTGGCGAGATCATCAGGTGCACGTCCAGGGGCTTCTTGGTGTGCGGCTTGATGGCAGCGGCCACCAGCGGTCCGATGGTGAGGTTGGGGACGAAATGGTTGTCCATCACATCCACATGGATGTAATCGGCACCGGCCTCGTCCACCGCCCGCACTTCCTCGCCCAGGCGGGCAAAGTCGGCGGACAGAATCGAGGGAGAAATCTTGTACTGAGGCATATTACGACTCCTTGCAGACGACTGGAGCGCCCGCAGGCGCCCCAGTACAGCATGCCACCCAGAGGCGGCGGAGGGGGCGAAGAGACTTAGACGCCCTTGACCCGCGGATCGAGATCACCCGCCTTGTAGTGCTTGACCATGGTATCCATCGGGATCACCTTGATCTTGCTGGCCTGACCGGCAGAACCGAAGGCCTCGTAACGTGCCTTGCAGATATCACGCATGGCGTCGAGGGAGGCGGTGAGGAACTTGCGCGGATCGAAGTTCTTCGGGTTCTTGTACAGGCTCTGGCGGACGGCACCCGTCGCCGCAAGACGCAGATCGGTGTCGATGTTTACCTTACGCACGCCATACTTGATGCCTTCCTGGATCTCTTCCACCGGCACGCCATAGGTCTCGCCGATATCGCCACCGAATTCATGGATGATCTTCAGCCAGTCCTGCGGCACCGAGCTGGAGCCGTGCATTACCAGGTGGGTATCCGGGATACGCTCGTGAATTTCCTTGATACGGTCAATACGCAGGATTTTTCCGGTAGGCGGCTGGGTGAATTTGTAAGCGCCGTGGCTGGTACCGATAGCAATGGCCAGGGCATCGAGCTTAGTTGCCTTGACGAACTGGGCGGCCTCCTCAGGGTCGGTGAGAAGCTGGTCGTGGCTTAAACAACCTTCCGCGCCGACGCCATCTTCCTCGCCGGCCATGCCGGTCTCGAGGGAGCCGAGGCAGCCCAGCTCGCCCTCGACGGTCACGCCTACGGCATGCGCCATTTCCACCACCTTGGCAGTGACGGCGACGTTGTAGTCGTAGCTGGCGGGGGTCTTGGCATCCTCCAGCAACGAGCCGTCCATCATGACACTGGTAAAGCCCGAACGGATGGCCTGGATACAAACTGCCGGGCTGGCACCATGGTCCTGATGTAGCACCACCGGAATATCGGGGTATTCTTCCACAGCGGCAAGAATCAGGTGGCGCAGAAAAGGCTCGCCAGCATATTTACGGGCGCCAGCAGAGGCCTGCAGGATGACGGGGGCGTCGGTTGCTGCAGCCGCCTCCATAATCGCGCGCACCTGTTCCAGGTTGTTGACGTTAAAAGCGGGAATGCCATACCCGTGCTCGGCGGCGTGATCGAGCAGTTGCCGCATAGATACCATTGCCATAACGATTACCTCACTTGCAGTAGAAAAAACGGTTACGCTTCAAATCTGGCTGGCCGCACCCACACGTACCAGCTTCAGGGTATTTGTGCCCCCCGGTGCGCCGATCGGCTCACCGATAGTAATCAAGATCAAGTCGCCATCGCGCACTACCCCACGGCGACGCAACTCGTCTTCCGCCGCGCGCATGACCTGCAAGGGGTCATCATGCCGGCTTTGCGGGAAGTTAACCGGATGCACACCACGGTACAAAGTCACCTTGCGGCGCGTGTAGACCTGTGGCGTCAAGGCGTAGATCGGCACGCGCGAGTCCGTGCGTGATAACCACAAAGCCGTAGAGCCGCTTTCGGTAAAGGCGGCGATCGCCGCAATGGGTGCCCGTTGCGTGGCGAGGATCGCGGCGGCCGCAATCGTCTCATCCACGCGCTCCAGCGCGCGATTGAAGAAGGGTTCATCGGCATCGCAGGGCATCTGCCGCTCGACTTCGAGGCAAGTACGCGCCATCGCCGCGACCGCCTCTACAGGATACTGCCCAGAGGCCGTCTCGGCGGAGAGCATAACGGCATCCGTGCCGTCCAGTACCGCATTGGCAACGTCGGACACTTCCGCCCGGGTAGGAATGGGTTGATGGATCATCGACTCCATCATCTGCGTAGCCGTGATGGTGATGCGATTGTAGCGATGCGCCATGGCAATGATACGTTTCTGTACCGGTGGCACCGCCGCATCGCCAATTTCCACACCTAAATCACCACGGGCAACCATGACTGCCTCGGAGGCCTGCAGGATCTCCTCGATAGCATCAATCGCCTCGGCACGCTCGATTTTGGCCACCAAGGCACCATGCCCACCCGCTTCGCGGAAGAGACGGCGCGCTTCGTCCATATCGGCGGCGCTGCGCGGAAAGGAGACGGCGAGATAATCCGCTTCTAACTGCGCTGCGGTGATGATGTCCTGGCGGTCCTTGTCGGTGAGCGCCGGGGCGGTGAGCCCGCCGCCAGCACGGTTGATCCCCTTGTTGTTGGAGAGTTCACCGCCCTGCACCACCCGGGTGTGGATCTCGTTGCCCTGCACTTTGTCTACCCAAAGCACAATCATGCCGTCGTTGAGCAACAGGGTCGCGCCACGCTCGACGTCCTTCACCAACTGCGGGTAGGTTACTCCTACCCGCGTCTGGTCACCCAGATCGCAGTGGATGTCGAGGATAAAGGGGTCACCCTCGCGCAGCTGAATCTTGCCTTCGGCAAACTTGCCAATACGGATCTTCGGCCCTTGTAGATCGGCCAGAATACCGATGGCCCGGCTATGCGCCCGCGCCCGCTCCCGCACCAACTCTGCCGTGCGCAAGTGGCCCTCGGCACTGCCGTGGGAGAAATTGAGGCGCACTACATCTAGCCCCGCCTCGATCAAACGATCGATCACTTCGGCGGAACTACTAGCCGGTCCTAACGTCGCAACGATCTTGGTGCGGCGAATCATGGGTCTACCCCCGGGCACGAGCCTCAAGAATTTCAAAAGCCGGCAGGGTCTTGCCCTCGAGTACCTCGAGGAACGCCCCACCACCAGTCGAGATGTAACCAACACGGTCGGCAATGCCATACTTGGCAATTGCCGCCAAGGTATCCCCACCACCCGCTATGGAGAATCCAGTACTGGCAGCGACCGCTTCTGCCACCGCCTTGGTGCCACTGGCGAAGGCATCAAACTCAAACACCCCTACTGGACCATTCCAGACAATGGTCCCCGCTTTCATGAGCTGTTCGGAAAGCTGGGCCGCCGTCTTTGGGCCAATATCGAGGATTAGGTCGTCGGCGCTGACATCCGCGGCTGCCTTGACCGTAGCCTTGGCATCGGCGGCAAAGCGATCGGCGACTACTACGTCTACAGGGATCGGTACCGCAGCGCCACGCGCCTTCATTTTTTCGATGACCTTTTTGGCTTCCTCTACCAAATCCGCCTCCGCCAGACTCTTGCCAATGGGCAGGCCAGTGGCGAGCATAAAGGTATTGGCAATACCGCCACCAACGATCAGCCCATCGACCTTGTCAGCGAGACTCTGCAGAATGGTGAGCTTGGTCGATACCTTGGAGCCGGCAACGATGGCGACCAAGGGCCGCTTAGGATTGGCCAGCGCACGATTGATGGCGTCGATTTCCGCCGCCAGGAGGGGGCCGGCACAGGCAATGGGCGCATACTTCGCGATTCCGTAGGTACTGGCTTCCGCCCGATGAGCGGTGCCAAAAGCATCATGCACGAAGATGTCGCAGAGCCTGGCATATTTCTGCCCAAGCGCGTCATCGTTCTTCTTTTCGCCTTTGTTCAGACGGCAATTCTCGAGCATCACCACTTCACCGGGATGCAGCTCGAAGCCGCCATCGACCCAGGCCTGCTGCAAGCGCACTGGCTTGCCCAAGAGCTCGGACATACGTTGGGCCACTGGCGCCAGAGAATCTCGCGGATGAAATTCCCCCTCCGTCGGGCGCCCGAGGTGCGAGGTAATCATCACCGCCGCGCCGGCGTCCAGCGCCATCTGCACTGCCGGCACCGAGGCCCGCACGCGAGTATCCTCGGTGATTTCACCGGCGTCATTCAGGGGAACGTTGAGATCAGCACGGATGAAGACGCGCTTGCCCCGCGCCTCCCCGCGCTTGCACACTTCTGCAAAGGTCAGGATCTGCATGCTCGCCTCCCGTCTCAGTTGCTCGCTACGTGGTTGACGAAACGCAGCATGTTGCAGGTATAGCCATACTCGTTGTCATACCAGGACACGACTTTGACGAAGGTGGTGTCGAGTTGGATGCCAGCCTTGGCGTCGAAAATGGACGGCGCCGAGTAGCCGCGAAAGTCTGTCGAGACCACGGCATCTTCGGTGTAGCCGAGCACGCCTTTCAGTGGGCCTTCGCTGGCGGCCTTCATCGCCTTGCAGATATCCTCGTAGCTGGCTTCTTTGTTCAGCTCCGCAGTCAGATCGACTACCGAGACGTCCGAAGTCGGTACGCGGAAGGCCATACCAGTCAGCTTCTTGTTCAGCTCCGGAATGACCCGGCCTACCGCCTTGGCAGCGCCGGTGGAGGAAGGAATGATGTTCTCGAGGATGCCGCGGCCGCCACGCCAATCTTTGTGCGACGGGCCATCCACGGTTTTCTGCGTGGCGGTGGCGGCATGCACGGTGCTCATCAAGCCGCGCTTGATGCCGAAGTTATCGTTCAGCACCTTGGCCACCGGCGCCAGGCAGTTGGTGGTGCAGGAGGCCGCAGAAACGATCTTCTCCCCAGCGTATTTGGCGTGGTTGACGCCATAGACGAACATCGGGGTGTCGTCCTTGGACGGCGCCGATTGCACGACTTTCTTGGCACCGGCATCGATATGTTTCTGGCAAGTCTCCGTGGTCAGGAAAAAACCCGTGGACTCGATGACGATATCCACATCCACATCGCCCCACTTCAGGTCGGAAGGATCCTTCTCCGCCGTCAGGCGGATGGTCTTGCCATTGACCACGAGATTGTTCCCCTCGACCTGCACATCACCGGCAAAACGGCCATGCACGGAGTCGTACTGCAGCATGTACGCCAGGTAGTCGGCGGAAAGGAGGTCATTGATAGCAACCACTTCCAGATGACGGAACTCGGCCTCTTTGGCGATCGCACGGAAGGCCATCCGGCCAATACGTCCAAATCCATTGATACCCACACGAATGCTCATGGCAAACTCCTCAGATTTTTTGAATGAAAGTCTTACAGTGCCTGGTACCGGGCAACCACATTGTCCACGGTAAAGCCGAATTTCTCGAACAGGACCGGGGCCGGGGCCGAGGCGCCGAAGTGGTCAATACCTACCACCGTGCCTTGCAGACCCACATATTTGTACCACAGGCCCGTAGTACCCGCTTCAACTGCCAAGCGCTTGCTCACGGCCGCGGGCAACACGCTCTCGCGGTACGCCGCATCCTGGGCATCAAAGAGCTCCAGACAGGGCATGGAGACCACGCGCACGGCAATGCCTTGCTCGGCCAGTTTGGCCTGCGCTGCGAGGGCCAATTCCACCTCGGAACCACTGGCGAGCAGGATGCCGGCAGGCTTGCCACCCGCGGCATCCTTAAGGACATACCCGCCACGGCGCGCGGCTGCGACACTGGCATCATCATGCCCAAGGGCAGGCAAATTCTGGCGGCTCAGGGCCAGCAGGGAAGGCGTCCGCTCCTGCTTGACAGCAGACTCCCAGGCAATGGCCGTTTCCACCGCATCCGCCGGACGCCAGACGTGGAGGTTGGGAATCAGACGCAGACTGTTGACCTGCTCGATGGGCTGATGGGTGGGGCCGTCTTCACCCAGACCGATGGAGTCGTGGGTCATGACATACACGACGCGCAGGCCCATGAGGGCCGACATGCGAATGGCATTGCGGCTGTAATCGGAGAAGATCAGGAAGGTGCCGCCGAAGGGCAGGAAGCCACCATAGAGGTTGACACCATTCATGATGGCGGACATACCAAATTCGCGCACACCATAGTGGATATAGTTGCCATCGACCTTGTGCTTGCCCAGGTCCACCGCTTCTTTCCAACGGGTGTTGTTGGACGGACTCAGGTCCGCCGAACCGCCGATGAATTCCGGCAGCGCCGCCGCAATCCCTTGAATGGTCTTGCCCGAGGCGACACGGGTAGCGATTTTGGGGGCCTCGCTGCGGAAGTCGGCGATCACCTTGGCAATGGCCGCATCAAAGGCCGGGCTGGTCTTGCCCGCCAGCCGGCGCTCAAACTCTGCTGCCTCCTGGGGGAAGGCCGCCTGGTAGGCCGCGAATTTTTCCTGCCAAGCGGACTCGGCAGCCTTGCCCTTGGCCTTAGCATCCCAGCTCTGGTAGATGTCCTGGGGGACGAAGAAGGACTCTTCGTACTGCCAGCCCAGGTGCTTGCGGGTAGCCGCCACTTCGGCGGCGCCCAGGGCCGAACCGTGAACATCGTGACTGCCCGCCTTATTGGGCGAGCCTTGGCCGATAACGGTCTTGCAGCAGATCAGGGTCGGTTTGGCCGTCTGGCTGCGCGCCTCAATGATGGCCTGCTTCACCGCCGCGGCATCGTGCCCGTCCACCTTGCGCACTACATGCCAGCCGTAGGCCTCGAAACGGGCTGGGGTGTCATCGCCAAACCAGTTATCCACATGCCCGTCAATGGAGATGTCGTTGTCATCGTAGAAGCAGATGAGCTTGTTCAGGCCCCAAACGCCGGCCAGGGAACAAGCCTCATGGGACACGCCTTCCATGAGGCAGCCATCGCCCAAGAAGACATAGGTGTAGTTGTTGACAATCTCGTGCCCGGGACGGTTGAACTGACCTTCCAGCATCCGCTCGGCCAAGGCCATGCCCACGCCATTGGCCAAACCCTGGCCCAGGGGGCCCGTGGTGGTTTCCACGCCGGGGGTATCGCGATATTCAGGGTGTCCCGGAGTCTTGCTATGCCACTGCCGGAAAGATTTGAGATCATCCACGGACACGTCATAGCCCGTCAGGTGCAAGAGCGCGTACTGCAGCATGGAACCATGCCCGTTGGACAGAAGGAAACGGTCACGGCCCGACCAATGGGGGTTGGCCGGGTTGTGGACGAGGAAGTCGTTCCACAGCACTTCAGCGATATCCGCCATGCCCATGGGCATTCCGGGGTGGCCGGAATTGGCTTTTTCAACAGCATCCATACTGAGGACACGGATGGCATTGGCGAGGTCGGTGCGAGTCACAGTCATGCAAAGCTCCTTAAGAGGCGATCCGGCCGAGCCAGTCGCCTGTTCCCAGATGAAAATTAGTCGTCGGCCCGCTGATGGGTGCGCACCCGGCGCAGAATGCCATCGTGGCCAGAAATCACGAGGCTTTCGCTCTCGATGAAGAAATGCGAGCGCGAGACACCGTCGAGGATGTCGCCACTGGTAAGACCAGTAGCGACGAAGAGCACATCATCACTGGCCACCAACTCGTCGCGACCAATCCACTGGCCCACCTTGAGGCCCGCTTCGGCGATAGCCTCTGCCTCGCCCGGCTTCTGCGGCGCCAGAGCGCCAAACATCTCGGCGCCCATGGCACGCGCGGCGCAAGCGGTAATCACGCCCTCGGGAGTGCCACCGATACCCATCATCGCGTCGACCTTGGTGCCCAAAGCGGCCATGATGCCGCCACTAACATCGCCGTCCGTCTGCAGGCGCACCGTGGCACCCGCAGCCTGAATTTCCTTAATCATCGCTTCGTGACGTGGCTTTTTGAGCAAAAAGACACGCAACTCTTTGACATCCTTGCCAAGCGCCTTGGCCAAGGCGTGCAGCTTGTCTTTCATGGGCGCTTCCGGGTCGATCTTGCCGCGCGCCGGCGCCGGCACTACCAGCTTGTCCATATAGAAGGCCGGCCCGGGGCGAAACATGCTGCCCTTGGGGGCGGCGGCGAGAACGCAGATGGAACCAGGCATGCCGCTGGCGAGAAAGTTGGTACCTTCTACGGGATCGACGGCGATGTCGACCTCGGGGCCGCTACCGGAACCGACAGTCTCACCATTGTAGAGCATGGGCGCCTCGTCCTTCTCGCCCTCACCAATCACCACCGTACCGCGCATGGGCACCTGAGCGATCGCTGCGCGCATGGCATCCACCGCCGCCCCGTCACCCAGCTCTTTTTCCCCCCGGCCAATCCAGCCACTGGCAGCGCGCGCTGCGGTTTCGGTGACGGGGAGCAGGCTCAGAGCCAGATTGCGGATGGTGGCCATAGGGGATGTCCTTCAAGTGGCGATAGAAATAGGCCCAAGGATAAATCAAGCTTGGCTTTTTGGGAACTCGACGGCGAGATATTCCCGCCAAGCGATGTGCAATTGCGGGTCCAGGGTGGCCAAAACCGAGGTTTTCTGCAAATCTCGCTGCGGCAGCAGCGCAGCATCCAGGGTGCTCATCTGCCCACCTGCCTCTGTTAGAATCAGGCTTCCCGCGGCGCGATCCCAGAGTTGTTGTGCCCCATGCAGGTAAAAATGGTAACGCCCGGCCGCCAACCAGCTCCACTCCAATACACAACTGCCGAAGTTGCGCTGACTGTGGAAGGGTTGTTGGGTGAGCAGCCGGAGCGCAAGCTCACGCGTCAGGCGCTTGTAGTCCACCACGCCCACCGTCGCGCGCAGGGCAGGCGCCTCCCGGACGTGCAGCGCTTTGCCGTTCAGAAACGCACCAGCTCCGCGCAGAGCGGTGTAGAGGTCTTGGCGCATTGGATCGTAAATCCAGGCCTGCAGCGGTCCTGCCGCATCCATAAGCGCCAGACTGATGCCAAAGACTGGCACACCGGCAGCGAAATTGCTGGTGCCATCCAGAGGGTCCAGACACCAGAGAAGATTGCTCGAATCTAGCACTTGCTGCTGCTCAGCGGCGGACATTTCCTCACCAAGGAGCGGAATATTCGGGTACCGTTGCGCCAACTGGCCCTGCAAAAAGCTTTGACTGTCGAGGTCGGCACTAGTGACGATACTGCCGTCGGGCTTGCGCGCACTGGCTACCCGCTGGTAACCCGGCAAAATGATGCGCTCAGCGCAGGCTCGCAACTGCGCCGCAACCCAGTCCCCATCAATATCCATTCTCTCTTGCATTTTCATCAGCTAAGCATAGAGCAGCGCAAGGCCAAGGTCATCCGGCCTTTGCAGAGGCCGCCGAGATCCCCCAGAATAGCGTCATGCCTCGCATCCACTTGTTTAGCGAAATCACGCCCCAGATGGGTGCGTTTGTGCTCGCCGACGCGGCCAGCCATCACCTCCTGCGCGTGCTGCGGGCGCGCCGCGGGCAGGAGCTTACGCTCTTCACTGGCGACGGCTGGGAATACTCGGCGACGCTCGGCGGAGTGGCAGGAAAAGACGCCGTGCTAGAGGTAAGCGAGGCAATCTTCCGCAGTACGGCTAGCCCCCTTGCGCTGACTCTCGCGCTGCCTGTATTACGCGGGGAGCGCTGGGACTGGTTGTTACAGAAGGCCACGGAACTAGGTGTCGCAAGCATTCAGCCGCTGCACAGCCGCTACTGCCAGGTACCGCTGGCCGAGGCCAAGAGCGAAAAACGGCAAGGACGCTGGCGAGAAATTCTCGTTGCCGCCGCAGAGCAGAGTCAGGCCACCCATCTACCCATCCTGCTGCCAGCGGTGTCACTCTGCGACTATCTGCACCAGGCAAAAGCCCCGCTACGCGTGGCTTTCGATGCCGCAGCGCAACTGGGCATAAGGGATTTACCAACGCCGAGTTCGGCGCAAGCAGAACTCTTGAGCGGTCCCGAGGGCGGCTTGGCGCCCGAGGAACTGGAAGCCGCCGAGAAAGCAGGGTTTCTGCTGCGCCGCTGTGGGCCGCGAATCTTGCGCGCCGAAACCGCACCGATCGCCGCCCTCGCGATTCTGCAGGCACAATGGGGCGATCTCGGTTGACAGAAAGACGCTAGCGCCGGACCATGGGCGAAATCGTTTGGAGCCCAAACCCATGGATATCCTCTTAGCCAATCCGCGCGGCTTTTGTGCCGGCGTCAATCGTGCTATCCAAATTGTCGAACGTGCCCTGGAGCTCTTCGGTGCGCCCATTTATGTGCGGCACGAGGTCGTACACAACCGTCACGTAGTTGACGATTTGCGCAATCGTGGGGCCATTTTCGTGGAAGAGCTCGACGAAATCCCCGATGGTGCAACGGTCATCTTCAGTGCCCACGGCGTTCCTCTGGCGGTGCGCCAACGTGCCGAGGAGCGTGGATTGACGGTCTTCGACGCAACCTGCCCACTGGTTACCAAGGTGCACATGGAGGTCAAGAAATATAGCCGTGAGGGCATGGAGATGGTGCTCATTGGCCATGCTGGCCATCCCGAGGTAGAGGGAACCATGGGGCAGGTCGCGAGCGGCATGATGTATTTGGTCTCGAATGTCGAAGACGTGGCCCGCCTGCAGCCACGCGATCCGGAACGCCTCGCCTATATTACCCAAACCACTCTGAGTATGGACGATACCGCCGAAGTGATAGTGGCTTTGCGCGAACGTTTTCCCGCCATTCAAGGCCCGAAAAAGGACGACATCTGCTATGCCACCCAGAATCGCCAAGATGCGGTGAAAAAGCTCGTACCCGAAGTCGACATCCTGCTGGTAGTGGGGGCACCGAACAGCTCCAACTCCAGCCGTCTTGCCGAACTGGGCCAACGACTCGGTACCGCAACCCATTTGATTGAAGATGCCTCCCAGATGCGCAAAGAATGGTTCAATGGCAATCCCAGTATTGGCATCAGCGCCGGGGCCTCGGCGCCAGAGAGCTTAGTGCAAGAAATCATCGACACACTGGGTTCTTGGGGCGCACAAAAGCCACAGGAGTTACCTGGGGTGGAAGAAAAGGTAATTTTCAGTCTTCCCTTGGCCTTGGCACAGGCGAAACCGGCGGCAGATCGTCCGTAGCGCTGGTCGCTTCCGTCTCGCGCACCTGTAAGTTGCGCACTTGCAACTCTACGGGTTCCAGCGTGGAAATCTCGCGGTCGCCAATTGTCGCGCCGAGTTCGGGAAACTTCCGTGCCGAAACCAAAACCCGCGTTTCCAAAGATGCTGTGGCCTGATTATAGGATTGCACGGCACTTTGCAGTTGTCGCCCGGCCTTGGACCAATGTCCACTCAAAGTGAGCAGGCGATCGTGCAGCTCCCGTCCCAAGGCGCTAACGGCCTGGGCATTGGCGGCTACCGCTTCTTGCCGCCAGCCATAGGCCGCGGCGCGGAGCAGGGCGATCAGCGTCGTCGGAGTCGCCACGATCACCTTTTGTTCCATCCCATATTCAATCAGGCTTGGATCACTTTGCAGCGCAGCGCTGAAAAAATCCTCGCCCGGCAAGAACAGTACGACAAACTCCGGGCTACCCGGCAGTTGCTCCCAATAGGATTTCCTGCCGAGCTGTTGCAAGTGGGTGCGCAACTCTGCCGCATGCTTGAGCAGGTGACGCTGACGCTCGGTGTCATCGCGCGCCTCAACGGCCTGCAGGTAGGCGTTCAGCGGCGCCTTGGCATCGACAATGATCTGTTTGTTGCCAGGCAGGCGCACCAGCAGATCTGGGCGCTGTACCCCATCTTCCGTCTGTATCGATGCCTGTTCGATAAAATCGCAATGGGAGAGCATCCCCGCCATCTCCACCACGCGCTTGAGCTGCATCTCCCCCCAGCGTCCGCGCGCAGCTGGCTGCCGCAGGGCCTTTACCAAGGCAGCCGTTTCTTCATGCAAACGCGGCAGATGGTCCTGCACCAGCCCACGCAACTGCTCGGTGAGGGCACTATAGGCAGAATTACGCACCTGTTCGAGACCGTCCAGGCGTTCATTCATCTTGCCCAAGGATTCGCGGATCGGAGCAACAATCTGACCAAAGTTGTTCTGCCGACCCTCCCAATCCTGCCGTGCCTGCTCCTGGAAGCGGGTGAGATTTTCGTGAGCCAAGCGGAGAAAGTCTTCATTATTGCGTCGCAAGGCATCGCTCGATAAAGCGGCAAAGGTCTGGCGCAAACGTTCTTCCGCCTCGCTGAGCAGACGCTGCTTCTCCTCCGCTTGCCGGCGTTCCTGTAGCAGGCGCTCTTGTAGTTCGGCCAATTGCCCGCTTTGCCTGACACCCTGCTCTTGCAGTCGCCCGTGTTCTCCCTGCAACTGCTGCAGCTGTGCAGCCATCGTTCGCGCAGCCGCCAACTGCACCCGCGCGTCTTGCAGATCTGCTGTCAGCGACTGAAGCTCGGCACGCGCCTGGCACAGCAATTCCTCCGCTTGTAGCCTTGTTTCTTGTTGCTGAGCGAAACTTTGTTCCGCAATAGCAAGGCGGGTTTGCCAGGATTGTCTTTCACCCCGCCACCAAAGCCAAAAAACGAGTGCGCTCAGCAGGACGCCGATGCCCAAGGCAACGGCTATCCAAACTAGGCTAGACACCAGGATCAGACTCTACTCAGGAAGCCAGCTGCGAGGTGCAGTTGGGGCAACGGTTGGCAGCCAGAGGAATGGCCGTCGCACAGAACGGACAATCTTTGGTTGTGACGGGCGCGGCAGGTTTCGGATAGAGGCGATTGATACTATGCACGAGGAGAAAGATAACAAAAGCAATGATCAGGAAACTGATAATGGACATAATGAACAGACCATAGTTCCAGGTGACTGCGCCGGCCTTTTCGGCGGCGGCCAGAGTCAGGTATGGCCCCGGCGTTTTGCCCTCATGGAGTATGAGAAAAAGATTACTGAAATCCACTTTTCCCAGTACCAGCCCAATGGGTGGCATCACAATGTTGGTCACTAGCGACGTGACAATAGCGGAGAAAGCACTGCCAATAACAAACGCTACAGCCAAATCAATAACATTGCCGCGTTGTAAAAAGGTTTTGAAATCTTTCAAAAACTGTTTCATATTCCCTCCCTTGGGATTTTGTCTGACTGCTATTCGAGTCTAACAAAGTTGCTGCGGGGAGGAATAGAGTAAGGGCGACGTCCAGTTTACCGGGATGTTGCGTTGCCCTGTGCCGCACAGAATTGACTGACCGCGGCTTTCTGCCCCTGCATCTGCGTCTGATTGGCTTCTTGCAAGCAGTTTTGCACGCTACTGCGACAGAGCTGTGCCCAAGCCTGGGTCTGTTGGAAGAAATTTCCCGCCGTCTGCGCTGGTGCGGCGTAGGCATGCCCGGCAAACAGGCGTTGCAGAGCCGAATAATAGTCGCTCTTGGCACCAGCCCAGCTAGAGACTGCGTCCCAGCAGCTGCCTTGCTGCTCCGGTGTGGTATGCACACAGCCAATGGCATCACGACGCATCAAGTCGAGCGAGCTGCGCCAGGATTCACAGAAACGCGCCTCAGCCGCTTGGCGTTGGGCAGCGACGGCGGCAAGACGTTCCTGAGCGAGCTGCGCCGCCTGCTCGGCCTGCGCCGAACGCGTCTCAGCCACAGCGGAGCGGCTTGGCTGGGGCGCAGGGAGCTGGGCACAAGCGCCCAGTAGACCTACGGTAAGAAGTAGCGGCACTTGTCGTTTGCGCATGAAAGTTCCTCACTCTTTCGTTAGCGCGCATTTATACCATAGTTTTTACGAGCTTGCGTCTTTGTACGAAGAACGAGCGCGGCGCCGCGCGAAACGCTGAGAAAATCGTTCTTTGAGCCCCTCAAAAAACACATAGAAGGCTGGTGTCACAAAAAGCGTAAGGAACTGCGACACGACAATGCCCCCTGCCACCGCCACCCCCAGCGGTACCCGCGATTCTGCTCCAGCGCCAATACCAATGGCGATGGGCAGGATGCCCAGCACCGCCGCCAGATTGGTCATCATGATCGGGCGAAAACGGGTGATACAGGCATCGACCATGGCGTCCACCGCCGAGGCCCCTTCGCGCCGCCGATGAATGGCGAAATCCACCATGATGATGCCGTTCTTTTTCACCAGGCCCACCAACATGATGATGCCCACAAAGCTGAACAAATCCAGTTCCTGATGAAAAATCCAGAGCGCCAACAGCGCCCCAAAACCGGCCAGGGGCAGGGCGGTGAGGATGGTCAGGGGGTGGATGAAGTCCTCATACAGAATGGCAAGGATGGCGTAAATGAGGGCAATGGTGGCCAGGAGCAGCAGGGGCAGAGAACTGTTGGACTGCTGGAAGGCCTGGGCGGAACCACCAAAACTTCCTTGCACACCCGCCGGCAGGACCTGGGCAGCGATCTTCTGTACCGCTTGGGTCGCTTGCCCTATGGAGGTTCCCTGGGCCAGATTGAAAGATATCGTCACGCTGGGAATACCGTCATAGTGGCTGATGCTCAAGGGGCCAACACCATAGCCGAAATTCGCCACTGCCGAGAGCGGCACAAGACCTGCCGTGCCCGGCAGGGTAATAGCCCCCAAGGCGCCAATATTCTCCTGAAAGCGTCGCGCCAGATCGAGGATGACCTCGTACTGGTTGGTGGAGGCATAAATCGTCCCGACTTGCGTTCCGCCAAAGGCAAAGTTCAGTGCCTGTTCGATGGACTGCGGAGTAACTCCTAAGGCTTGCGCTCGGCGATGCAGCACGCGGACATCAATTTGCGGGTTGGCCACCTGTAGATCACTGTTCACCGCTTGCAAACCCTGCACCTTGCGCAGCTCTGCAACCAGTTTCGGCACTGCCGCATCAAGAGTCGCTTGGTCTTCACTTTGCAGTGTGTACTGGTAATTGGACTGCGAAGAGATGGGGCCCATCTGGATGGCGGGCGGCAGCATAAAACTCGCCTCTACCCCCGGAAAGTTTGCTACGGTGCGCCGCAACTGGGCAATGACCGTATCGCCACTGGCCCGATCACCCAAAGGCTTGAGGCGGATGATGAGCCGTCCGGTATTGGCCGAACCAAAGGCGCCTGCCCCCTGCCCAGCACTGGACATCACCGACGCAATGGCGGGATTTTTCTCCACTGCTGCCGCCACTCGCTCCTGCAGGGTTTCCAATTGGGCAAAGGAAATCCCTTGGGGATACTGGAGGTTGCCCATGATCATGCCGCTGTCTTCGCTAGGGATGAAGCCCTTGGGCAGGATCATAAAGAGCCCGATCATCCCCAGCAGGCTCAAGCCTGCCCCCAGGTAGATCCAGCCCCGATGCTCCAGGCTTTTCCGCAAGCTGCGCCCATACCAGGCACGCAGACGGGCAAAGCCGCGTTCAAAACGACTCGGCGCTTCGTGCTTCACCTGCAAGTAGCGGGCACAGAGCATGGGGGTCAAGGTCAGGGACACCAGACCCGAGAGCAGGATCACCACGGCAATGGTAACGCCAAATTCGCGGAACAGGCGCCCGATGATCCCCCCCATGATCAGGAAGGGCAAAAACACCACCGCCAGGGAGAGGGTCATGGACAAGACCGTAAAGCCAATCTCCGAACTGCCGGCGTAGGCCGCCTGTTCCGGTTCTTCGCCACGCTCCTCGTGACGGGCAATGTTCTCCAGCATGACCACCGCATCGTCCACCACAAAACCCACGGACAGGGTCAGGGCCAGCAAGGTCAGGGTATTGAGGGTGTAGCCCAGGTAGGAGATGACCGCAAAGGTACCAAGGATGGAGGTGGGGATCGCCAGGGCACCAATGAGGGTAGGGCTGCCCCGACGCAGGAAGAGCCAAAGCACCCCGGCCACCAACAGCGAGGCCAGGAGCAAGGTGTATTCCACCTCTTGCACCGCCGCGCGAATGTAGTCGGCCTTGTCGTAAATGATCTGCAGCTTGGCGCCACCGGGCAGGCCGGCGGTGAAACTGGGCAGGCGTTTCTGGATAGCGTCGGAGATCGCCACGGTGTCGGCGCTGGGCTGCCGCACTACCGCCAAAATCAAGGCGCGGTGCCCGCCCAGCCAACTGGCAATCTGGTCATTATCCACCCCATTGTTGACCGTCGCCACGTCCGCCAGGGGGACTACCGTCCCGCCGCTCTGCATCACCGGCATATTGCGGAAGTCCTGGGCATCGTTGAGCTGGCCGTGCACATTGACCGCATAATTGCGCGCCGTCCCCAGCAGGGTACCTTGGGGCAGATTGACGTTATGACTGCCCACCGCCTGATCCAGGGCCTGCAGGGAAAGTCCATGGGCCTGGAGGGCGAAGGGATTGGCATGGATGCGCACGGCATAGTTCTGCTCGCCAAAGATCTGTACCTGGGCCACCCCCGAAATGCCGGAAATGGCGGGCACTACCTTATCCACCGCGTAGGCATTAAGTTTGTAGATGGGCATATCGGGCGCCGTCAGGGCGATGAATTCAACGGGTGCCGCCGACGGATTCATCTGCTTGACGAAGGGCAGGCTGGGCATACCCGGCGGGAGAAGGTGCTGCGCCTGGGTAACGGCGTTTTCTACGTTTTGCGTGGCCACGTCGATGTTCTGACTGAGATCGAACTGCAGAATGATTCGCGTGGAGCCGACGCTACTGGTGGAGCTCATCGCTGACAGACCGGGAATACTGGAAAATTGCTTCTCCAACGGCGTCGCTACGCTGCTCGCCATGGTCTGGGGGCTGGCTCCAGGTAAACTAGCGGAAACCAGAACCGTAGGAAAATCAACGCTGGGGAGCATGGCCACCGGCAGGCTCTGAAAGGCGAAAATCCCATAGATGACCAAAGCGAGGCTAAGGATGATGGTCATCACCCGCCGGCGAATGAACAACGCCGAAATATTCATGCGCCACCCGCATGCCGGTGACCGTGCTCCGTCCTAGCAGGCGCCTTCTGGCCCGGCAAAAAGACATGAACCCCGGCATAAACCCGCGCCGGCACCGGATCGATCACCTGCGCATCCACCGGCAGACCGGAAATTACGGCCGTTTGGCCATCTTCCCAGAGCACCTGCACGGGGGTCGCCTGTACTACGCCTTTGGGTGCCTGATACACGAAGTTGCCGTTGCTACCCTGCTGCACCGCCGCCACTGGCAGGGTCAAAGCCTGCTTGACCTGCTGCACTGGCAGACGAACCTCGACAAATTCTCCCGGCCACAGGCCAGCGCCAGCGTTGTCGGCCTGCGCCTGCACGCTCACCGTGGCTGTCGTGGCGCTGACGCTGTTGTCGATGATGTGCAGAATGGCCGTATCCAAGCTCTTGCCCTGCTTCTCATCATCGACCATCAGCTTCCAGGCCTGTTCCTTGGCCATGCGTGCAGCGCCAAGCAGACTCTGTGGGATCTGAAAGTTTATGCCGATGGGGCTGATTTGGTTGATCGTCGCCAGTTGCGTTTGGTTCGCCACCACCAGGTTGCCGGGTTTGACCAAGGCCATGCCGATGCGCCCACTGATGGGTGCGGTGATGCGGGTGTAGCCCAAGGTGATCTGTGCCTGCTGCACAGCTGCGGCGTCGGCGGCCACTTGCGCCTGGCTCGCCTGCGCCTGGGAGACCGCCTGCGCGTAGCTCTGTTTGGTAATAAAATCCTTTTCAACCAGAGGCTGGTCTTGCTCAACCAAGGTCTGGTTGTAATGCGCCGTTGCGCGTGCCGAGGCTAGATTTGCCCGCGCTTGCGCCAGAGTCGCGGCGGCTTGCGCCGGATTGATGGTGAACAGGGTCTGCCCCTGCTGGACCATGCCCCCCTGGGTAAAGGACAGGCTAGCCAACTGTCCCGAGGTCTGCGGCACGATATTGACGGTCTGCAAGGGCGTCACCGTGCCCAAAAAGCTTTCGTAATGGATCATATCCTGGGCCTTGGGTTGGACCAGGGTAACCTGTACCGGCGCTGGCCCGCTCCGCTCGGCCTTTTGGCAGGCGGACAGAAACAAGGGCAAGGCCAGAAACAGGGCAATAGCGCCCCAACGATGTGCTTTCAAGGTTGTTTTGCTCCCACGGGCATGCCCACGGCCTGACTCAACTGCGCCAGGGCCACGTAGCTATTAACGAGATTGGCGATAAGGGTATAGCGGGATTGGGCCAGGGTAGATTCGGCCTGCAACACGTCCTGAATGGTCGCCTGCCCGACCTTATACTGCGCCAGCACCACTTCCCGGGCCTTACGGGCATTGGCCAAACTGCTACTGGCGCCGGGATAGGCCGCCAGATCGCCCTGAAAACCATGATAATCCTGCCAGATACTGGCCATGGTGCTGTTGCGCGTCGCCGCCAGCGTGTCCGCGTCTTGCCGCGCAGTGGCCTCGGCCTGGCGCACGGCATAATGATTGTTGAAGCCGGTAAAGAGCGGGACCGTTAGCGTCAGACCCACGCTCCAAGTATCGCCGGGCTGAAATCCACCCTGAAACTGATAGCCATAAGAACCCGTCACGCCCAAACTAGGTAAGCCTTGCGCGCGGGCAGAGTGAATATTGGCGTTGGCCACGGCCACCTGCGCGCGCGCCTGCTGCAGAGCCGGGTTCGCACTTTCCGCAGCATGCATCAGAGAATCCACCCCCTGCCGCAGCTGACCTGGCGACGAACTGTCAGCGGTCAAAGCCGCGATATGGATCACACTATTGGTAGGCAGACCCAAGTCGCTGGCCAGGGTACCCTGACTACTGCGCACCGTCTGCTCCTGGGCAGCGTAGGTGGACTGGGCCGTAGCCAAGGACGCCCGCGCCTGGTAGAGGTCGCCAATGGTGGCTTGCCCGGCACGATGCAACACCTCCGCCGCCTCCAGGGCCTTCTGGTTTTCTGCCACGGTCTTGGCATCGGCGGCCAGCAGGGCCTGATTGCCGAGGAGCTTATAATAGGCCTGGGTAACGTTGAAAATGACCGTCTGCAGGGTCTGGTTCTGGGTATAACCCGCCACCCACTCCTGCGCCTGGGCGGCATCGGTCTTGGCCGCGCGCAGGCCAAAGTCCCAGAGGGTGTAACTCAAGCTCAGGCTGGGCATCACGCTATTGCGCGCCGGCACACTGAAGCCCGCCGTAGACACCGCCTGGCGGCGCGACGCACTGGTACTGAGCGTAAGCGAGGGTAGCCAAGCGCTATCTGCCATGCCCAAGGCCGCTGCCTGCGCGCGCAAGCCCTCCCAGGCTGCCGCCGTTTGCGGATTATGGGCCAAGGCCCAAGAGCTAAGTTCGGGCAAAGTCCAGGTTTTGCCCGCGAGCGCAGCCGACCAGCTTTGCGGCTCGGGTAGGGCCGGCAACTGCTTGGGCACCCCCTGCCAAGCCTGTCCCGGTTGCTGTGGCAGGCCGCTATCCGTAAAAAAGGGATCGTCAAAGGCCACACCAACGCCCGCGTGCGCGGTGGCGCTCAACAGAAACAGGCCTAAAGAGATCCATTGCCAGCGCATGATTGCAGCATCTCGTCCGCGGAAATTTGCCGTATTGTCGACGATTTCCGAGCTGTGCGCACCCACTCGGCAACGGATAAATTATGTACATCTGCAACTGGACGTGTTGATTTTTGTAAGAATTTTTCACTGGCTTTCGTATCACTGGCGCACGTACTCTGAGCCTCGAGCAATTACGCTCGATTTTTCGGAGGTGCTCGTTATGCGCAAAACCATGCTTTCGCTCTTTACCTGGTCAGCTCTGGCTCTGGCACCCGTCGCCAGCATCGCGGCAGACATGCCACCACCTCCAGCACACGGACCGATGCAGGGCCCTATGCACGGCGGCCCGCGCGCTGAGTGGATGATGAAGAACGCCCCGGTGCCTATGCTCCTGCCCATCGTTTGGCGCCACGCCGTGGAGCTCAAACTTAGCCCGCAGCTGGAGACCCAACTGGAGACTTGGCGCAAGGAACAGAAAGGTCAGTGGCAGTCACAAATGGAAACCATGCGCAGTCATAACCGCGCGCTGCAAACTGCCCTCCTGCGCGGTGAACCGGACAATGCGCTAAAACCGTTAGAAACCGCTGTGTTGGCCGATCATCAGGCGATGCTACAACGCGGAATCGCACAAGTCGCTTTCGTGCACAAACTGTTGAATGCAGAGCAATGGCAGAAAGTAACGGCAATTTATGCGAAGATGGAAAAAGGCCCGCATTGGGGAGGATGGCACAAACCGTGAGTACTAGCGCCCGCATCTTGTTGGTGGATGATGACGCCAAGTTGCGCACCATTCTGACGCGTTACCTGGAGTCTCAGGGCTACACGGTTCATGGCGCCGCTTCGGCGGCGCAGATGGACCGGCTGTTGGAGCGGGAGCGCTACGATCTCCTGCTCCTCGACGTAATGATGCCCGGTGAGGATGGTTTTCAGATCTGCGAGCGACTGCGCGATCAGGAGTCGTTGCTGCCCATCATCATGCTCACCGCCCGCGGAGACCTGGATGATCGCATCCAGGGCCTCTCCATTGGCGCCGATGACTATGTCGCCAAGCCCTTTGAGCCTGCAGAGCTCCTTGCCCGCATCGGCGCCGTCCTGCGACGCAGTCAGGACAGCGGTACCGTCGAGCCGAGCCCCGGCGCCATCGATTTTGGTCCGTTTCATCTCGCCCTCGACTACCGTCGCCTGTACCGTGGCGATCAGGAAATCGACATCACCGAAACCGAATTTGCATTGCTGCGTGCCCTCGCCGAACATCCCTGGCAGACCCTGTCGCGCGACAAACTTCTGGGCATGATTCACGGCCATAGCGAGGACATCCCTGGCCCGCGAGGAATTGATGTCTTCGTGTCGCGCCTGCGCCGCCTGATCGAAGACGACTCGAGCAAACCGCGCTACCTACAAACGGTATGGGGACGCGGCTACGTCTTCGTTCCCGATGCCGGGAGTCCGGATAAACCCGCGTGAAGTTCTGGAGGCTCTGGTCCGACACCCTATTCGGGCGGATATTTTTGCTGATTGGCGCGCTGTTGTTGATGAGCCAGTTCGCTGTGTATTGGTACTTCACCATCTATCTAGGCAACCCGCAGGCGCGTCACCTGGCACAAAGCTGGGCGCAGATCCTGACCTTGAGCAGCGCCCTTGATGTCGGCGAGGCGGAATGGCTTGCCCCGCGCCTGGCCAAAATTGGCATTGCCTTTTACCCCGTTGACGAGATGAGCGGGAACCCGCCGCACAACCCAATCATGCGCAATGCGCAGCGACTCCTACACGACATGGGTTGGCCCCATGCTCAGGTATTGGAGGACAGTCGGCATCACCTGCTCTGGATCGATCCCGACCCCCATAGCCATGTCGCCGTCGCCATGCCCATTCCCAAGCCCCCCCCGGGCCCCTCACCGCAGTGGTTTAAGCTCAGCGCCATCCTGCTGCTCTCCCTACTCGGCGCCTACCTCATCGTGCATCAAATCACCGGCCCCCTGCGCCGCCTGGTGCACAGCCTCAAAGCCAACCGGAGTCGCGAAGGGCCGGTGGTATTGCCCATCGAAGGGCCAGAGGACATCAAACACCTGGCTGGAGAACTGAATAGTGCCTTGCGCGAGCGCTATGAGCTAGCGGAAGAGCGCGAGATGGTCTTGCTTGGTGTCTCCCACGACTTGCGCACACCCCTGACACGCATGCGTATGCTCGCCGAATTTCTCCCCAAAGAGGCGGCCGATATTCAGCAAGATCTGATTGATAACCTGTGGGAAATGGATGAGACCCTGCACCAGTTTCTCGACTATGCCCGCAGTGGCCGCGAGGAACTTGCGGAAGAGATCGATCTGCTCGCCTTCCTGCGGCAGTTTGCCGCGCAACAGGGCGATGATGTTCTCCTGCGTGAAGAAGTAGCACAGGAATCGCTTTACCTTTCCGTCACTCCGGTGGCCCTGCGGCGCGTCCTGCAGAACCTGGTAGAAAACGCCCGCCGCCATGGCAAGGCACCAATCGAATTGGCGGTGATGACGGAAAACAACGGAGTTGCCATTGAAGTCCGCGATCATGGCGAAGGGATCTCTGCAGAAAACCTGGCCATGCTCGGCAAACCCTTTGCCTTGGCGGGTCGCGGCGGCGGCACCGGGCTGGGGATTGCCATCGTGCAGCGCATCCTGCAACGGCTTGGGGGGTCCATCCAATTCAACAATGCGGCCGATAGCGGGCTACGGGTGCGACTGTTTCTGCCCCTGCACTCCAGCTGAAGCCGCTTGCTTCGGGCACAGCTTACGCAATTCCTTTAGCTCCTGCGGATCGAGCTTTTGCCAGGCAATATTGCCACAGCGACCCTCGATCGCGCCCTCGAGAGTCCCCTCCTGCGAGATCCCTGGTGCTACCACAAAGTCAGGCACCGAGACCGCACCACTCGTCGGGCTAACCGACTGCAACACCGATGCCGTGCTTGCCGTTTTGGCAACTGGCTGGACCCCAGGTCCCGCAGGCTGTAGCCAGAGAAAGAAAAATCCGACGAGGACGATCAACGCAAGAATCACAATGACTACCGCCATCCACGATGCCTTGCTGTTCGCGTCTGTGCTCATCTGTGCCCCTCCGTATTCTCCATCAGGATAGTCTTTCCAGACTCACAATGCCCAGCGCCAGCCATTTGGTACCGGAACTGAACTGGATTTGTACCCGCCCCTGGCGTCCACCCGACTCGTAATCGAGCACCGTCCCTTCGCCAAAAACGGGGTGGCGAATGCGCCCGCCCAAGGGGTAGGGGCAATCACTGCGCCGACTGCTCGCGGCCGGAATAGCGGGCGCCAGCGGCCGACTGATCCGTGCGCGCGGGCGTAACTCTTCGATCTCCTCCGTGGGCAGATCGCGCAAAAAACGTGATGCCAGCGCCAAACGTTCGCTGCCATGCAAACGCCGGCTCTCGGCATGGCAGAGGACCAGCTGCTGCCTGGCGCGGGTCATTCCCACATAACAAAGGCGGCGTTCCTCGGCGAGCCCCGCGGGGTCTTCCAGACAACGTTGGTGCGGGAATAGCCCCTCCTCCAACCCCACCAGAAAGACCTGGGCAAACTCCAGGCCTTTGGCACTATGCAAGCTCATCAGTTGTACCGCATCTTCCCAGGCCTCGGCGCCACCCTCTCCCGCCTCCAGGGCGGCGTGGGTGAGGAATTCACTGAGCATGTCGCCGGGGATCGGACTCAATTCGCGCAAGCTATCAGAGCTATCCTGCATCGTAAAACTGCGCGCCGCGTTGATCAATTCCTCCAGGTTCTCCAGTCGCCCTTCACCGCGATCACCATCGCGCGCATGCCAGTCACGCAAGGGGATCTGCTCAAGCACTAGCTGTACCTGCTCGTCGAGTTCCTGGTTTGCGCAGGCTTTAGCCAGCGTATCGATGAGGGTAAGAAAGCCGTTGAGTTTGGGCTGCACTATCTCACCCGCCGCCTGCCACAGCGAGATGCCGCGCTCCCGGGCCAGGCTGCGCAGGCGCTCAATGGTGACGGCACCAATGCCGCGCGCCGGCACATTGACCACCCGCTCGAAGGCGGCATCGTCGTGCCGCTGCAAGACCAAGCGCAAATAGGCGAGCACGTCCTTGATCTCGGCGCGCTCAAAAAAGCGCAGGCCACCGTAGACCCGGTAGGGCATTCCGGCACGTAAGAGCTGCTCTTCAAAGACCCGTGACTGGGCATTGGAACGATACAGTATGGCGCAGTCCGCACGCTTACCGCCGCCCACCACCCAGTGCTCGACGCGAGCAACGACAAAGCGCGCCTCATCCTCTTCGTTGTACGCGCGATAGAGCTGCACCGGACTGCCTTCGTTGCGCTCCGTCCACAGGGTCTTGCCCAAACGATCAGTATTCTGGGCAATCACGGCATTGGCGGCGGCCAAAATCGGCGCGGTGGAGCGGTAATTTTGTTCGAGACGAATCAAGCGCGCTGCCGGAAAATCGTGCTGAAAACGAAAGAGATTTTCCACTTCCGCCCCGCGCCAAGCATAAATCGATTGGTCATCATCGCCAACCACAAAGAGGTTTTTATGGGTCTCGGCGAGGCGTCGCAACCATTGGTATTGGACGGCATTGGTATCCTGAAATTCGTCCACCAAGACCTGCTGAAAACGCTCCTGATACTGCGCCAGGAGTTGCGCATCGTCCCACAGGCGCAAGGCATAGAGGAGCAGGTCAGCAAAATCCAGGGCACCAGCGCGCTCACGTAGCAGCTCGTAGCGTTGATAGATCTCGAGTAGCTGTGGCGGCACGGAGCGCTCACCAGAGAGATCTTGCGGCCCCAACCCGCCGTCTTTCCAGCGGCTGATGCGACCGGCAATCTGCCGCGCAGGCCAGTGTTTTTCGTCCAGTTGCAATTCCCGTACGGCTCGGCGTACCAAGCGCTGGCTATCATCGGCATCGAGGACAACAAACTGCGCTGGCAGGCCAACTGCCTCGTGGTGCATGCGCAGTAGACGATGGGCAATGCCATGAAAGGTTCCCATCCACAGGCTGCGCAGGTCCATATCGAGCATGGCCGCCAGGCGCTCGCGCATGGAGCGCGCGGCCTTGTTGGTGAAGGTCACAGCCAGGATCTGCCCCGGGTGCAGGCCATCTTCCAGCAAGTAAGCAATGCGGCTGGTGAGCACGCGCGTCTTGCCCGAACCGGCGCCCGCCAGGACCAGCGCCGGCCCTGGTGCCAGCAATACTGCCTCACGTTGCCGTTCGTTTAACTCCATGCTTGCCTCATCCCGCCGGTGACTTGAAAAAACACCGCTGCGCCCCCACTGTCGCATCAGGTCCATCAGTTGCCATCGCGGCATGATACGGGGGGTTCCCTTGGAATACAAAGACTACTACCAGATCCTGGGGGTGGCGCGCGACGCCGATGCCGGCGCAATCAAATCCGCATATCGGAAAATGGCGCGCAAATATCATCCCGACGTTAGCAAAGAGGCCAATGCCGAGGATCGTTTCAAAGACCTGCAAGAGGCCTACGAGGTTCTCAAGGATCCGGAAAAGCGTCGCGCCTACGACCAACTCGGCAGTAATTGGCGCGCCGGCCAGGATTTTCGCCCGCCACCAGGCTGGGAAAATTTTGCTGGCGGCTTTGCTGGCGGCCACGCTGGTAGTGCGGGCGGCCCCGACATTGGCGGCTTCAGCGACTTCTTCGAGGAGCTTTTTGCCCAACAGCGCGGGCGGCGCGGTGCCCATGGCGGGGCACCATTCCGCACGCGCGGTGAGGACAGCGAAGCCGAGATACAGATTCCTTTAGAGGATGTCTTGCATGGGGCAAAACGGGAGATCTCCTTGGAGGTGCCGGTCCATGGCCCAGACGGACGCATGTACCGGGAACGACGTCAGCTGAGTGTAAAGATTCCAGCAGGCATCGCCGAAGGGCAGCGTCTGCGCATGAGCGGGCAAGGGCAGCCGGGGCAAGGCGGCGGACCAAACGGCGATTTGTATCTACGCGTACGCTATGCGCCACATCCGCAATTCCGTGCCGAGGGCAAGGATCTGTACCATGATCTGCCCATCAGCCCCTGGGAGGCCGTACTCGGCGCCTCGGTGTCGGTACCCACTTTGGATGGACAATTGCGGGTGAAGGTTCCAGCCGGGAGTAGCAGTGGGCAAAAATTGCGGCTGGGGGCTAAGGGGCTACCCGCCCCCAAGGGCGACAAGGCGGGAGATCTCTACGCGGTCTTGCAAATCGTCGCCCCGAAACAGATTAGTGAGGCGGAAAAGGCACTTTGGGAAAGGCTCGCTGCCGAAAGCAGTTTTCGGCCGCGCAACGAGTGACGCTCAGGGGCGCGAAAACTCCACCACCTGATTGCGCCCCTGCCGCTTCGCTTCAAACAGAGCGTGATCAGCAGCTTGAATTAAGCCCTTTGCGCAAGACATCTGCGCATCGCGGCTCGCGACCCCAATACTTACCGAAACATCATGCTGCAGGCCAGTCCACGTTTCTATGGCGGCCAACCGCGCGCAAATTCGCTGCGCCAATACCTTTACACCGAGAGCATCCGTCTCCGGACAAATAATCAAAAACTCATCGCCGCCAACACGGCAGGGAATATCTTGATGGCGAGCAAAATCGTCCAGAACTCGCGCCACTCTGCTGAGCACCTCGTCGCCAACATCGTGCCCAAGTGAATCGTTGATATTTTTAAAATTGTCTAGATCAAGAAGCATCAGGGCTAGATTTTTGTCATGCCGTTCAGCAATCGTCCATTCCTGCTCGAGCCTTTCGTCAGCATAGCGACGATTGCGCAGGTTCGTAAGCGGGTCGGTTAGCGCTGCTTGACGCAAGTCCCGATTGATGCCCACCAAAGAGCCCGAGAACCGGCGCATGCGCTGCTGTCGGTGCAGGTATTTTTGCCTTGCCTCACGACGGCGTTGAGCGAGTTGCAAGTGCTTTTGCATGTTTTCAGACTGGAGAGGTTTGGACTCGTACGCATCAATGCCGAGGCGAAACAATTCAGACTCACTCTGCGCCTCGAGCTTCTCGCCAAAGAGCAAGACGTATGGCCCGAGCACCGGGTCCAGGCCGGTCAAATTCTCTGCTATCCACTCAACATTGTTTGGTTGGTAGGGGATAAATAGCAAATCCAGACCAGCGACATCATTGGCATTTGGCAGCGTTCCCAGCGGCAGATCTAAAAGTGACATCATTTCTGCGCACTCTACCGGTAACTCGCTCTGCTTCGCGAGGCAGGCGACCCGCAACTGCGAAAAATCGGTCGATCGAACATCCTTCTGACCCGTCAAACCATCCCAGTCAAATGGTTCCGAAAGCAAGGGAGCGGCTTCTAACAAAAGACTTTGCCAATACTCCCAACCCAAAAGCAGGCGCGAGACTTGCTCGCGGACGAGCATATCGTCCAAGCCGAGCTTGGCAATCTCTAGGGCCATTTGCTCCGCGTCATCCGATCGTTGCGTATTCTCGCGCAGACAGATTCCCGCCATGCCCTGACCGAGACGGAGAAGGCGGGCAAGAAAAAGGGACCGGCTCGCGTCAGGAAAGGAGCCCAATGCCTCCGGCTGCGATTGATGAAATACGGCCTCGACGAAGACCATCGGCAATCCCCATTCCTCTACCAGCAACGAAGATAACTCGTCATGGTCGATGCCATACTGCTGGCGTTCCGCACGCAACCGCGCATTAACATCGGATGGCGACGCGTTGCCGAGCAATTCCACATAACTCTCGGAAAACAAGCTCACCAAGGCGAGTTCTCCCACTTTGGCTAACAGCGCCACGACAAATATTTCGTCTGAATTGACCTGCCCAAGCTGCTCTGCCATTGCCCGCACCGCCAACGCCGACAACAGCGCAAGCGTCCAGAAACGGCTGTAATCAAAACCCGCCACTCGTGGAGTGGTCGATTGAATGAGAGCCAACGCCAAAATCAGGCGTTTAATTTGCGCTTGTCCAAGAACCAGAATTGCATCAGAAACCGCTACAATGGGGCGTGAGCGCGTCCGAATCGAGACATTCGCGAGCTGTAAGAGGCGCGCATTTGTTGCCGGGTCAGATTGCAGCACTCGGACAAGTTCGCGATTGTCGACTTCCTCTTGCTCCAGAAGCCGTAATGCTTCCAGATACACACCTTTAGGCGAGGGGAGTTTACCACCCTGGCGATACTGGGATAGCCAATCTGCATTCCTCGTTGCCATTTTCCTCCCCAGTCAACTACGCAAAATAACTAGCCTTATATATTAGGCTAGTTATTGCAAAATGCTGCGCCTACTAAATCAATTTGACCATGACTTTCGCTATGCCCGATCGCTACCGGCGCGGGTACAGACCGTTCCACCGCCATGAAGACGGGAACAACGGGTCGTACTGGGACCCCACCCTGAATACTGACGTGTTCCACTCCTCCCCAGGATAGCCCCAAATTTTGGCAGACGGCCTGAGCGTCTTTGACGAAGCGATGTACTACCGCCGCACGCGCCTGCTTTTGCGCGGCGGCAATGGCGGAAGTGGAGGCCTCGGACTGCAGCGAGCGCAACTGCAAACGCGACTGGAGTGTCGCCAAAACCGGCAGCAATAGCTTGGGTTCCGCGCGCAACGACAAGTCCCCTTCCATTTGCCAGCCCTTGTCGCCCTGGCGATTACTACTGTAGCCAGCCAATTGCCAGTGGATTTGTGGGTACGCTTGCAACTGTTGCTCTGCCCAGCGAAGGTCGGCATTGACCGAACTAGCTGCCTGATCCGCTTGTGCTCGGGCAGCCGTCGCGGTCAGGCGGGCGACGAGCTCACTATTCGCAACGGTGTATTTCTGCGTCAGTTGCAGTTCTACCTGTGGTTTTGCGCTTTGGGTAGCTGCCCAAGCCACGGGGGTGATGAAACAGGCCAACACGGCCAAACTGCACGTCAGACTTTTCATTCTGCTCTCCATGAGATGGCTACGGGAGCAACATCATTCACTCTGCCGTAGCTGTTCGGCAAGTCACCGCGCCCCGTCCCAACCAATCAACCTAAGCACACCCTTAGCACACTGCCCGGCAGTCTCTCTACGATCCTCGCAAATAGCTGTTGAAGCTCTCCACGGGCATCGGTTTACCGATGCCGAAGCCTTGGCCCTGCTCGGCACCTAGCTCACGCAACAAGCAACGTGTCTCCTCGTCCTCAATACCCTCTGCGGTGACGGTCACCTCCAAGGCCTGCGCCATCTGCAGCATGGCCTGCACCATTCGCCGGTGACGGCGGCTGTGGGCCATAGGTATGACGAAGCTATGGTCGATTTTGATCTGGTTGCAATCCAGCTCCAACAGATACTGCAGTGCCGCTGGCCCGGTACCAAAATCATCCAGAGCAAAATGCACCCCTATACCCCGACAGTCGGCAATCATCCGGGCCGTTTTTTGGATATCTCGCAAGGCGATGCGTTCCACTAGTTCCAGGCAAACCTTGGCGGGAGGAAGAGCGGGGCAGTCACTCAGGGTACTTCGTAGATCGTCGCAGAGGCGATGGTTTTCCACTTGGCGGGCAGCCAGATTAATGTGGATGTCGAGGTCCATACCCGCGGCATGCCAGATTTCTCCTTGACGGCAAGCGGTCTTCATCACCCACTGCCCTATGCGCTGCATAATCGGAGAATCTTCGGCCACCTCCAAAAAAGTGCCGGGCAAAAGCAGTCCATTGCTCGGGTGTTGCCAGCGCAACAACGCCTCAGCGCCCACACAGCGTCCCGTGCGCAAAGAGATGATGGGCTGCCAGTACAGGAGGAATTCAGACGCTTGCAGAGCGCGATCCAACTCGCTGCGCAGCCGTTGCCGCTCCAAGGCACTTTGATCCTCATTTTGATCGTAGATTCGCCAACTATTTCCGCCTTCATTTTTGGCTCGGTAGAGGGCTAGATCGGCGTGGTGCAGCAATTCTTCGGGGCTCCCTTCGTCCAGGGGATACACGCTGACCCCAGCACTGACGGAAACACTAATCCGTTGCTCGTGCAGACCCATGCGGATTTTTAAGGCCGTCATGATGCGGGTCATGAGCTCTTCAATTTCGCGTACGCGGCGCAAGTCCTCAGCCAGGAGAATGAACTCGTCGCCAGCGTACCGCACCAAAGTGTCCCCGGGGCGAACAACATCTTGGAGCCGGCTGACAATCTCCCGTAGCAGTCGATCACCCGCCTGATGCCCCATGGCATCATTGATGGCTTTGAAGCCATCCAGATCAAGCAGGATCACGGCTAATAGCGCTTCCTTGTGTTGCGCTCGAGCACAGGCTGCGGCGATGCGTTCTTCAAGCTGATAACGGTTGTGAATGCCAGTGAGGCTATCGCTCGTAGCGATGCGCTCCAAGTCCGACTCGATCCGCATTCGGTACCACGCTGCGCCCAACATGTCGGCCAAGAGCTCGGCCAAATGCAACTCGCTATCCGGAAGCTGCGACGGAGCGGAACGGAACCAGGAAACCGCCAAAATACCACTGCAACCTTCCGGACCATGTACCGGTATAGCCACGCTACCCCGTAAACCGGTTCCCACGTACTCGGGCATAGCCCAGATACTGTTGGGATAGTCCGGGGCGTAGATGGCCGTATCCTGGTGAAAAGCTTCGCCACTAATCCCCTCATCATCAGAAAAAACATGCTGCGACAAAGAGTTATAACTATCCGGTAGGCCATGAAAGAATAGATAGCGCAGAGAATTGCCTTCATGGACAATGAAGGCGGCGCCATCGGCGTGCAGGCTTTCTGCCGCCAAATTTGCGGCCATCAAGAAAAAGGCGGAAAAGTCATACTGCCGGCTTAATGCCCTCAGGCGCTCCAAGAAAGGGGCAGGAATCATCAGCAGGCTCGGTTCAGGGGACGCAACACCGTCACGCATAAGGAGAACTCGGCGCCACTGGTGCAGAGGCTACTGTGGCTCCAGCGATGGCTATTCGAAAACAACGCAGGCTGTAACCAAGCATGGGCCATGGACTCCACAATTCAAGAGCGACTCCACCCAACCGACTGGAAGGAATTGCAACGATCGGTGGCTGGAAAGTTTGTCCCATCTGCGCATCGTCATCTACTGCCAAAAAGTAATCCCTCTGTAAAAAGATGGCTGATCGCCCAGCCAGTTAAGCATTTCGATCATAATTAAGGGTTACGACACAGGTACCGGAAAACTTAAACGGATCTGTCGAGCAGGACATACCCACGACCCTGCACCGTAGCTATGTGCAGCTATTAGTCTATCCAGACCTGCTTTGTTCATAGCCCAAGTTGTCGCGGTTCATGATGGTGCCACGCAACGGGTAACTCAGCGTGGATAAGCCAATGTGGGGAGCAACACAGAGTGCTGCTCCCGATAAGGACAGGTCGAAGGCTTACCAGGTCAAGATGCGGCCAGCAGCGCCTAAGATCGGCATTGCTGCACTTGGGGTAACCAAGGGAATATCCCAGGCCAAATCCTCTTTGCTCATACCGTTGAGTTCCAGGGACTGGAGACAGCCGACGAATTGTACACCGTTATCTTCTGCGAGCTTCATAAAACCGGCCAAACTCTTGCCGCCAGGCATAGGGAAAATGGTCTCGGCTTTGCCCTTTGCCAATAATTCCGTCGCCGGGCCGGTAAAGTACATCAACACCGATTGCTCATTAGCCGCCGCCGTGGATGACAAGAAGAAAGCCGAAGGTAAACGCTTCGGATTTTCTGGGCCAGCGATCAAAATAATGACGAGATCAGGTGCTTGCTGTTCAGACATGATACTCTCCTTTCATCGTGAATCTGCCGATAAAATTTGGATAACTACTGAAGTGGTTATCGGCTAGACACCCCAGCATCGGGAACTACACTACCCACCTTTTTAGTGTAGACGATCAGTTCGCCTTGGCCAGTTTTTTCCTTGTACGCGGTGAGGTTGGTTACAGAACAATAATGTAACTTACTGTCTGCTCACTCCACCGTCACCGCCTTGGCAAGGTTGCGTGGACGATCCACGTCGGTACCCTTCACCAGGGCAGCATGGTATGCCAGGAGTTGCACGGGGATGGCATGCAGTACCGGTGAGAGCAAGCCGGCGTGGCGCGGTAAGCGAATCACATGCACGCCGTCACTGGCTTCATAGTGACTATCCAAGTCGGTAAAGACGTAGAGCTGTCCGCCGCGAGCATAGACCTCCTGCATGTTGGCTGCGACCTTCTCCAACAACTGATCATTGGGGGCAATCACTACCACCGGCATTTGCCGATCTACTAACGCCAAGGGGCCATGCTTCAACTCTCCTGCGGGATAGGCTTCGGCATGGATGTAGGAGATTTCCTTGAGCTTCAGCGCCCCTTCCAACGCAATGGGATAATGCAGGCCACGGCCCAGGAAGAGCGCATGTTCCTTGTCGGCAAATTGATTGGCCCAAAGCTGGATTTGCGGCTCCAGATTGAGAGCCTGCTGAATGCTACCCGGCAGTTGGCGCAAGGCCTCGCGATGCTCCTGCAGCGCGCTGTCGTTAACCCGCCCACGCAGTACCCCAATGCTCAAGGCCAGCAGATACAGCGCCACGAGTTGGGTGGTAAACGCCTTGGTCGAGGCGACCCCGATTTCCGGTCCCGCCCGGGTCAAAAAGCGCAGCGCTGAGGCCCGTGGGATTGCACTCTCGGCGACGTTACAAATCGACAAGGTCTGCGTATGTCCTAAGGCCTGCGCGTGGCGCAGGGCCTCGTAGGTATCCAGTGTTTCCCCGGATTGCGACAACGTAACGATGAGCTGGCGGGGGTCGGCGATACTCTCGCGATAGCGATACTCGTGGCCCAGCTCCGTTTGCGCGGGAACACCGGCGATGGATTCCATCCACTGGCGACCCACAAGACTCGCGTAATGGCTCGTCCCCGAGGCGAGGAAGAGGACGCGGTCTATCTGCCGCAGGCGTTCCGATGCGCCCTCCCCCCACAGCTGATCAATGGAGAAATCCCCATTCACGGCGGCCTCCAGAGTATCCGCAACGGCGCGGGGCTGTTCGTGGATTTCTTTCTGCATAAAGTGCCGGTAGGGACCGAGGTCGATGGCCGCGGAACTGAGCTGGCTCCAGTGCTCCTCCCGTTGCAGGGGTAAACCCGCTACATCTTGCAGAGTCAACTGCGTCTGCTGTAGTCGGGCAAAATCACCATCTTCCAAGTAGATTACCCGGCGCGTGACCGGCAGCAACGCGGCTACATCTGAGGCAAAATAATGTCCGGTTTCGGCGATGCCCAGCAGCAGAGGGCAGCCCTTGCGGTGCAGAATCAATTCCTCGGGGTCGCGACGACTGAGCACCGCGAAGGCGTACGCCCCCTGGAGCTCGCGACTGGTGGCCTGGACTGCAGCTAGCGGAGTCGGCAGCTGTTGGCGATACCAGTGCACCAGATGGGCTATGACCTCGGTATCGGTCTCGGAGCTAAACAGGTAGCCTAGGGACTGCAGACGACTGCGGATGCTCTGGTAGTTTTCGATGATGCCGTTATGGACCACTGCAATTTCGTCGTGGGACACCAGCGGGTGGGCATTGTTCTCGGCAATGCCACCATGGGTCGCCCAGCGAGTGTGGCCAATACCCACGCGACTATGAAAGCCCTCGCTTGCCTGCAAGGCCGCCAACTCCGCCACCCGGCCAACGCTGCGCCGCCGCTGCAGATCACCATCGCCATCGACAAAGGCCAAGCCTGCAGAATCGTAGCCACGGTATTCCAGGCGCCGCAGGCCCTCCAAAATGACAGGGACCACATCCTCTGCCGCAATCCCACCAACAATTCCGCACATGCCGCTTTTATCCTCTTCCGAGTTCGTTCAAGGTGTACAGGATTTTTTCGGACCCTGCCAGTGGGGCACCGATTTTTGCGGGCTACGGCTGAGGGTCAAACCGCCCTCCGGCACCGCACGGGTAATGGTGCTGCCGGCACCAATGGTGGCTCCGGCCCCCACGACCACCGGCGCAACCAACTGCGTGTCGGAACCCACAAAAACATCGTCGCCGATTTGCGTACGATGCTTGTGCACCCCATCGTAATTACAGGTGATCACTCCGGCTCCAATATTCACGCCGCTACCAATCTCAGCATCGCCCAGATAACTCAGATGATTGGCCTTGCTCCCTTCACCGAGGACGACTTTTTTCGTTTCGACAAAGTTGCCCACATGGGCACGCGCGCCAATCTCGCTACCCGGTCGAATACGCGCAAAAGGACCAATCCGCGCAGCCGAGCCAATGCGCGCATCTTCAAGCAAAGAGTAGGGTAGAATCTCCGCGTCGTCGGCAATTTCGCAGTCGCGCAAGATGGCCCCGGCACCGATCCGCACCCGATCCCCCAGGCGCACCTTGCCTTCGATAATCACATTGGGATCGATCCAGCAGTCGGCACCAAACTGCAGTTCTCCGCGCAGGTCCAGGCGTGCAGGATCCGCACAACGCAAACCGGCACGCTGCAGACTCTCCACTTGCCAGCGCTGATAGAGCCGTTCCGCCATCGCCAGTTGTACCGGATCATTCACCCCCAGGGCCTCCTCTGGCTGCGGCAGGCGGAAGCCGTGCACCGCCACAGCGTCGCTGCGGGCAAAGGCAACCAGATCCGTCAGGTAGTACTCCCCTTGGGCATTGCTGGCTTGCAAGCGCGCCAGCCAGTCGGCGAGGCGGTGTGCGGGCAGGAGCATGATTCCGAGATTCACTTCTCGCAGCGTCCGCTCGTCCGCGCTGCAATCACGCTCCTCGCGAATCCCCAAAACTTCGCCATCAGGGCCGCGCACGATGCGACCGTAGCCTTCGGGCTCAGCCAAGTTCCCGGTGCACAGTCCGAGGGCGTCGGCGGGCGTGTTCTCCAGAAAGCGGCTCAGGGTCTCGGCGCGCAGTAGCGGCACGTCGCCACACAGCACTAAGACCCGCGAGGCATCCTGCAAGGCGGGCAGTGCGTGGCGCACGGCATCGCCGGTACCCAGCTGCTGCGCTTGCTGGTGCCAGAGCAGATCGTCATCTTGCGCGAAGGACGAGCGCACCGCGTCCGCAGCGAAGCCGACAACGACATGAATGCGAGCTCCCCCAGGGAGCGCGCGCGCCGTCCCCAACACATGTGCAAGCAGCGGCTTTCCTGCCAAGGGTTGCAACACCTTGGGCAACGCCGACCGCATGCGCGTGCCCTTGCCTGCGGCCAAGATGACAACATCAGTAGTCATGCTGCGCTCCAAAATAAAGGCCCCAGTACGCGAATGCGTTGGGGCCTTGGACAAGAAGTAGTACCGAGGAACAGAACCCTAGCGCAGAACACCCTGTTCACGCAGCCGCTGCAGGGTCCGCAACCGCGCGACCTGCTCCATGAGCTCGGCTTGCGCTGCTGCGTAATCAAGATCGTCAGCCTGGTTGGCGATGCGCGCCTCGGCGGCCTCTTTCGCCGCCTTAGCTTTGGCCTCGTCGATATCGGCAGCACGCTCTGCCGAATCGGCCAGAACCGTGACTACGTCGGGCTGAATTTCGAGGATCCCACCATTTACGAAGAGATACTCCGTTTCAGCACCTTGCTTGATGCGCAGCTCACCCGGACGCAGCCCAGTCAGCAAAGGGGCGTGCCGGGGCAGTATACCCAGCTCACCCATCTGTCCCGGCGCAACCACCATATCTGCGGTGCCTTCGTAGATACTGCCCTCAGCGCTGACTACCCGAACGTCAATGGTCATAGCCATGCGTCTCAGCCTTGCTGCAGCTTTTGCGCCTTGGCTAGCGCTTCGTCGATGGTGCCAACCATGTAGAAGGCCTGCTCTGGCAGGTGATCATATTCGCCTCCGACGATTGCCTTGAAGCCGCGGATGGTCTCTTTGAGAGACACATACGTGCCTGGGCTACCGGTGAAGACTTCGGCCACGAAGAAGGGCTGCGAGAGGAAGCGCTGAATCTTGCGCGCCCGCCCCACCAAGACCTTGTCTTCGGCAGAAAGCTCGTCCATGCCGAGAATAGCAATGATGTCCTGCAATTCCTTGTAGCGCTGCAAGGTCTTTTGGCAGGAGCGCGCGACGTCGTAATGCTCCTGACCCACGATCTGCGGATCCAACTGACGGCTGAAGGAGTCCAGGGGGTCCAAAGCCGGGTAGATACCGAGCTCGGCAATCTGGCGCGACAACACCACGGTCGCGTCCAAGTGCGCGAAGGTGGTCGCCGGAGAAGGGTCGGTAAGGTCGTCGGCGGGAACATATACCGCTTGCACTGAGGTGATGGAACCCACCTTGGTGGAGGTAATACGTTCCTGCAGCTTGCCCATCTCTTCCGCCAGGGTCGGCTGATAACCCACCGCCGAAGGCATACGCCCGAGCAGCGCCGAGACTTCGGTGCCTGCCAAGGTATAACGGAAGATGTTATCAATGAACATCAGGATGTCACGGCCTTCGTCGCGGAAGTGCTCAGCCATGGTCAAGCCGGTGAGACCGACGCGCAGACGGTTGCCGGGTGGCTCGTTCATCTGTCCGTAGACCAGCGCGACCTTGTCGATCACGCTCGACTCGGTCATTTCGTGGTAGAAGTCGTTGCCCTCACGGGTACGCTCGCCAACGCCGGCGAATACCGAGTAGCCGGTGTGCTCGATGGCAATGTTGCGGATCAACTCCATCATCAATACCGTCTTGCCTACACCAGCACCACCGAAGAGACCGACCTTGCCGCCCTTGGCGAAGGGACAGACCAGATCAATGACCTTGACGCCGGTTTCCAGCACTTCCGTGCTCGCCGCCAACTCATCGAAGGAGGGCGCCGGGCGATGAATTGCCTTGCGCTCCTGGGTCTGAACAGGACCCTTGCCGTCCACGGGATCACCAAGGACGTCCATGATGCGTCCGAGCGTCTCGTGGCCAACCGGCACCGTAATCGGGGCGCCCGTGCGGCGCACTGCTAGGCCGCGCTTCAGCCCCTCGCTGGAACCCATGGCAATACCACGCGCCACACCGTCACCCAGCTGGGTCTGCACCTCAATGGTGAGATGGCGATCTTCAACGACGATCGCTTCCATGATCTCGGGCACCTGCCCACGGGGAAAGGCAACGTCAATGACCGGCCCAATAACCTGGACGATGTGGCCGACGGCCTGCTCTGCAACTTGTGCTTCGCTCATGCTCTGCTTCCTCAATAATCCAAAAATTTACACCGCCGCGGCGCCCGCACTGATCTCGGCAATTTCTTGCGTAATCGCAGCCTGACGCGCCTTGTTGTAGGCTAGCTGCAGCTCGCCCACAAGCCGTTTGGCATTGTCCGAGGCATTTTTCATTGCCACCATACGCGCGCTCTGCTCACAGGCCAAATGCTCCACTACCGCTTGGTAGATGATCGACTCAACATAGCGCTGTAACAAATGATCCAACACCGGCCGCGCTTCGGGCTCATAGATGTAATCCCAGCGCTCGCCCGCAACGACGGTCTTTTCCTCCGGTTTTTTTACCGGCAAGACCTGCTCCAGGGTCGCCCGCTGGAGCATGGTGTTGATAAAGCGCGACGAGATTAGATACAGCGCATCAATTTCACCGTTGCGATAGGCCTCGGTCATCACCCGAATCGGTCCAACCATGTCTGCCAAGCCCGGGCGATCGCCAAGGCCGGTGAGCTCCGCACTGAGATGAGCACCGTGGCGGCGGAGGAAACCAACACCCTTGTTGCCGATTGCCGCAACCTGCACCTCTATGCCTTTTTCCTGCAGCTCATGCATCTGCTGCACGACAATGCGCAGGACGTTGACATTCAGGGCACCACACAATCCACGATCAGAGCTGACCAACAAGAAACCGACGCGCTTGATGGGGCGATCCTGCAGGAACGGATGTGCATACTCGGGGTGCGCCTGCGCCACGTGCGCAAGCACTTCCCGAATCTTATCCGCGTAGGGCCGTGAAGCCGCCATCCGTTCCTGGGCGCGACGCATTTTGCTCGCCGCCACCATTTCCATGGCCTTGGTGATCTTGCGCGTATTTTTTACGCTCTTGATCTTGGCGTTGATTTCCTTCGCCTTTGCCATTGCCGTTCCTTAGTAGCTCGCCGTGGACTTGAACTGCTTCAATGCCGCATCCAGTTCGGCCTTGATCTCGTCCGTCAACGCCTTCTTTTCATTCAGGGCATCAACCGTCGCCTGATGGTTGGAGTGCATGTAGGCAAGTAACGCCTTCTCAAAGGGCCGGACCTTGGCCACTTCCACGTCATCCAACGCGCCACTGCTGGCCGCGAAGAGGGAAATCGATTGCTCCGCCACAGACATCGGCGAGAACTGATCCTGCTTCAACAGTTCCGTAACGCGCTTACCGCGCTCTATCTGCTTGCGGGTGATTTCATCCAAATCCGAGGCGAACTGCGCAAAAGCCGCTAGCTCCCGGTACTGCGCCAGATCCAGACGAATACCACCGCCCAATTTCTTGATGACCTTGGTCTGCGCCGCGCCACCTACACGAGATACCGAAAGACCGGCATTGATGGCCGGGCGGATACCCGAGTTAAAGAGATCGGACTCCAGATAGATCTGGCCATCGGTGATGGAAATCACGTTGGTTGGCACGAAGGCGGAGACGTCACCGGCCTGGGTCTCGATGATCGGCAGTGCAGTCAAGGAGCCGGTCTTGCCCTGGACTGCGCCATTGGTCTTTTGCGCAACGAAGTCGGCATTGACACGCGCTGCCCGCTCCAAAAGGCGGGAGTGCAAATAGAAGACATCGCCGGGGTACGCTTCACGGCCGGGAGGGCGCCGCAACAATAGGGAGATCTGGCGGTAGGCCCACGCCTGCTTGGTCAGATCGTCATAGATGATCAGGGCGTCCATGCCGCGATCGCGGAAATATTCGCCCATCGTGCAACCGGCGTATGGTGCCAGATATTGCATCGCCGCAGAATCCGAGGCATTGGCTGCCACCACAATGGTGTACTCCATCGCACCATATTCTTCGAGCTTGCGTACCACGCTCGCCACCGTGGAGGCCTTCTGGCCAACGGCGACATAGACGCAGAAAACGTTCTGGCCCTTCTGGTTGAGAATGGCGTCAACAGCAACGGCGGTCTTGCCGGTCTGCCGATCACCGATGATCAACTCACGCTGACCCCGCCCAACTGGAACCATCGCGTCGATGGCCTTGATACCCGTCTGCATTGGCTCGTCGACACTCTGCCGCTCGATGACGCCAGGGGCGATCTTTTCGAGGACGTCATAGGCCTCTGCTTCCACCGGCCCCTTACCATCCAAGGGCTGACCGAGAGAGTTGACCACTCGGCCCAAGAGACCCTTACCGATCGGAACCTGCATGACCTTGCCGGTACATTTGACGACACCGCCCTCTTCCAGGCCGGAAAATTCGCCGAGTACCACTGCGCCGACATTATCGCGCTCCAGGTTCAATGCCAAAGCGTACTTGCCGCCCGGCAGCTCCAGCATTTCGCCGTACATGACTTCTTCCAAGCCATGAATACGGAGGATACCGTCGCTCAGGCTGGTAATTGTTCCTTGCGAGCGGGTCTCTACCCGCCCCTCGAAACCCGCTATCCGCGTGCGGATCAGGTCACTGATTTCCGAAGGATTCAGTTGTTGCATGCCATTCCCTCAATTCAATTGCGAAGATTTTGCGCCAGCTGCTCTAGCTGACCGCGCACGGATGCGTCAATGGATTCGTCACCAGCTCGTACTACCACTCCCCCCAACAGATCCGGGTCGATGGCCTCGCGCATAGTAACCTGCATTCCTGGATGACGTCGTTCCATCGCCGCTATCACAGCGGCTTTCTGACTATCGTCCAGCGTGAACGCACTGGTGACCAGAACGTCAAGTTCACCCTTGGCACGCCGCAGGGCATCGCGGAAAAGCTCGGCGATCTCACTGGCGAGCGGCCAACGCTCGTTGTCGATGAGCAGGTGCACGAAGCGCGTCCAGGCCTCGGCATCTACCGCTACCGGGATCCCGCCAAGCAGAGCAGCCTTATCCGCATCGGTTCGCTCGGGATCCGCGAGAAAGGCACGTGCATCTGCATCCTGCACCCAGGAGGCCAACGCCTGCAGCGCATCGTCCCAAGCTTGCGTGGACGCGCTCGCCGCCGCCATCTCAAACAGGGCTTCGGCGTAGGGGCGTGCCAACGTGTTGAAATCTGACATCGACGCCTCCGTCAGAGCTGCGCAACCATACGATCGACGATGTCGCGATGATTGTCAGCGTTGATTTCACGATGCAGGATCTGCTGCGAGCCGTCGATGACCAGACGCACTACCTCACCGCGCAACTGCTCCCGCGCTCGATTGCCTTCCACCTCGATCTCGGCACGCGCACCGGCAAGAATGCGATCCGCCTCTTCGCGCGCCTTGACCTGGGCCTCCTCGCGCATCTCGATCCCGCGCCGCTCGGCCAGGGAGATGATTTCACCCGCTTTTTCTTTGGCTTCCCGCAGGATTTCTGCTGCGCGCTTCTGCGCCAAATCGAGCTCTTCCTGACCACGTTCGGCAGCCGCCAGTCCATCAGCGATCTTTGTCGAACGATCATCCATTACTCGGCGCAACGGGCCGTAAAGATACTTGTAGAGCAAGATCACCAGGATCACGAAGGTGATCAGCTGGATAATCAGCGTTCCATTGATACTTACTGGATTCATGATGTCCTCTCTTGCACGGAGGCCGGTTTACCCAGCCAGGGGCATCAGCCGACGAAGGGGTTGGCGAAGAGGAACCAGAAACCAAAAGCGAGAATGATGAAGGGGAAAGATTCCATCAAACCAGCAAAGATAAAGGTATTAACCAACAACTGTGGGCGCATTTCTGGCTGCCGGGTGATGCCCTCGATGGTCTTGGAGGTGATCAAGCCCCAGCCAATTGCGGAACCCAGGCCGGCGGCGCCAAAAATGATACCGACGGCAATGGCAGTCGCTGCAACGATAATGGTATGTGCGTCCATGTTCAGACTCCTTGAAAGTCAAAGTAAAAGAAGAATTAGTGATCCTGCATATTGGCCATGCCCAGGTACACCACCGTGAGCACGGTAAAGATGAACGCCTGTAACATGATGATAAGTGACTCAAATAGTGACCAAACCTCGCCCATGATCAACGTTCCCCACCAGGGCAACAACGCCAAGAGCAAAAATACCAGCTCGCCAGCAAACATGTTACCGAAGAGTCGCAGGCCAAGGCTGAGAGGCTTGGTTATCTCTTCGATCGCCGTCATGACGATATTGATCGGCCAGAGATATTTGCCGAAGGGATGGGTGAGATAGGTCTTAAAATAGGCAAAGCCTTTCACCCGCAAGCTGGTAAAAATCATCAGCCCGAATACCGTCAGCGCTACAGCAAAGGTAGTGTTCAGATTTACCGTTGGCGTGATACGGAAGTGCTCAAGGCCAAACCAGCCAGCCACTACGCCAGGCAAGTAAGCGGGGAGCACGTCCATGCTATTCATCAGCAGAATCCACATAAATACCGTTAGCGCTACCGGCGCAATCAGGGGATCGCGGACAGGAAAACTGTCGGTAACTAGCTTGTCGATGAACTCTACAGTACCTTCGAGCCAAGACTGCATACCCGCCGGTGCTCCATGTTGCAGGCGAGCGCCAACAACCATGGCGGTAATTACCAAAATGGCGGCCAGTACCCAGCCGACAACAATAGTATCGAGATCAAAGGTCCAGAAGCCCTGACCAGCAGTCCAGTTGGTCAGGTGGTGGGCGATGTCGCCAGATGCCACGTTTCATCTCCTTTTCCTGCTGCGTTCCCGCAACATGAAGCCTAAGTATACAAAGTGTGCGAGCAAGAAGCCGATTACCAAACCGGGGACCGGCAGATGTAACCAGGCTACTGCCAACAACAATGCCACAATGGTGAAGACCCAGCGCTGCAGCACCGCTCCACCGAGTCGCTTGGCCGCGACCGCAGGTGCAGCGGGGAGCGCCAAGAGGCGACTTCCCAAGATGAGCATATTGATGACGCTCAAACCGGCGGCGTAGAGAATGGCCCAAGCTTCTCGCTCGTTCCAGCGCCATACACAGATGGCAGCGACGAGCAGCGCCAACACCAAGACCCACGCGGCAACCCGGCCCACATAGGCCGATAATGCCCAGGAGGCCGTTGATGATGATTTTTCGGGCATCGGCCTCACCGCAAATTGGCAGGGAGTCTAAACAGGCCGTCGAGCGAGGTCAAGAGAGGGACTCTGGGTCTTCGGTCAAGCCCAAACGCTGCCAGAGCACGGCAGCCTCGCCCGCATTGCGCCAACGAATGCGCAACTCTCCCGCTTCGCCGCGCAAGGAAATACGGGCTGGCAAGCCGAGCTCTTTTTCCAGCTGTTCCTGAAAGGCAGTAAGGTTGGGGTCTATTTCTGCAAGTTTGTGGTCTTCTCGCTCTTGCCGGCGTTGCACCAAGCGCTCGGCCTGGCGCACGTTCAGGTCGCCAGCAATGATCTCCGCCGCCACCTGGCGCTGTGCTGCTGCTGGCAAAGGTAACAACGCCCGCGCATGGCCAGCGGTGAGGGCACCAGAGGCCAGCTGGGGCGCTAAAGACGCGTCGAGGCGCAACAGACGCAGTTGATTACTGACAGCGGCCCGCGACCGCCCCAGAGCCTGGGCAAGCTCCTCATGGCTGAGCTGGAACTCTGCCAACAAGCGCTGCAGCGCCGTTGCTTCTTCTAAAGGATCAAGATCCTGGCGTTGGATGTTCTCGATGATACCGATCACCAGGGCCTGCTGTTTCGAAGCCTCGCGGATCAGAGCAGGGATTTCGCGCAAGCCAGCCAGTTGCGCTGCCCGCCAGCGTCGCTCTCCCGCCAGCAACTCATACGTCCCGCCCATCTCGGCACGCACGAGAATCGGTTGCAACACGCCTTCCGCGCGGATAGATTCGGCCAATTCGGCGAGAGACGCCTCGTCAAAATGCTTGCGCGCCTGCTGTGCGCCGGGATGCACCAGATCGAGGGGTAGGTTACGCAAGGTGCTGGTCTCGCGGTTGCCGGCAAACAAGGCATCGAGACCGCGCCCCAAAGCGGCGGGTTTTTTACTCATGGACGTTGCTCACGTTGCAAAAACTCTTGTGCCAATAGGCGATAGGCCTCGGCGCCCGCGCACTGCGGGTCGTAGTCGATGGCCGGGCGGCCAAAACTGGGTGCCTCGGCGAGGCGCACGTTTCGCGGAACGATGACATTGTATAAGCGCTCGGGAAAATGTCGCTCCAACTCCCCGCTGACCTCGGCCGTGAGGCGGTTGCGCGCATCAAACATGGTGCGCAAGAGCCCATCAACTTCCAGACCTGGATGCAACTGTGCCCGCACTCGCCGCAGGGTATCGAGGAGTTGGGTTAGTCCTTCGAGAGCGAAATACTCACACTGCATGGGGATCAATACCCGATGGGCGGCGACCAAGGCATTCAGGGTGAGCAAACCCAGGGAAGGCGGACAGTCAATAAACACATAGTCCCAGTCCTGCACTCCTTGCAAGGCATTGCGCAGGCGCAGCTCACGCGCCTCCTGACCGGCTAGCTCCAATTCCAAAGCTGCCAGATCCGGGCTTGCGGCAACCAAGGCCAGTTCGCCATAGCTTTGCAGTGTCGCCGGCAGATCCACTTCACCCATCAGCAGATGATAGACATTGGGCCAGCGCCCCTTCTCCGCACCAAGACCGGTACTGGCATTGCCTTGGGGATCGAGATCAACGAGAAGCACGCGTTTGCCCAACGCCACCAAGGCCGCAGCCAGATTTACTGCCGTGGTGGTCTTCCCAACGCCACCCTTTTGGTTGGCTATGGCCACAACCCGCATTATCTACCTCTCTCTATACTTTCCGCTCCAAGGATACCGATTGCGGCGGGACCCGACTAGTGACTAGGCAAGCCCACGTTGCCGAGCTCAGCGAAGAGGACAAAGCGCGGCGGTTGTCCAGGAACCGACAATGGCAGGGCAACGAAGCGCTCTGCCCAAGCAGGAGGCAGCTTAGTCAGCTCTTCCGCCCACGCGGGACCTTTTGCCAACAACAGCGCAATTCCCGGTTGAAGGCAGCCGTGCACGATGCGTAAAAATTCAGCCAACTCGGCGGTGGCGCGACTGGTCAGTACCATCTGCTCAACGTATGGCAGCTCCTCCGCACGCTGTGCCAGCACCTGCACTTGCTCTGCCAAACCCAGCAGGGCGAGAACATGGCGCAGAAACGCCACCCGTTTGCCGGCCGGCTCGACGAGCACGAAACGCTGCTGCGGTCGGGCAATCGCCAGGGGGATGCCCGGCAGGCCCGCGCCACTGCCGATGTCATACACCGGACGATCCACCGGCAAGAAACTTAGCAAAGCGAGGCTGTCGAGCAGATGACGATTAATGGCCGCAACGGGATCACGCACCGCACTCAGGTTATGCGTCTGATTCCAACGCATCAACTCTGTCAGATAGAGCAACAACCGTTCACGAGCGCGCGTGTCGATTTGCCCGTCCAGCTCCATGGCACGCAGGCCCTCATCGAGCTGCATACGCAGGACGTGTTGGTCAATCTCGGGGCTGCGAGGCACCTAACTTGCCGCCGCCCAATGCTGGCGTTTCACGTGAATCAAGAGCAATGACACCGCCGCCGGCGTTACGCCCGGGATACGGCTTGCCTCGCCCACCGTACCCGGTTGCTGCTTTTGTAGGCGCTGCCGCACTTCCGTAGACAAGCCGGTAATCGCGCCATAGTCGAGCTCAACCGGAATCTCCATCGACTCCCAGCGCTGGTTACGCTCCACTTCCTCTTCTTGCCGCTGCACATAGCCGGCATATTTGCAGTCGATTTCCAATACGGTGGCCAGGGCAGCAGGTAGCGGGTCGCTGATGGCGCAATCTGCGAGAAGCTCGGCGTAGCCCAACTCTGGCCTGCGCAATAGCTCCCATAGGCTGTGGTCACGGCGCAAGGGCTGGGCCAGGCGCTCGGCCATCCGTTGCGCCGCCTCCGAATCCTCACGGATGCGGGTCGCTTCCAGCCGTTGCCGTTCTGCCTGCAAGGCGCCCTGCTTTTCCGTAAACCGTTGCCAGCGTTCGTCATCAACCAGGCGCAAGTCTCGTCCTACCGGCGTCAGGCGCTGGTCAGCATTGTCTTCGCGCAGACGCAGGCGGTATTCGGCACGGCTGGTGAACATGCGATAAGGTTCGTCGAGGCCGCGGGTAACCAGATCATCAACCATTACCCCCAGATAGGCCGCGTGCCGCGCCGGACACCAGCCAGTCTCATCAAGCACCCAACGGGCGGCATTGATGCCCGCGAGGAGTCCCTGCGCAGCCGCCTCTTCATAGCCGGTGGTGCCATTGATCTGACCGGCACAGAAAAGGCCAGGCAAAAGCTGGCTCTGCAACTGGGGGGTCAGGGCACGGGGATCGAGATAGTCATATTCGATGGCATAACCGGGGCGCAGTAAAACGGCATTTTCGAGGCCACGCATACTGCGCACCAGGGCCTCTTGCACCGCGAAGGGGAGACTGGTGGAGATGCCATTGGGATAGACCTCGTGGGTGCGCAGACCCTCGGGCTCCAGAAAGATTTGGTGCGCCGCCTTGTCGGCAAAGCGCACGATCTTGTCCTCAATCGACGGACAATAGCGCGGCCCCTTGGACTGGATATGCCCACCGTACATGGCCGAGTGCTGCAGGTTATCGGCAATGATGCGATGGGTCTCGGCATTGGTGTAGGTGATGTGGCAAGGCCGTTGCTCTACCCGAATAGCGTCGGTGAGGAAAGAGAAAGGCGGCGCCGGGTCATCGCCGGGCTGTTCTTCGAGCAGCGAATAGTCGATGCTGCGCCCGTCAATGCGCGGTGGGGTGCCGGTCTTCAGGCGGGCAACCGGAAACTCGAGGGCGCGCAGGCGTTCTGCCAGGGCATTGGCGGGGGCGTCACCAGCACGACCAGCGGGATAGCTCTGGTCACCAATATGGATGCGCCCGGCGAGGAAGGTACCCGTAGTGAGAACCACAGCGCGGGCACGAAACTCCTGTCCGTTTTCCAGTCGCACCCCGGCGATGACACCACCCTCGACTAGCAGGTCGCCGACACTGCCCTGGAAGATCTGCAGCAGCGGCAACTCTTCCAACAGTTCACGCACAGCGAGTTTGTACAGGCTGCGATCAGCCTGCGCCCGTGTGGCACGCACCGCTGGACCCTTGCGCGCATTGAGAATGCGAAACTGGATGCCGGCGCGGTCGATGGCACGGCCCATGAGCCCACCCAGGGCGTCGATTTCCTTGACCAGGTGCCCCTTGCCAATGCCACCAATGGCCGGATTACAAGACATCTGCCCGATAGTGTCGATGTTTTGCGTGAGCAGCAGGCAGCGGCTACCGCTACGTGCCACCGCGGCAGCGGCTTCGATACCGGCATGACCAGCGCCTACTACAATGACGGAAAAGGTGTTTTTCATAGGCGGATTATCCACCGCCGGTGCACGGGGGACAAGTAAAAATCGGTTTTACAAATTCAGGCGTGTACGATGTTGTTCAAGATAGGCCTGATGCCGTTCCTTCATCCAACGCAGTTTCAAACCCGCGCGGATACCCTGACACTTCATACGACCACGACGTTCAACCCCAGTGCCTGTGCTGCCAGACACTGGCGCTGGTCGGCAGAGAGAAATCTATCGGCGTTAGCGGCCAGTGCGGCACCCACGTGGATGGCGTCCATACCCCGCAGGGGGTACTGTTCCAAGGCGTGCACGGCGCGCTGAATGACCGGGGGCGCCATTTCGCAGATCAGAGCATCGGAGATGTCTGCCAGTAGCGCCTGCTTGATGCCGTGATACTGCTCAACGCTGAGGCGTACCTCCCGCTGCAAACGACAGAGGGCAGAGATGATCTCCGGCACAGTTATGACCGACAGAAGCATTTCGTTCGCCCTTTGGCACCATTCCAGCACCGTGTCTGTACCGGCCTCCTGGATGTAGCGTTTTGCAAAAGCGGAAGAATCGAAATATACCCGCATCAATCACCGCGCTCATCGAGAATGAGTTGACTGATTTCTGCCCCACCGATAAAAATGGGGCGTGCGGGATGTTGTTTCCAGGAGGGCTGTATTGGAGGAATGGGGTGGATTTCGGCGATGGCTTTACCGTTGCGCAGAACCCGTACAGTCTGCCCATTTTCGACCAAATCGAACCAGTCCTTGGCGTGGTTACGCAATTCAGTAAAGGTGGTTTCGTGCATGTTTGAGTCCTCGATAAAATCTGTACATCAAAATGTACGCTACAAGGAGTCGGGTAGCAAGACATAGACGCCGATGACGTCGACGGGCAGACAAGGATTCACTTCACACTGTCCGACGTCGCGGGTCGCTTCGCGCGCGCCCATGATTTCCTGGCGCGCTGCAGATCAGCTCTCCCCACGAATCCTTGGCAGGAGCTCATGGAGATTGCAGGGGCGATGACGAATGTCGAGCTGCGCTAGGATGATTTGACTGACGCCGGTGCGTACGGCGCCGGTAGAGCCGGGCAACAGGAAAAATATCGTCCCTGAGCAAATGGCCGCCTCGGCACGCGACTGGATGGTGCTGGTGCCGATCTCCTGATAGGAGAGATAGCGAAACAGCTCGCCAAACCCTGGGATGGGCTTGCTGACCAGGGGTGCCATGGCCTCGGGACACACATCGCGGCCGGTGAGCCCGGTGCCACCGGTACTGACCACCACATCAACCTGCGGGTCGTCAATCCACGCCTGCATCTGCGCGCGCAAGGCCTGCAAATCATCGGCGACGATGGCGCGCGCGACGATGTGGTGCCCCGCCTCGCGCAACAGCTCTGCAGCAGCATCGCCAGACTTGTCGGTGGCTGCTGTACGCGTGTCGGAGGCCGTCAAAATCGCAATGCCCAAGGGCTGGAACGCTTTCTCTTCCATCAGTCCTCCAATTCGTCTTCCGGGTGCCGTTCGCCGCGCAGGCCAATGCCCAGGTTTTTCAGTTTGCGATAGAGATGCGTGCGCTCCAGGCCGGCAACTTCCGCCGTGCGCGCGATATTCCAATCATTACGCGCCAGATGGTACTCAAGGAAGGCACGTTCGAAACGCTCGCGTGCACGCTTCAGGGTGCCGCCAAAATCCTCGGGTGAGGCATTACCGAGGGGCATCAGGCGCTGATCCAGGCCCAAAGCACCCTCCACCTCTTCGGCGCTAACCTCCGGCCCCTCGCTCAAAATTAACAGGCGCTGCACCAAATTCTCCAACTCTCGCACATTCCCAGGCCAAGGATAATGGCGCAAAACCTCCATCGCCTCGGGCAGAAACTGCCGCCGGCTGAGACCATCGCGCCGACGATACAGCCCCATAAACTCTTCGACCAGTTCGGGGATGTCCATGCTGCGCTGGGCCAAGGTCGGCACCTGTAAGGGCAGGGCCTGCAAACGGTAGAACAGATCCTGGCGGAAATTTCCTTCGGCCACCGCCTTCTGCAGGTCACGTCCGCTGCCAGCAATGACGCGCACGTCCAGCGCCACGGGACTCGTGCCCCCGATCCGTAGAATGCGCCGTTCCTGTAGCGCAGAGATCAGGCGCGACTGGCTCTCGAGATTCATATCCGCAATTTCATCGATAAAGAGCGTGCCGCCATGGGCCAATTCCAGGCGTCCGCGCTGCACTCGCCCATCCTGCTCAGCACCGAAGAGCTCAACGGTAACGTTCGGCTGGGCGATAGCTGCAGCGCGCAGGTCGATGAAGGGACCCGAGGCACGACGGCTTTGCCCGTGCAGGTAACGCGCGGCAACTTCCTTGCCACTTCCCGACTCTCCCAGGAGCAGGACCCAGGAGTCCACTGCCGCCACCCGTTTCAGCTGCTCACGGAACTGTTTGATGGCCGGACTCTGCCCCGTAGGTCGCTCGATTACGCCGCTCTGTTCGCGCAATTCCCGATTCTCGCGCTGCAAGCGAAAGGCCTCGAGGGCATGACCCACGCTAAGCAGGGTCTTGTCGAGAGACAGGGGCTTCTCGATAAAGTCGTACGCACCCAGTTTGGTCGCCTGTACCGCCGTCTCGATGGTGCCATGTCCAGACATCATCACCACTGGTTGCTCGAGACCGTTACTGGCTAGGCGCTGGAGAAATTGCAGTCCATCTTCACCGGGCATCCAAATGTCGAGGAGAAGGAGGTCGAAGATCCCATCACGCAGACGTGCCTCCGCCTCGGCGGCGCTCGCTGCCTGGGTAACACGGTACCCTTCATCTTCGAGGATGTCAGCCACCGTGCTGCGGATGTCTGGCTCGTCATCTACCACCAGAATACTCAGTCGTCTCGTTTCCATCATCCGTCCTCTGCCACCCTCACTGGGAGGGGAAAATGCATGCAAACTCGGGCACCCGTTGTCGCCCCCCGACTACCCGCCTCAATCTGGCCGCCATGTTCCTCGACGATGCGGCGCACAATGGCCAGCCCCAAACCCGAACCCTTGGGCTTGCTCGTCACGTAAGGCTCAAAGACGCGTGCCAAGAGCTCCGCTGGGAAGCCTGGACCGTCGTCCTCTACGGTCCATTCTAGCATGGGTGGACTCTGCTCGAGAGTCGCGCGCGTGTGGATCCAGATGTGCTTATTGCTGGTGCTGTTTTCGGAATCCGCAGCAATCGCATCAATGGCGTTGCGCAGCAGATTGTTGAGAATCTGCCGCAGACGATGGGCGTCGGCGCGCAGGAGCGGGAGATCCGGCGCCAAATTGCAGCGGATTTCGACCCCGGCACCCTGGCCACGGTAGAGTTCGACGACATCCGCAATCAAGGCATTCAGGTCGATGGGGCGTAGTTCGAGCTTCGGCGCACGGGCATATTCAGAGAAGGCATCTACCAGCACCTTCAGCGCATCGACCTGCTGGATGATGGTGTGCGTCGCTCGATCCAGGGTCTCTCCCTCCCCGCCGAGTTTGTCGAGATACTTGCGTCGCAGCCGCTCCGCCGAGAGTTGGATCGGCGTGAGGGGGTTTTTGATCTCGTGGGCGAGACGCCGCGCCACCTCACCCCAGGCGGCACTGCGCTGGGCGGCCACCAAAGGACTAATGTCGTCAAAGACGAGGACAAAACCTTCGGCCCCTCCCAACTCCGCAAAACGCGCGCCGTGCAAGAGCAAGGTCTGGGCACCCTCACTACGTTCGATTTGCAGCTCACGTTGCATGTCATTGCGCGGTTGCTGAATCCAGTCTTGTGCCTGCGCCCAAAACTCCTCCAACTGTGGCTCTTTTTCTGGCTCTGGTAACTCTTCTTCCCCCGCTAGACGCAGGATTTGCCGCGCCGCGGCATTGATCTCCGAAATGGTTCCGTCGTTGGCATAGATCAGGATGCCGCTGGAGATCTGTGCGAGGATGGTCTCCAAATAATACCGCCGCTGTTCCGCCTCCTCTTGCGCCCTGGCTGCCTGTTGTTTGGCGCGCGCGAGCTGACGTGTCATGTTGTTGAAGGAATGCACCAAGACGCCCAGTTCATCGTTGCTGGGAATGATTTGCAGCGGAATGAACTCACCGCGTGCAACGGCTTGCGTACCGGCGGCGAGGCGGGCGACCGGAGCCGTCAAGCGCCGGGCCAGGAGAAGAGCGATCCACAGAGCGCTGAGGGCGGTCAGCAGCAAGGCAACTGCCAGAGTCATCTGAAAGGCCGTCTTCATTGGCCCACGCATCAAGGTAAGCTGGCGATAGCGATGATCGGCATTCTGCACTGCCGCTGCCGCGCGACTGAATTGCTCCGGCACGACTTGCTCAACATAGAGCAGGCGATTGCCATGCCCAAACTGCGGATTCATCACCGGGATGAGTACCCGTACCAACATCTGCCCATCGTCGCTGGCCATCTTTACCACCGGATGATTCGCATGCACGTTGAGCAGGAGATCGCGCGGTAGGCGCGGTACCAACTCGAGGTTGTCGCTGCTGGTGGCGATGATGCGATTGCTGCTGGAAAACAGGGTGACGCTGCTCAGGCGAAATTGGTCGCGCATCTGAATCACCGTGAGCACGGCGGCGCTGTTCGGGGCGCCGGTGAGGGATTGGGCGATGGTCTCTGCCGACAACAGGGTACTACTGCGGTAGCGATCTACCCCGGCCTTGGCCACATCTACCGCTTGCTCCAGCGCGATCTCCACCGCTGAACTCAGCCACGAGTCGATGCCTTGATTGAGATAGCGCCAGGAAAAGGCAAACACCACCGCCGCCGGGGTCAGGCTCAGAATGGTAATGATCACCACCAAGCGCGTGGCCAGCTGGCTACCCACCTCACCGCGCCGCAGGCGCAGCAACAGACGCGCCACCGCGAACATCACCAACACCAGCAGCAACAGAACGATAGCCGCTGAGGCTAGCAACATGGGAACAAAAAACGGACTGAGAGGCCCCGCAGCACTGACGAAAAAGGTAAACGCGAGGAAACCCAGCACCAAGAGAATCAGCAGGATCGCCCACCAACGGAGGAACCCGCTCGCCACCTCCTCACTTTCGTTTTGGCGCAGGGCGTGCAACCAGCGGCGGCGCGGAGACGGATGTTGGCGTTCGCTCATAACGTGGCGTCTGCCTTGCGTAACAGTGCGTAGAAGAAACCATCCATGTCCCTATGACCTGGCAAACGCTGCCCACAGCGCGGGTCTTCCACTCGTTCTGCATCGTGCTGCTCCGCGAGAAAATTCTGCACCTGGATCTCGTTCTCTTGCGGTAGAATAGAGCAGGTACAATAGAGCAGGCGCCCCCCCGGCCGCAGCCGCGCCCAAAGCCCGCGCAGCAAACGTGCCTGTTCCGCGCAGAGACTGACAAGGTCTGGCTCGCGATAGAGGATGTCCGGATGACGCCGGATGATCCCCGTGGCGCTACAAGGGGCATCGAGCAGGATGGCGTCAAAGGGATGGCCATCCCCATAGGTATCTGGCAACGCTGCATCCGCCACCTGTGACTCTGTCATCAAACCCTGGCGTTGCAGGGCCTCCTCCAGGCGGCGCAAGCGTGGCGCTGAGCGATCCAGTGCCAGCAGATGCTCGGCGCCCAGGGCGAGTAGGTGGGCGGCCTTGCCGCCCGGCGCAGCGCAGGCATCAAGAACCCATTCACCCGGCAGGGGCGCGAGGATCTCCGCCGCCAGTTGTGCCGCGCCATCCTGCACCGCGACCCAACCTTCTTCCCAACCCGGCAACTCCCGCACCGGCAGACTCTGCGGCAGGATCAAGGCATCGGGTAGTTCGACACAACTCTGGCTGGCAAGCCCTTGGTCCTGCAGGCGTTGCTGATAGGCGTCGCGACTGATCTTTTGCCGATTGACCCGCAGCCAGAGGGGGGCGGGCCGGAGATTGGCAGCAACGATCTCCGACCAATTGCCGGGATAGGTCTCTTGCAAGTGCTGCAACAGCCATACGGGATGCTCGGGCTGCTCGTCCTTGGCGTCGAGCTCCGCACGCTCACGCAGATAACGGCGCAGCACAGCGTTGATCAGGCCCTTCGCCCAGGTCTTGCCGAGCAGTTGGCTGGCACTTACCCAGTCGTTGACGATGGCAAAGTCTGGGCGCTGCCCGTGGCGCAACTCATATAACGCAAGTTGCAGTAGCGCGAGCACCTGATCATCCTGTTTGCCGGGGCGTAACAAACTTTGCAAGAGACTTTTTAGCGAGCCGCTCTCGCGCAAGGCGCCGCTGAGCAACCACTGCAGACTGGCGCGTTCGGTTCCCTGCAGGCCGGAGCGATCGAGGAGAAAATCCAGGCGCTCTCCCGCCAAGGCTGCCGGGTAGGCCACCAAGGCAGCGCGGCGCAAGCGTGATCCTTGCAATGCCTCGCTCACGCGAAGACCTCGCCCTCTTGCAGACGATAGCCACGCCCAAAGTCGCCGCCAGAAAGCTGTGCCTTACCCGCCGGCTGGACCCGCGTCAGGACCAGGCTGCCGCGTCCACAGGCGACCTCCGGCCCCTCTGGGGTATTCACGATGAGCGTGCCCGGCGTGCCCGCTGCGTTACCGAGCCTTGCTGACCAGACGCGTAAAGGTTGCTCACGAAAACCGGTGTGGGTTACCGGGTAGGGGTTGTAGGCACGCACCAGGCGCGCGAGCGTCGCCGCATCTTTTGACCAGTCGATATGCGCCTCTTCCTTGCGCAATTTTTTCGCATAACTCACCTGTTCATGATCCTGCGGCACGGCTTGCAGTTCGCCGAGCCAGAGACGATCTAGGGCCTCGGCCAAAGCATCGGCACCCAGTTCGGCGAGGCGATCGTGCAGGCTGGCTCCGGTATCGGTATCCAGGATCGGAGTTTTGCGCGTCCACAGTACCGGGCCAGAATCCAGTCCTGCCTCCATTTGCATGATGCAGATGCCCGTTTCGCTGTCACCCGCGGCCAGGGCGCGGACAATTGGCGCCGCGCCACGCCAGGCCGGCAAGAGACTGGCATGGACGTTGATGGCGCCAAGACGCGGGGTATCCAGAATCGCCTGCGGCAGGATCTGGCCAAAGGCAACCACAATGAGCAGATCGGGAGCCACATTGCGCAACCAGTCGAGGGTCTCGGGGGCGCGACTCGACTCTGGCTGCAGAATGGGCAAGCCTGCCTGCAAGGCCAGGGCTTTGACCGGGCTGGCCTGCAGCTTGCGCCCACGCCCGGCGGGGCGATCCGGTTGCGTCACTACTCCGACGATTTCCTCGTGACGCGCTAGCAGCCGGGCGAGCACCCGCTCGGCAAAGTCCGGGGTGCCGGCAAAAACGATGCGTCGGCCCTCAGCCATGCTGTCGAACCCGCTTGTCGGCTTTGCGGCGGATCACGCTCTGCTTGAGGCGGGAGAGGTGATCGACAAAGAGCACGCCATTGAGGTGGTCGATCTCATGCTGCAGACATACCGCCAGCAGGCCGTCGGCCTCTAGCTCTAGGGTCTTGCCGGCAACGTCCTGAGCGCGCACGGTAACCCGCTCGGCGCGGCGCACCGTTTCCAGCACCCCAGGTACGGAAAGGCAGCCCTCTTTCATCTCCTCCTCACCGATTTTGTCGATGATCTCGGGGTTGATCAGGGTAAGCAGTTCATTTCGCCCATCGGAAACATCGACGACAATAAGCCGCTGCCCCGCCGCAACTTGTGGGGCCGCCAAGCCAATACCCGGGGCATCGTACATGGTCTCGGCCATATCATCCGCCAACTGCCGGATTTCCCGATCGATCCGCGCCACCGGCTGGGCCATGCCTTTGAGGCGGGTGTCGGGATATTCGACGATCTTCAAAAGCGCCATAGCATCACCGTTCTCGCAAAAATTCGTATCTTGGACTAATACTATGGGGCGCGGAAGTCCTGAGGAGAAGAGATCATGCGGAAACGTGTTGCACCCCTAGTTATTGCCTGCGCCCTGTTGGGCCCTCTCGCCCCTGCTGTGGCGTTCGCCCAGCCAGCGACAAGTACCCAAGAGCTAGGCAGTTATGTTGTGCAACCGGGCGATACCTTGTGGGGTATTGCCGCACATTTTCTCAAAAACCCCTGGGAGTGGCAGAAGATCTGGCGCGCCAATCCGCAGATCCGCAATCCCAATTTGATCTATCCTGGTGATCGCATCGTTTTATATCGCATGCCCAACGGCGAGCCTGCCGCCGAGGTCATTCCCTTGCAGCCCAAGCTGCAGGTAACCGCCATTCCCAGCTATCATACCGGCATCATCATGCCCTTTTTGCACAGCCCGGCGATCATTGCCAGCAAAAAGGACTATGAGAAGCTGCCCTACCTCGCCGCTGCGCTGCACGAGCGTCCCGCTTACACCGCCGGGGACAAGCTCTTTGTCAGCGGCATCGGCAAAGCGACCGTAGGAACTCGCTACAGCATCGTGCGTATGGGTGCGGTCCTGCATCGCCTGGCCGATCCCAAGCCCTTAGGCTACAGCATGGTCAATTTGGGCACTGCGGAGTTGCGGCGCACTGGTAGCGAGGCGGAAATTCGCATTGTCTCGGCGCGGCGGGAGATCGATCTTGGCGATCGCCTGGTGCCCATTACCTCGAGTCCAACCCCGCATTATTTCCCGAGCGCCCCGAAGAAGGCGGTGGCCGCACAAATCGTCGCCAAAATGAATAACGCCGCGGAGCTGACGGTGGGTCAGGTGGTCGTGCTGGATCAGGGTGCCAATGCGGAACTGGAACCCGGCAACGTGCTGGAGATCGCAGAATCGGCGCGCATGGGCAAAAATGCCGTCACCGGCAAGGACTTCCCTCTGCCCCCGGAGAAGATTGGCAACCTAATGATTTTCCGTGTCTTTCCTGAAGTTTCCTACGCAGTTATCACCTCTGCCAAGCGTGGGATTCCGCTCGGCGCCAATATCTATTACCCTACCTCCGGTCCAGCAAAGCTGCGCAAAGAGGCTCAACTCACCCCTTGATAGACATTGCTTGGCTTGCCCTGCTGCGTTGTCCGGGGCTAGGTCCGCGGCGGCAGCGCATCCTAATGGAGAAGTGTGGAACGGCAGCAGCCTGCTTCGCGACTCGACATCCAGAACTGCCGGCGGCGAGCCAGGAATGGTTGCGCCGGGATCCTGCGGATTGTCTCACGGATGCCGATCGTCAGTGGCTGGAGAACCCGGAACAGGACATCTGTACCTGGTTGGATGACGACTATCCTCCACTGCTGCGCGAAATTGACGATCCGCCTATGGCCTTGTTTTTGCGCGGCCAGCGGGCACGTCTACGCGACCCCCTCTTTGCCATCGTTGGTAGCCGCAACCCCACGCCTGTTGGCAGCGCTACGGCGCGTGCCTTTGCCGAAGAGCTGGGCAACAGTGGTCTGGTAATTGTCAGCGGCCTAGCCATTGGCATCGATGCCGCCGCTCATCAGGGGGCGCTAGGTAGCGGGACCGTGGCGGTTCTGGGTACGGGTACTGACCTAGTCTACCCGCGCGAAAATCTCGACCTCGCGCGCTCAATCCTGACTACCGGCCTCATCCTTAGCGAACAAGTGCCGGGCACGCGCATTCATCGCGGGCTCTTTCCCCGCCGCAATCGCCTGATCAGCGGTCTGAGTCTCGGGACCCTGGTGGTTGAGGCCGCGGAGAACAGTGGCTCGCTGATCACCGCACGGCTGGCCATGGAGCAGGGACGCGAGGTCTTTGCCATCCCCGGCTCCATCCACAGCCCGCTGGCCCGCGGACCGCATCGTCTCATTCGCGACGGTGCAAAACTGGTGGAGACGGCGCAGGATATCCTTGAAGAACTGGGACCACTCTTCGCTGCCACGCAGCAGATGGTGCGGGCGCAGCGCGAACCCGAGGATGCTCAGGAACGACAGGTATGGGCCGCCCTGGGGCAGGAGACCTTGAGCAGCGAGGAGATCGCCAGCCGTTGCGGATTGACGCTACAGGCGCTTTCGTCCATCCTCTTGCACATGGAAATCCAAGGATATATCGCCTCCTGCCCTGGGGGGCGCTTCTGCCGCCTTCCCGATGCCAAATAGGGGTCTACCATGGAAGACGTCATCGACATCATCAGCTACCTGCTCGATCACCTCGACGATGAGGACGAAAACAGCGAGATCGAGGAACAGTTGCTGGCCGCGGGTTACCCGGAAGAGGGAATCCAGCGCGCGCTCGACTGGATGGACGGCTTTGAAGAGGAATACAGCCCAGAAAATAGCCGCGCTGCGGTACGCAGCTACCAACCCTGGGAAAGTCTGCAGCTATCCATGGCGGCCCGCGGGCAGCTCGCCGAATGGGAACATCTCGGCGTCATCAACAGTAGTATCCGGGAACGCATCATCGACCGCCTACTTGCCCTGGAGTTAGAGGAGACAGATCTAGAGACCCTCGACTGGGTCGCATTTCTGGTGATGGTCAACGAGGACGGCCCCGAGGGCTACTGGATGGACCAGCTCCTCAGCCCCGACGGCACACGCATTCTTCACTAACGCATGGCGCAACTCCTGATTGTTGAGTCGCCCGCCAAGGCGAAGACCATCCAGAAGTACCTGGGGGGAGACTTTGCCGTGCTAGCCTCCTACGGGCATGTGCGCGACCTGCTTCCGAAAGAGGGGGCGGTCGATACCGAACACGATTTTGCCATGCGCTACGCCGAGATCGCGCGCAATAGCAAACATGTCGATGCCATTGCCAGCGCTTTGCGCAAGGCGGATGGGCTCTGGCTCGCCACTGACCCGGATCGCGAGGGAGAGGCGATCTCCTGGCATCTCGTCGAGCTATTGCGGCAGAAAAAACTGCTCGAAGGAAAACCGGTACAGCGGGTAGTCTTTCACGAGATTACCCCCCGCGCTGTGAAAGATGCGGTCGCCCATCCGCGCGCCATCGCCATGGATCTGGTCAACGCGCAGCAGGCACGACGCGCCCTTGATTACCTCGTTGGCTTCAATCTTTCCCCGCTGCTTTGGCGCAAGGTGCGCCCCGGCCTCTCCGCCGGTCGCGTGCAAAGTGCAGCGCTACGCATGGTTTGCGAACGTGAGACCGAGATCCGCGCCTTCGTCGCGCGCGAATACTGGACCCTGAGTGCGCAACTGGAGCAGGAAGAGAAGCGCTTTCCGGCCCGTTTGACGCAGTGGCAAGAGAAAAAACTCGAACAGTTCGACATCGCCAATGAAGAGGCCGCAGAGGCGATCCGCAGCGAGATCCTTGCCGACCTCGCGCAGCAACCACTGCAAGTCGTCAAGGTCGAGCGTAAGCAACGGCAGCGGCAACCAGCAGCGCCCTTTACCACCTCGACCCTGCAGCAGGAGGCATCGCGCAAGCTCGGTTTCAATGCCAGTCGCACCATGCGCGTAGCGCAGCAACTGTACGAAGGGATCAGTGTTGGCAACGAGACGGTCGGCCTGATCACCTACATGCGTACCGACGCGGTGAATCTGTCGGAAGATGCGATTGCCGCGTTGCGTGACTTCGTGCAGCAACACTTTGGCGGCGAATATCTGCCCAAAGAAGCGCGTCGCTTCAAAACCAAGGCCAAGAATGCACAAGAGGCGCATGAGGCGATCCGCCCCACCGACATCCGGCACCATCCCGACAGCCTGCAGGGACGCTTGGACAAGGACCAGTGGCGCTTATATGACCTGATTTGGAAACGAGCCGTTGCCTGCCAGATGGCCGCCGCGCAACTGGACTTGGTAGCAGTGGATTTTGCGGCCGGTGGCCATTGGCAGCTACGCGCCAACGGTTCCACTGTCACCTTTCCTGGCTTTCTGGTGGTGTACCAGGAAGGCAAGGATGAGCAAGACGAAGATGACGAGCAGCGCCTGTTGCCCGCCATGCAGGTTGGTGACCGACCCATCTTCCACGGCCTCGAGGCCGAACAACACTTCACCGAGCCGCCACCTCGCTACAGCGACGCGACTCTGGTCAAAACCCTGGAAGCCCACGGCATCGGCCGGCCGTCCACCTACGCAAGCATCATTCAGACCCTACAGAATCGGGAATACGTCGCTGTCGAGCAGCGTCGCTTTCATCCCACAGACTTGGGGGAAGTGGTCAACCAATTCCTGGTGCAGCATTTTGACCAATATGTAGACTATGGCTTCACCGCCAACCTGGAAGATGAACTCGATGCCATCTCGCGTGGCGAAAAACAATGGCAGCCGGTGCTCAAGGAGTTTTGGCAACCTTTCCACCAGCGCTTGGAGGAGAAGGCCAACGTCAGTCGGTCCGAGGCAACCAGCGAGGCCATAGACGAGAATTGTCCCGAGTGTGGCAAACCTCTGCGCCTCAAGCTCGGTCGCTATGGACGCTTCATCTCCTGTAGCGGCTATCCCGACTGCAACTATGCCCGCCCCATTGATGGACCGCGCGAGGCCCCAGAGCCAGTTGGGCGCGACTGCCCGGATTGTGGCAAGGCTTTGGTGTATCGCCAGGGGCGTTATGGGCGTTTCATTTCTTGCAGCGGTTATCCCAGCTGTAAATATCTGGAGAGCCTGAACGCCGCCAAGTCCACCGGCGTTACCTGCCCAGAATGTGGCAGCGGCGAACTGGTGGAAAAGCGCAGCCGCTACGGTAAGATTTTTTATTCCTGTAATACCTATCCCAAATGCAAGTATGCGGTTTGGGGTGAGCCGGTTGCCCGCACCTGCCCACGCTGTGCGTGGCCGGTGTTATACAAAAAGAGTACCAAGCGGCGCGGCGACGAGCTGGTTTGCCCGCAGGCAGAGTGCGCCTTTCATTTTCCAGAACAGGCCGAAGCAGCGGAAATTGAGGAATTGCTGCACGAATATCAGCCTCCGGAACCCAAGGCAGCAGACGAAAAAGGCGAAAGTAGTCCCAAAAAATCCACGCGCGGCAAAAAGTCCTCCACGACCGCAAAAAAGGCGACCACTGCCAAAAAGCCCGCCGCTACCCGCAAGAAACCCAGTCCTGCCAAGGTTTGATGCATGACCTATGTCGTTACCGAAAATTGTATTGAATGCAAATACACAGACTGCGCCGAAGTCTGTCCCGTAGAATGCTTTCATGAAGGGCCGAACTTTCTCGTCATCGATCCGGTCGAGTGCATCGATTGCGCCGCTTGCATACCGGAATGCCCGGCTGACGCCATCTATGCCGAAGATGAGGTCCCAGAAGATCAGAAACACTTTACGGCCTTGAATGCCGAGCTTACCCCCCACTGGCCGGTCATTCTGCGCAAGAAAGCGGCGTTGCCCGACGCAGAGGAATACAAGGGGAAAAAAGACAAGCTGCCGCTTCTGCGGCGTGAGCAACCCTGACTGGTTTCACGTGAAACATGAGCGCTTCCAAGACGGCAAAATCCACCCTGCGCTTTAGCGGCGGGGTATTCACCCTCAGCATCTTGCACCTAACCGTTGCTACTGCCGATAGCCTGCAGCGTGAGCTCGCGGCCCAGGGCAGCGCCCTACAGCTCTTGCAGGGTGCCGCCGTGGTCCTTGATTTGGCCGAACTAGACCCCGCGCGGCCACTACCTTTCAGCGACTGGCTTCGTATTCTGCGGGACAACGGCTGCTTTCCGATTGGTGTGCGTAATGCCAGTCCTACCCAAGCCGCAGATGCCGCCGCGAATGCCTTACCGCATCTACGCGGGAATGAGGCGAAGGCAGCATCTCCTGCCCTTAGCACGCAAAGTGCCGCGTCAAGTATCAGCCTCGCGACCGTATTGACACACCCCCTGCGCTCGGGTCAACGCCAGTATGGTCGCGGCGGTGATCTGGTGTGCCTCGCTGCAGTAAACGCTGGCGCCGAAGTCCTGGCCGACGGTCATGTTCACGTCTACGGGCCACTACGCGGCCGTGCCTTGGCAGGCGTACAGGGAGAAGAAGGTGCGCGCATCTTTTGCCAGCGTCTGGAGGCAGAGCTGGTGGCAATCGCCGGGGTCTACATGACGCTCGACGCAGAACACCCACTCTGGGGCAAAGCCGCGCAGGTTTTCCTTGATGGCGAACACTTGCATATAATCGCCTTGGATAAGTAGAGGAGAGAAACATCGTGGCCCAAACCGTCGTCGTCACCTCCGGCAAAGGGGGGGTGGGCAAAACCACAACCAGTGCCGCCTTCGCCAGCGGCCTCGCCCAGCGCGGTCATCGCACCGTCGTCATCGATTTTGATGTCGGCTTACGCAATCTTGATCTGGTTATGGGTTGTGAGCGCCGCGTCGTTTATGATTTCATCAACGTCATTCACGGAGAGGCGCGCCTGCAGCAGGCGCTGATTCGCGACAAGATGCTGGAAAATCTCTACATCCTGCCCACATCACAAACCCGCGACAAAGATGCGCTGACGACAGAAGGCGTAGCGCGAGTGATGGAAGAACTGCAATCCCAATTCGACTACATCATTTGCGACTCTCCGGCGGGAATCGAAAGTGGCGCCCTGCGCGCCCTCTACCACGCCGACGCGGCCATTGTCGTCACCAACCCGGAAGTGTCCTCGGTACGCGACTCCGATCGCATCCTCGGTATCCTCGCCGCCCGCTCCAAACGCGCCGAGGAGGGCGAAGAACCCATCCGCGAGCATCTGCTACTCACGCGCTACGCACCCAAGCGGGTACAGGGCGGCGAGATGCTCTCTCTCGACGACGTCCAGGAGCTCTTGCGTATCCCCCTTCTTGGCGTGATTCCTGAGTCCGAGGTGATTCTCCAGGCGTCAAACCAGGGCATACCTGCCATCCATATGCAGGGCAGCGACGTCTCTCTCGCCTATGAAGACGTGGTCGCACGCTTTCTCGGCGAGGAGCGGCCGCTGCGTTTTGTGCAACCCGAGAAGAGCGGCTTTTTCAAGCGGCTCTTTGGAGGTTGAGATGTCCTTCCTCGACTACTTCCTGGGCTCCAAGAAAAAAACCGCCACGGTCGCCAAGGACCGTCTCAAGCTCATCCTGGCGCATGAGCGTAGCGCCGACACCCCCGATTTTCTCCCCGCCCTGCAGGCGGAGTTATTGACCGTGATCAGCAAATACATTCCGGTGGAGAAAGACCAGATCTCCGTGCATATGGAACGGCGCGGCGACTTTGAGGTTTTGGAACTGAACATCCTCTTTCCCGAACAACACTAAATCCGCTGCCGGGCGGCTTGATGCGCCATCGAACCATGGTTTCACGTGAAACCACTACATCGGGCAATTGCACCGCCAAGGTCTTCTTCCTGCAAGACTTCGCGTCCTGAACAGCGAGCGCGACGAGGGTGGAAAGTCAGCGCGGGGAAAAAGGCGCTTAGAGTGCAATCAGGAGAGAGCTTCCAGCCCTCATTCAGGTTCGTCGTTGCGCAGCTCTTGTATCACCCCAGCAAAGCTGCGCGGGCTCATGGACAAGCGCCGTATGCCTGCCGCCACCAGTGATCGCGCAAGCCGTGGATCGCCCGCAGCTTCGCCACAAACCGAAACCGGCACATCGATATCGCGCAACAATTGCTGAATCAAACTGAGTATCGCGGGATGTCCTGCACCACCGAGGTCATGCAGCCGATCATCTCCACGATCTGCCGCCAGTACATACTGGGTGAGGTCATTTGTGCCAACCGACACAAAATCCGCGACTCCGCGGAAACTTGCGCCCTCCAGCAACATGGCGGGCACCTCAGCCATAATGCCCACCGGCACTGGCCACGCATGGTCAATACCTTGCGCATACAGTGCCGTATGGACTGTCGCCAGCAGAGTGCGTAGTTCGTCAACTTCCTCGGGATTGGTAACCATGGGGAGCATTACAGCAATGTCCAGTCCATAACCCGCCCGCAAAATGGCACGCAACTGAGATTGTAAAAAATCTGGCCGCGCCAACAGGGCGCGAATGCCCCGCAAACCGAGAGCGGGGTTCGCTTCCTCGGGCAGCCTGAGAAAAGGAAGGGGCTTGTCGGCACCGGCGTCCAGAAGACGGATGATCGACCGCCGTCCGGTCAGCGGCGTTAGAATTTCTAGCAGCCGCTGAATTTGTTCTTCTTCACTGGGGACCTGCCATTGGTCAAGGTAGAGAAACTCCGTGCGCAAGAGCCCAATGCCGCAGGCGCATAGACGCTGCGCCTCTCTGGCCTCGGCCGGCGATGCCACATTTGCCCAGAGTTCCACTTGCGCACCATCAACAGTGGCGATGATTCCGGCAAAACCCGCGGGCTGCTCAAGTTGTTTCACTTCGCCATAGGGCGCGCGCATCGCCCGCAGCTGCTCCTCGCTCGGGGCAACGATGATCTCACCCGAAGCGCCATCCATCGCCACCCGCACGCCAGCCCGCAGCGCAGGGTAGTGCGCGTCGATGATGTAAGGAATACCGGCCCCGCGCAACAGGATGGCGGCATGACTATTCTTTGCACCCCTACGATCAATCACCCCCAACACCAGCGACGGATCCAGTTTGGCCGCCAGAGACGGCGATAACTCATCAACCAAGAGTATCCGGGGGCCAACTGTCTGAGCGCTTTCGTCGGTCACTCCAAGAAGTTGCTGCAATACCTGCCGGCCAAGATCACGCCAATCTGTGGCGCGGGCGCGCAAGAGCGGTTGACGCAAACGCTCGATTTCTTGCGCGAGAGCCTCAACAGCCGTTGCCCAAGCGTGCGCCGGACCTTTTCCCCGCGCCAGCTCGGCGTCGACCATCTGCAGCAAGCGCGGATCTGCGAGCAAGGCGCGCTGCGCGTCGAGAATTCCCTCCCCCTGCGCTTTTTCGCCCACTGCGGCCATGGCCAAACGAATGCGTTCTGCGGCATCAGCAACCGGCGTCTCCGTCGTTGGTAGCAAATCCAACAGGTTGCCTTGCACCTCTGTCAACAACGCAACAGCAAAACCGGGGACTATCCCGTGTGGACTTGTTTTCTGCAATTCCGCTGCCGGACTACCCAGTAGCGCATCCAGCTGCGCCACCAGCGTTGCATTGAGAGCATCCCGGCTATAAACACAGAGATCCTCTCCCTGGCGCAACTCTAGGCCAAGCAATGCGCTGAGACTTTTGGCTGGTGCTAGAAGCGCCTCAGCCCCGGAACGTCCGATCCAGACATCCTCGCTTGCCTCACCGGCAAGGCGCACCAGCTCGGCCGCTGGGCGGAGATGCAACCCAGCGGGGTCTTGCAGGCTGTAGCAGCGCTTTGCCATACGCGCATCCGCGTGCAGCTCCCGCGTCGCCTCGGGAACAGCCTCCTGATCTGAGAACTCTGCCCGCTTACCCCGCAACGCATTATTGGCCTCCTGCGCAACCTCGCTGAGGCGCGCTCCGGCCTGTGCGGCCAATGTTGCCGCCAGAGCCCCTTCCACGAAGGGTGCCGGGCAAAGTGCTACCTGAGCACGCCGTTCACTAGGCAGAAAATCCATGGCCATCTGAGCACTCAGAAGTGCACTGCCCAGATCCATGAGAATCAGCACGGGCTGCGCCGCAAGCGTCTCCAACGCCGCTACAATGCGGGTCGCATCGGTGCCGAGCTCTGCTCCTTCCTCTCCCGCACCAGCAGCAAGGGCAATCTGTACCGAGTCCCGAGTCACTTGCCGTACCAGGGTTTCTGTTGCCTCGGCCAAGGCGCGGCTGTGGGAAACGAGCAGCAGCGCGACCGATTCCGTAACGGACATAGTCAACTACCCGCCTTTGCCAAACAGGCAAAGAGCAAAGCAGTAGAAGCAGCGCCAGGGTCGGCGTGGCCGATGGAGCGCACCCCAAGATAACTAGCACGCCCCTTGCGCGCCTGCAGTGGAATGGTTGCCGCAAGGCCCTCTTCGGCCGAACGCGCGGCGTCCGTCGCACTGCCATGTGTCGCAAGTGCATCGACAGCAGGAATCAAAGCGTCGAGCATGGTCTTGTCACCAGCACTGGCCTTGCCCAGGCGCTGTATCCCCGCAATTCCGTTCTGTAAACAGCGTGCGAGCTCCTCGGGACTGAACGAAGCCGTCGTTCCCATGGCCTTCGCGGCCTCCAGGAAAAAAGTGCCATAGAGTGGCCCAGACGCACCGCCGACAGTACTGATCAAGGTCATTGCTACCTCTTTCAGCAAGACGGCGGGCGAGCCCGGACTCGCCCCCTGCAGCTTTTCCACTACCTTACTGAAGCCGCGCGATAGATTGCTGCCATGATCGCCATCACCAATCTCCGCATCCAGGCGATCAAGGTGGCCACGCTCCTCGCCCAATCGCGCCTGCACACAAAGCACCCAGGCCAGTAAAGCGTTGCTGTCATAGTTCATCAGGAGCTCCTCAGGCGCCCCAGCGCAGCGCGGCAGTACAGACGGGGGCATCCCACCATTGCCGCAAATCTGGCTCCAGACGCAAAACCGTGATCGCCACCCCGGCCATGTCGAGGCTGGTCATATATGGCCCCACCAGACGCCGCTCGACCCGTAGACCATGCTCACCCAGAACGGCTTCCGCGGCACGATAGACGATGTAGAGTTCCTGCAGCGGCGTCGCCCCCAGGCCATCGACAAAAAGTAGCACGGGATCGCCTGGATGGAACGGTAAATCACTCAAGATCGGTTCCAGCAACATCCGTGTCAGCTCGTCCGCTGTGGCCATGGAGATTCGTTCTCGTCCCGGCTCGCCGTGAATGCCAACTCCAAACTCGATTTCCTTGTCGCCGAGCTGAAAGCCGTCCTGCCCAGTACTCGGGTTATGGCAAGGCCCCAGGGCCAGACCCATGGAACGGGCTTGTGCATTTACCCGCTTGCCGAGCGCTGCCAAGTCGGCGAGTTTGAGCCCCTCCGCCGCTGCGGCGCCACAGATCTTCTCTGCCAACACCGTTGCCCCCACGCCACGCCGCCCAGCCGTGTAGAGAGAGTCCTGGACCGCAACGTCATCGTCAATCAACACCTGCTCCACCGCCACGCCCTCGGCCTGCAAGATCTCTGCCGCCATTTGAAAGTTGAGCACGTCGCCAGTGTAGTTCTTGACCAGATGCAGAACTCCCGCGCCGCCATGGGCGGCAAGGGAGGCGGCAGTGATCTGGTCCGGGGTAGGACTGGTGAATATTGCCCCGGGACAGGCGGCATCCAACATCCCCCGCCCAACAAAGCCGGCATGCATGGGCTCATGACCGGAGCCGCCGCCGGAGATGATAGCCACTTTCCCGCGTATTGGCGCGCCCTTGCGCAGAACATAACGGGGATCCTCGTGTACCTGTAATATTTCCCCATGCGCCAAGGCCATGGCCCAACCCCAAGTGATCAGGAGCCAACCGCCGGCACCTTGAAAGATCACCAAGGTACGATGCGATTCCGTCAAACCAACTACCGCCACCGCGACACAGCCAGCCCCAAAAGCCAGCAAGACAAAACAGCCAAGAAACTCGGCGATCATTTCTGCCCAAATAGAGCGCGCACGCCAACCCGTTTTTACGCCCGCAGCGATCTGTGTGCTCATCTCAGTCCCCCTCCACCCAGTCAAAAGAACGTGTTACCGCCTTCTTCCAGGAGTGATAGAGGCGTTCCCGATCGCTGGCCTCCATCTGTGGCTCCCAGACATAATCGATGCCCCAATTGGCGCGGAGATCTTCCACATTCTGCCAAAGCCCCGTAGCTAGGCCCGCCGCATAGGCAGAACCCAGGGCGGTGGTCTCGACGATGCGCGGTCGTTGCACCGGCACGGCAAGCATATCGGCCTGGAATTGCATGAGCAGATCATTGACCACCATACCCCCATCGCTGCGCAAGGCGCGCAGAGGAATGCCACTATCTACCTGCATCGCCTCGACCACGTCACGTACCTGGTAGGCCACTGACTCCAGGGCGGCGCGGGCGAGATGGGCCTTGGTGGCAAAGCGCGTAAGGCCGGCGATCACCCCCCGCGCATCCTCCCGCCAATAGGGGGCGTATAGTCCGGCGAAGGCGGGGACGATGTAGACGTCGCCATTGTCGGGTACGCTGCGTGCCAGCGACTCAATCTGGTCGGCCACATCAAAGAAGTGCAGATTGTCGCGCAACCATTGGATCAGAGCGCCGGCAATGGCGATGGAGCCCTCAAGGGCATAGTGGGTCGGCTCCTTACCAAAACGGTAGGCGACGGTACTCAACAACCCGGCCTTGGATTGGACGGCTTCGGTACCAGTGTTCATAAGCAAAAAACAACCCGTACCATAGGTGTTTTTGGCCTCGCCCGGGGCAAAGCAGGTCTGTCCGACCAAGGCGGCTTGCTGATCACCGAGCATGCCTGCCAAGGGTGTACCATGCAGGGGGGCGGTGCGGATTTCGCCATAGACTTCGCTCGAGGAGACGATCTTCGGCAAGCAGGCGGGCGGGATCTGGAACTCTTTGAGCAGATCGTCATCCCAAGCGCAGTTGCGCAAGTCCATGAGCAGGGTACGGCTGGCATTGGTGACGTCGGTGATGTGCAAGCCGCCGTCCTTGCCTCCGGTGAGGTTCCACGCCAACCAGGTATTGATGTTGCCGAACAAGGCGTCACCCTGTTCGGCCTTGCGCCGCGCCCCCGGAACATTCTCCAGAAGCCAAAGTAGCTTGAGTACGGAAAAATAAGTCGTCAGCGGCAGACCGCTCTTCTCCCGATACCAAGCCTGCTCGCGTTTTTGCAGAAAGCGGCGCATCAATTGATCGGTGCGCGTATCCATCCAGACAATGGCGGGCGCCAGCGGTTCGCCACTGTGCCGATCCCATAGCACGGTGGTCTCGCGCTGGTTGGTGATACCTACGGCGCACAGGTCTTTGCCGCTGAGATTGGCGCGCGCCAGAGCGGCGCCGACCATCTCGTTGCTGTTGTTGAGGATCTCCATGGGATCATGCTCGACCCAACCCGGTTGCGGATAAATCTGCCGGTGTTCTTTTTGCGCCTGGGAAATAATCTTGCCTGCGTGATCAAAAATAATGAATCGAGTACTGGTGGTTCCCTGATCGATAGCTCCGACGTAGTTGGACATAATGTATTCTCCTACTCTCGTTTGTCAGTTTTTACTGACAGTCTTCTCCAGATAATGGCGCAACCGTTGCTCGGTCCCCGTCGGTACATGCAGGGAAAGCTTGGAGCGTCGCCAAAGGATGTCCTCGGGCGCGTGCGCCCACTCGTGCTGGACGAGATACTGCACCTCTGCCTCATACAGCCCACCGCCCAGATCTTCGCCTAGCTCTTCCGGGCGCTGTGCGCCTGCCAGAATCCGCTCCGTGCGGGTACCGTAGGCACGGGCATAGCGATGCAAAAGCGCCGCCGGAAAACCCGCATGCTGGGCGAGCAACTGGTGGAAAAACGTGCCGAAGTCAGCACTCGGTAGATCCCCCCCAGGAAGAGGTGCCGTCGCCGTCCACGACTGCCCAGCGGTCTTGCCTAGCTCTGGCTCCAGGAGTTGCAGGGCATGTTCGGCCAAGCGCCGAAAGGTGGTGATCTTGCCGCCAAAGACCGAGAGCACTGGTGCGCCCAGGCCTTTTTCGAGGTCGAGGACATAGTCTCGGGTCACCGCCGAGGCATTGGCGGCGTGATCGTCATATAAGGGACGGACACCAGAATAGCTGCGTACTACATCTGCCGGTACAACGGGTTTGCGCAGGTAATGAGAAGCGCTGGTACAGAGGTAGGCGGTCTCCTCAGGACTGATCTGCACCTGGCCTGGATCTCCGTCGTAGGGGATATCAGTCGTACCGATCAGGCTGAATTCGTGCTCGTAGGGAATCACAAAGACGATCCGCCCGTCCGGGTTTTGCAAGATAAAGGCGAAGTCCTCTGCGTAGAGGCGCGGTACGATGATGTGACTGCCCTTTACCTTGCGCACGCTCTTGTGGGTATGCAGATCGAGCGCAGTGCCCAGTACTTCCCCCACCCATGGCCCAGCGGCGTTGACAAGACAACGCGCGCGCAGGGTTTCCGGTTTGCCAGCGGCAGTCTCGATTTCTGCATGCCACAGGCCATCGACCACTGTCGCCTTCGCCAGCGAGGTATGCGGGCGAATCTCCGCACCGCGTTCTTGCGCATCCATAGCGTTGAGCACCACCAAGCGACTGTCCTCCACCCAACAATCGGAGTAGCTGAAACCGCGCCGGCTGCTTTCTTGTAAGATTTTGCCGGCCGGATGTCGGTCAAAGCGCAAAGCACGCGATGCCGGCAGACTCTGGCGCGGCGCGAGATGGTCGTAAAGCCAAAGGCCGGCGCGAAGCTTCCACGCCGCGCGGCTCTGCGGCCCCTCGGGCAAAACGAAGGTCAACGGCCAGATGATATGCGGCGCGATATGCAGCAGCCGTTCGCGTTCCATGAGCGCCTCGCGTACAAGATGAAACTCGTAATACTCGAGATAGCGCAAACCGCCATGAATCAGCTTGGTGCTCGCCGAGGAGGTGTGTGACGCTAGATCATCCCGCTCGATCAAAGTAACGGAGAGACCTCGTCCGGCCGCATCGCGGGCTATGCCCACCCCGTTAATACCACCACCGACGACAAGAACATCTTTTATATTATCCATTGAAATCCCCGATGTTTTTATAATTTGCGTTATCGCGTTACAACATCATTATGAATGCAGTATAGCAAAGGATTTTTCTCGGCACGGAACAAACTATTTATATATTCTGAAAATCTAACATGACACACGTAACCATATTTACAGATATTTTTATTTTATCTGGCATCAGCATCATTAAAATCACTCACAACGAATTTTTCTACGGACGGGCACATTTTACAGAAGATGCCACACCACAGAATTTGTTCAGGCTTCCCCGGAAGGTTTACAATACAAGCCTAATGGACGGGCATGACATATTGTTAGTGGACGATGACGCGCGCCTGCGCAGCTTGGTAGAGGCGCATTTAGTAGAATACGGCTTTATCGTGCAGAGCCTACCGGATAGTGAAAGAATTGAAGAGGTCTTACAGCTGCGGCCAATCGATCTCGTCATTCTTGACATCGGTCTGCCGCACGAGGATGGCCTGTCTATTTGTCGTCGCCTGCGGGGGGTTTGGGATCTCCCCATCCTTATGTTGACTGCACGCGGTGATGAATTGGACCGTATCATCGGTTTAGAGATGGGCGCCGACGATTACCTTGCCAAGCCTTTTCATCCGCGCGAACTGGTCGCCCGGGTTCGGGCCATTTTGCGACGCAGCAAAAACGTCAATGGTTCTCTCAGTGCTTTGGACAGCGAACTCTGCATTGGCCCGTTTCGCTCGCGAACAGATCAGCAAGAAATAAGTTTTCGGGGCAAGCGTCTCCCTCTCTCCCGCGCCGACTTTCTGTTATTGCACACACTCATGGAGCGTGCTGGCGGCCCGGTTAGCCGCGAACAACTGCTGTGGATCTCTCGTGGGCGCCGCCTGGATGCAGAGGATCGCAGTATAGACATGCATATTTCCCGCCTGCGTCGCATCCTCGGGGCGGAGGGTAATGAAATTATTCGCACCGTACGTAATTACGGATATCAGTTTTTCGCCCCCGACCAATGATATCGCGTTATTTTCCTCGTCGTACCCTGACTCGTACCATGTTGCTGCTCGCCGCCGTATTTCTCCTAGGACAGGCAGGTGTATATCTTCTTTTTCACAACTACGTGCTGTTGCCTGCTGCCCAGCGTTTCGGCGAACTGCTCTGGCAAACGGATATGGGCCTGCGTCACGCCGAGGCATGGAAAAGTTCCGACAATCATCTGCTGTGGCGATCTGGTAACGACGCGCCTGGGCATCCGGCGACGGGCTTTTTCCTCCGCGAGACCGCCAACGCGTTCGCCAAGCAAGCGCCGGGTGCTGACCTTCGGGTAGGCGCCAATGGTTCTGGGCAAACAATATTGTGGATTCGTTCTGGGCAAAATGCGCGTTGGCTTGGCATCGAATCACCGCTGATGAGCTTTGGCAATGATGAGTTCATGCTCATGCGCCTGGGCGTAATCGCAATCGTGACACTGCTGGGCGCCCTACTCGCAGTGCGACACATCAACCGCCCCTTAGCACAATTGGCCAAACAAGTGGGGCGCATCGGCGGCATACTCGAGCATAAAGAGACTTGGCCCAGCGTTGGTGGACCCCTGGAGGTAGCCCATTTAGAGCAAGCCATTTTAGCCATGCGTAAGGACCTTCGACGCCTACACGAAGAACAAACGCTGCTGCTCACCGGGATTTCGCACGAGCTCCGCACGCCGTTGTCTCGTTTATTGCTGAGTATCCATCTTCCAGAGTCGAAGTGGCCCGATGAGAACAGGAGAGTCGGCGTGCTCAGCAAGCCTTTTCGCGCGTCGTTGCGCGATCGGCCTTGCGCTGCCGACCAGATAATAGACCCCAGCCGCCCTGGTCATCGGCGCACCGTCACGCCCTCGTTGGGGCGCCGTCGGTGCACTCGTCTCCCAAATGGCTCGACGCCAACCATGCGGCACAGCACGCGCCTGCACTCCCAGCTTACGCGGTCGCTTCGGCGGATGCAGTACACCGCGTTGGCTTCTGGGGACTACTCGCCCCCGCTTCGCTCTCCTGGCTCGCAGCGAGAGGCCATGCTGGCAGATATTGAAGAAATGAATAGCACCATCGGTAAATTTCTCGCTTTGGTGCGCAGCGAGGACGGGGAACACTTTCAATCTTTGCGATTTTTTCCCTGGTTCACGGAGATGTTGAGCATTGCCGAAGAACGCTACGGCCTGGAAATACTGTGCTCTACAGCGATATGCCGTAAAAATCATTTATTTTTCAGTGCTCGCCCCATGGCTCTGGAGCGCGTAATGCGCATTCTGTTTGATAATGTTCAGCGGTACGCCGGGCGACGCATGCAGTTGCATGGAGTATGCCATGCGGAGGGCCTGACTCTGCGCCTCTGGGACTACGGCGTTCCGGTACCGGCACAGACGCTCGCAAGTCTAAATAGCGGAGAAATGACTGCAAGCTCCAGCCATGGCTGTGGCTTGGGGGTTCGGATTTGCCATCGTGTCCTGGCTGAACACGGGGGGGGTGTGCAGTTTTCGCAAATTCCCGGAGGGGGGTTATGCGTTACCCTGATTCTGCCAAACGGCGCTCTCACCGAGAACGCCGTAAGCAGAAGAGCTGTTGTTACCCTTCCATCTGCGCGGAAATAGACATTCTTTTTCCGTTTATCCCCAAGATCTGTAGCTGATAGGGGCCGGTACCCTTACCGATAAATCCGGAAGAATCACTTACCGGCAGATGTACGGTAGCAGCGGCGCCTAATCCCGCCTGCAATCCTAGAACCTTATCCGGGTCGATTTTCTGGTAGGCGTAATCGTTATGAATGTTGTCTGCTCCTAGATGGGAAAGTTGTTTGCCATCCCAGACCTCAACGACTTTTCCGGAGTAGTTCAACAAGCGCGCTGAAATGATGTGCGCAGGTACGGAAGCGGTACCAGCATTCACATACATATGTACCGTAACACTTCCGTCCGGTGCAATTTTCAGATCACGCATCTGCACATGATGTACTTTGACACCAGTGGGATCACCATGGAAGGGAGTAATCACTGAGCCGCGATAATAAGAGTAGGTGGCGACAATGAAGATCACAGCAATCCAAAATAGAGACAGGGCAAGTTTTTTGAAGGCCGCATCTGACAATGGAAGAGGGTCACTCCCGCCAAGCCAGCGAAACCAGCCTCGCTGTACCAGCGCGGGATTCCGCTTGCGCAGCCAATTGTCGACGGAATACGCGCCCCCACCGAGAAGGAAGAGACTGATACCCATACCAAAATTGGAAGCGGCCATCGTCCATTCATCGATGCAGGTTGCTCCCTGCCACCCAAAAAGCAGCATCAAAGTGAATGACAGGCCAAGTGTCAGCAAAGCTGCAAGGCGAGTCATGAATCCCGAAATCAACATGAGGCCAGAGATCAGCTCGACCGCGCTGAAAATGATCACTCCAGCATATAACAACACAAAATGATGCAGGAGAAAGGAAACCAGATGGCTCGTGCCAAGAATGGCACCAGGCATGGCCGTTTGAAATTTGTACGCCATCCAGTGACCGGCAGGATTGATCTTTTGTGGTCCGTAAATAAATCGGCGAGACCCCCCCCCCCAATAGATCCAGCCCTGCACAAAACGGACCGCGAGCATGCCAATTGCCAATACCCTCCACAAGTGTTTGCTCTCGGCAGTCATACCGCCTAGTCGTTCGCTAGTCGTCGACATAACACCTCCAATATAATTCATAAATACGTTTAGTTAAACTGAGGATTGACGTCTTTCACCGGTACCGCGTTCACCCAATCCCACGAATTTCCAAGATACATGGTGCCACCAACAATCGTCGGGTTAACAATCCCAAAACGTCCCCCGACATGATAGCTATGGATAAGCTGGCCATCGTCGGCTTGCACCGCATAAATATCAGGACCAGTAGAAATATAGAGGATTCCTTGATAGAACGTCGGCGCCCCTCTGCCGGCACCTGCGGGCCCTGGATTGGGAACCTTCCAGCTCCACTGCACTTTACCGGTGTGCAGGTTCATCGCAGTGTAATCTGACGTTACCGGGGTCCCCACGTACACGGTATCGCCGTGGATCATCGGTACACCACCCTTAAATGCGGGGATTTTTGGACCACGCCCTAAATTTACTGTCCATAACACCTGCCCGGTTTTTCCGTTAAAGGCGCGCACGATGGTTTCCATTGTGGGCTTACCATCAACGACCTTGGGATCGGCAACGGTATCCATGACGACAATGCCCTTCGCAGCGGCCGGCGACACGTCTCCCATGCCGGTATTTACCGCGCCGGGAATTTCGCCTTTCCAATCCACCTTGCCGGTGTGGATATTCAATGCATACAAGCCAGGAATGACCGACATAGACACGTATACGCGACCATCCATCACCACCGGGCTAGACATGTTCGCAATACCACCCACATGGGTTTTCCACTCCTGCTTTCCGTCTGCCGCTGAAATTCGGTAAATATTCCCGTCGCCGGTACTGATGAACAAGGAATGCTCTGCATATGCCGGGGTGGGCATCGCGTCACCGGCGGTCTTGAAACTCCATACCAATTTACCTGTATTGCGGTTCAGACAGAACACACCATTATAGCTGATGTCTTTTCCTCTCCCCGCTTTTTGAGGGTCTTTGGCATACGTCATTACGTTTTCAAAATTGAAAGACACGCTTCCGGCAGACAAATAGACGTGATTACCAACCACAAGGGGATTTCCCATCAGATTATTGGCTACTGGGCTTGCACGCCAGATCAATTTACCGGTTTGCGCGTTGATCGCATAGGCAAACATGTCGTCACTTTCTGCATAAACCACACCACGGACCACAGAAACACCCAGAGCGTTGCCATAAAATTGCGTCTGAACAGGCAGCGCCTCTTTCAAACCATCGACTTTCTCGCCGTAGGGATGGTTATCGTTGAGCGGCCATGCCCGCGCCTCGGGAAAATTCCATCGCACACCCTGGCGCACCCAGGCCGGAGCATTTTTTGCCACGGGGAATGCCGCATTGTGCTGCGGATTTCCATAAGCATGCGTCCAGGAATCTGGTCCTACCTGATTCTCAGCACTTGGCGTATTTTGCGACAAATAGAGTGTTGCATAAGGGCTTTGCGGATCCAACGTATTATTTTGTGGATCCATCGGTATAGTCACGGCAAAAGCCGTGGCCGGCATGAGGCTTGCTGTTGCTACGGCTAAAGTTACTTTTTTCCAATTCATGATCAACTCCTCATTTATCGAGTTTTTCAAATCCGCGCTCGCAAAGTGAATTAGAATATGATAATATATCTATCATATTATTCATCTTATGAGCAAAAATAATAATAGTTTTTTCGGTAAAATTGGGCAAATATTTTTTTGTAACGTAGCGTAACAAAATTACATTCAGTTACAAATAACGAGAGAATATTATTTAAAATACTCTCTGGTAAATAATACATGAATAAAACTTGTCTAGCCTCGCGGGAAACAACGGGAGGCATCCCGACCGCTGTCGATTTCCTCTGACCTGGTAACCGCGAACCTTGTCCTATACTGAAAGGCGATGGCTTTGGCGCAAAGTGGAACACTGATGGCAGACACAAGAACAAACCTGCTCTGGCCCGAAGGAGAGGCAAAACAGATCCCCAAGCCTGCCAGGGCGATTTTTACCGATCTCCACATACAAGAGATCATCGATGCCGTTTGCGCAGCGGTAACCGACTATGCGCTCGCCGACTGGTATCAAGCGTTTCCCGGTAATGCGGCGGTCATTCGCCATCGTCACGCCGTACTGCGCGATCTTCTCGATCCGATGCAACACGAAGCTTGGAGCAGTTTTGCCCAGGACATGCGAGGCTTACGCCGCCAAGTAGACCTTGCGCGACAGTTGTATCACCAACGACAACGGCAGCGCGTTTTCCTCGGCATTATTTGTACCTATCACCAAGCCCTCTGCAGCCTGACCAATTCTTTCGCGCTAAGCAGCCCACAGTCTCCGGCGCTGCGCGCCGTATGCGAGGCGGTACGCAGCGAGTGGAAAGCGCCGCAAAGGCAGGAGTTGCATGCTACGGCAGCAACATTGCGCGACGAACTGGATACCCTGGGCTATGATCTGCAAATTTCCGGCAGCCACCTGAGTCTTTGGCGACAGCGGCAGGAACGCAATGTAGACGCGGAAATTGCCAACTGTTTTTCTCGTTTTCTGGCTGCGGAGCCAAGCGCAGAGCAAGCGCGAGACGAGGAAGTAAGTGGCCAAATGGACCTCGATCCGGTGGAGGCGCGGGTGCTCGATGCCGTTGCCGAACTCTACCCCGAAACTTTCGCGCGCCTGGCGAGCTTTACCGAGCGCTGGGTGCAGCCGGGCGAGAAGACCGCGCAGGCCACTGTCCCCGCGCTGGATATTGGCCGCTATCCCTTTGTCTTCGCGCCGCTTTTGCACTGGGAACGCGAGATCCACTTTTACCTTGCTTATCTGGATTATCTCGCGCCCTTGCAGGCAAACGGCCTGCCAAACTGCATCCCGGAGCTGTGCGATGCGGAAAAGCGTACCCTCGCCGCAGACGCCTACGACCTGGCACTGGCGCAGAGCTTGCGCCAGGAGCAAGGGCAAGCCCTGGTACTGAATGACATCGAATTGCGCGGAAACGAACGCATCCTGCTCGTTAGCGGACCCAATCAGGGGGGTAAAACCACCTATGCCCGCTGCTTTGGTCAATTACATTATCTTGCCGGAATCGGTCTGCCGGTGCCGGCACGCCATGCAGAGATCTTCGTTTGTGATGCCATTTATACCCAGTTCGAACGCCACGAGGACGCCAACACCGGGCGTAGCAAGCTCGAGGCCGATTTACGCCGACTACACAAAAACCTGCAACACGCGACTCCACGCAGTATCTTTATTCTCAACGAGCTTTTTCACTCCACCACCCTGGCGGACGCGCGTTTCCTCAGCCAGGAGTTGCTAGAGCGTCTGCGGCATTTGGACGTGTTGGTACTCTGGGTCAGTTTTCTCGAGGAACTCAGTCGCGCCGGCGCAGACATCATCAGCATTCTGAGTACCGTAGCGAAAGAAGATCAGGAAAGGCGCAGCTTCCGACTGCTGCGCGAACCAGCCGATGGTCTGGCGCACGCCCTGTCTCTGGCCAAAAAATACGGCCTCGACTACCAGAAGCTCGTGGAAAGGATACGCCATGCTTCCCCATCTTCTTGATCCGAAACAAAGTCTTCCTGCGCTAGCGGCAGCGGCGCAGGAGAAAAACTTGATCGAAGATCTCGGACTCGCTCCACTCTTCGACGCCATGGCCGAGGGTGACGAGGGCCGTCGCGAGATTGTGCAGCGGGTGGTCCTGCGCTGGCCTTGTCGCGACAACGCGACAGTACGCTATCGGCAGGCGGTATTTGCCGACCTGTGCGCCCAGCCCACGCGTGCGCAGGCGATCTTTACTCTTGCCGAGACCAGTCTTGCCTTGCCCGGACAAAGTCATCAGTTTTGGCTGTTCAGTAAGTCCCCCAGCCGACGCCTACGCGCCAACACCGCACTCATGCGGGAGCTAATCAAGCAATTGCAAGCTCTGCGCGATTTGGGTAGTAGCGGCAGCGATAGCTTCCACTCAGAGGCCCTGCGAAAGTTATTTTCCAATTTGCAAAAAGAGATTGATGCGGAATTTCTCCGTGCGGCACACGAGGCTCTAGCCGCCTTGCAGTTGGATGCGGGGCTGCGCAGTGCAGCGACCGTGGATGCCCTGGGTCGCTGTACTGCGTCAGTGCTGCATGGCGGCGTTGCCAACGGGAGCTGGCTGGGAAGGGTCTGGCATGCCACTGGCGAAGATGCCGGCTTTAGCATTGCCGACCGTGATGAGGCGGGACAAACTGCGCTCGGCAAACTACGTGAGCGTCTCCTGACCCAGACGGCGCGGGTTCTGGATGATGCCGTCGCACGCGTTCTCCAGTTTTTTCGCCTATTGCGTGATGAGCTGCATTTTTATCTCGCAGCGCATACCCTCTACCAAAAATTACAACGGCAGGGCATGCCCTGTAGCCTGCCGGAACTGCAGGAAGAAGGCGGCCTACTAGACGCGAGCGGTCTCTACTCGCCGCTCTTACCCCTGCGCGGGGAAGCGACCGTGGGCAACGACATCCATGCCCTGGATAAGAAATTGGTACTCATCACCGGCGCAAATCGCGGCGGCAAATCGACACTGCTGCGCGCCATCGGCATCGCGCAGCTCTGGGCGGAAAGTGGTCTCTATGGTTTTGCAGTAGAAATGCGTACTGCCCTCTGTGGGGCGGTGTTCAGCCATTTTCAGCAAGAAGAGGATGCCAGCCTACGACGGGGAAAATTTGCCGAAGAGCTACAACGCATGCACAACATGGTTCCGCAACTGCGGCCGGGGGTGATGATGCTGTTCAATGAATCCTTTGCGGCGACGAATGAGCAGGAAGGCTCGGAAGTTGCGCGGCAAATAACCTTGGCGCTGCGCGACGCCGGGATTCGGGTGGTTTTTGTCACCCATCTATACAGCTTTGCCAAGGAATTATTTGATAAAGAACATGAGAATATTCTATTTTTACGAGCCTCTGGAGAACAAGGAAACGCGCCCTTTCAATTGCTTCCTGGTGCGCCGGAGGCCAGCAGCTTCGCGCAGGAGATCTACCAAAAGGTTTTTTCTGAATCGCTCCAAACACAAAAATAATCTATCATCTTCTTCGAATATTTTTATAAAAAAGAAAATCCTCATTAAATTTTTCTAAGAAAAACTTCCTTGCGCAGCGCTTTTCCGTGACCTATACCTAAACAGTTATTAAAACATTAGACAATAATGACGGAGAAACCAGAATGCTGGGGATTCATCAGGGTAACGTCTTTGTGCCCACTTTTCGGCGCTGCGCAAAATATTAGTCGTTATTGGTAGTTGCAATATTGACCTGCTGTTCCAACTGGACCAAGTTCCCGGGCCAGGAGAGACACGAATTGCGCGCAGCTTCAGTCTGCATCATGGTGGCAAGGGTGCGAATCAGGCCGTGGCGGCGCGGCGCGCGGGCGCAGAGGTCCGGCTCATTGCTCAGCTCGGGCAAGACGAGCAGGGGGACCGCCTCTATCGGGCACTGGCAGCAGAAGGAATCGACCTGGGCGGTGTCCTGCGTAGCCTATTACCAACGGGTTCCGCCTGTATTCTGCTGGAAGACTCCGGCGAAAACCGGATCACCATCTACCCTGGCGCCAACCGCGATCACTTCGATCATGATCTCCCGTGGCAGCTGCGGGATGCGAGCTATGTGTTGGCACAACTCGAAGTAGACCCACAACTGGTCCTGGCTGCCGCGCAAATTTGCCGAGCGAAAAGGATCCCTTTTGTGCTCAATGCCTCACCGGTGCAGGGCCTTTCTGCGGAGCTTCTTGCTCTTAGCGATATTCTCCTCATCAACGCCCAAGAGGCAGCGCAGATTCTTGGCCAAGAAGTACGCCCAGACACGGCATTACCCGCGGCCAAAGAACTGGCGCGCACGCGCATGGGCGCGGTGATTACCCTAGGGGAGCATGGACTGGTTTGGGCCAGCGGCGCAGAGAGTGCGCAACTGCCCGCCTACTCGGTAACGGTCACCGACAGCACTGGTTGCGGCGATGCCTTTGCCGGGGTCTTCGTCGCGAGCCTGGCAGCCAAGGCATCGCTATCCGCCGCCGCCCGTCGTGCCAACGCCGCCGCGGCCCTCACCGCAACCGTAGTGGGAGCCCAAGACGCTCTCCCTTATCAACCAGACATCGAGCAATTTCTTACTTCCCACACCCCGCACACGGAGGACCCGTCATGAAAGCCAAAAAACCCGCTGCCCTAATCCTTGCCGCCCTCAGCAGTCTCAGCCTGCTCGGCACAGCCGCTGCCGCACCACAGTACACCTTCGGCCTGCTGCTCTCGGCCATGACCCCGTATTTTGCCAGCATAAAAGGTGGTGCTGAAGCCGAGGCAAAAAAACTGGGGGTGCAACTTCTCGTTGAAAATGGCAACAATAATTCAGCCACGCAATCCAATCAGGTCGATACCCTCATCGCCCGTAAGGTCAACGCGTTGTTGATCAATCCCACGGACGCCAAGGCCCTAGTTCCCCCCAATTTCCGCGATTACCTTTGCGTTGCGGCGCATTGTGGGCACGGGCAGGGCGATTCTGGCTGCATAGCGTGACTGCCGGAAGGTTCCCACGGCGATCA